>JBEKWE010000156.1:0-5309 GCA_049513335.1 Acidobacteriaceae bacterium | reverse complement strand
CCCCAGCTCACCATGGGCCTGGCCCTGCTCATCGTCGTCCTGAAGTCGCTGGCGCTGAAGACCGGCGACGCAAAGTACGACGTCGCGGCCCGCTTCTGGGCCAGGATCTTCGCCGTCAACTTCCTCCTCGGCGTCGTCACCGGAATCCCCATGGAATTCCAGTTCGGCACCAACTGGTCGGAGTTCTCCCGGCGCACCGGCGGAGTCATCGGAATGCCGCTGGCAATGGAAGGCATCTTCTCTTTCTTCCTGGAATCCGCCTTCCTCGGCCTCTTCCTCTTCGGCGAGAAGCGGCTCTCGCGCTGGATGCACTGGACCTCCGCCTTTCTCGTCTTTCTCGGCTCCTGGATCTCCGGCTTCTTCATCATCGTCACCGATGCGTGGATGCAGCATCCCGTCGCCTATCGCATTCTGCCCAACGGTGTCTTTGAGGTCAGCAGCTTCTGGGGCCTGATGCTGAACCCCTGGGCCTGGCTGCAGTACGCGCACAACATGTGCGGCTCGGTGGTCACGGCCTCCTTCGTCATGGCGTCGGTCGGCGCGCTCTACGTCCTGCAACGCCGAGACGAAAGATACGGCCGCACCTTCCTCAAGCTGGGAGTCGTCGCCGGAATTATCTCCTGCATCCTGCAAATTTTTCCCACCGGCGACCTGCACGGCAGGTACATGGCGAAGAACCAACCCGCAGCGGTGGCGGGCATGGAGGGCCTCTTCAACTCCGAGCGGGGCGCGCCGCTGGTTCTTGTGGGCCAGCCCGACATCGAAGCGCAGAAGATCGACAATCCCATCGTCGTCAACAAGGTCCTCAGCTTCCTCATCTACGGGACCACGGCCGCCGAAGTGCGGGGCCTGAACCAGATTCCGCGCGACCAGTGGCCCTCCGCGCTGCCTCTGCTCTTCTACAGCTACCACATCATGGCGGGCCTGGGAACGTACTTCCTGGCGCTGATGGCCGTCGCCGCGTTCCTGCTCTGGCGAGGCAAACTCTTCACCGCGCGCTGGATTCTGTGGCCCATTCTGCTCAGCTTTCCGCTGCCCTACATCGCCAACACCGCCGGCTGGATGACCGCCGAGATCGGCCGCCAGCCCTGGCTGGTCTACGGCCTCATCCGCACCTCCCAGGGCTACTCGACCCACATTGGCGCGGGCACCAGCCTCTTCACGCTTCTGGGATTCCTCGGCATGTACGCAGTGCTCTCCATCCTGTGGATTGTGCTGGTCTATAACTTCATTCAGGACGGCCCGCAGGCGGTGTCGCAGGACGGCCCCGTCAACGGCAGCAAGACTGCATAAGGCATTTTCACTACTGGAATAGAGGTAAGAGAATTGTCATTCTGAGCGCAGCGAAGAATCCCCGCATTTTGTTCGAGGCGCAACACACTACACCATTGTTGAAAATGCACTAGGAGAGATCGATGGGTACTCTTTGGTTTTGGATTGTGGCTCTCATGCTGGTCGCCTACGTCGTCCTCGACGGCTTCGATATCGGCGTCGGCATCGTCTATCTCTTCGTCGCTCGCACGGAAGAAGAACGCCAACAAGCCATGCGTTCCATCGGTCCCTTCTGGGACGGCAACGAGGTCTGGCTGTTGGCCGCCGGTGGCACGCTCTTCTTCGCCTTCCCCCTGCTCTACGCCTCGGCCTTCAGTGGCTTCTATCTGCCTCTGATGATCGTCCTCTGGCTCTTGATCCTGCGCGCCCTCAGCATCGAGTTGCGCGGCCACTCCGCGGAGCCGCTCTGGAGGACCTTCTTCGACGCGCTCTTCGCGTTCTCCAGCTCGCTGCTCGCCATCTTCTATGGTGCGGCCCTGGCCAACGTCATTCGCGGCGTCCCCATCGGCGCGGACAACTACTTCTTCCTGCCGCTCTGGACCAACTGGCGCACCGGCCCGCATCCCGGAATCCTCGACTGGTACACCGTCACCGGCGGAGTGCTGGCCCTGGTCGCGCTCGCCGTTCACGGCGCGCTCTATCTCTCCCTGAAGACAGAAGGTGAACTGGAGCGGCGCTCTCGCGCCTTCGCCTTGAATGCCTGGACCGTGCTGCTGGTCCTCACTCTGGCCGGCCTTCCGCTCACCGTGCTGGCCCGTCCGAATTCGTTGGACAACTACATCGCTCACCCCATCCTGTTTGTCATCCCCAGCGCGGTTCTTGTCAGCCTCCTGGTCGTGCTCGCTGCTCTTCCGCGACACTCCGTCCGCGCCGCGTTTCTCGGCTCCTCTGCGTACCTTGCCACCATGATGGCCGGGGCCGTCGTCGGCCTCTATCCCGTGCTGCTTCCCACCGTCGGCACGGGCGGGCGCGACATCACCATCGCGCTGGCGCTGGCCGGCTCGCACACCCTGCACGTCGGCCTGGTCTGGTGGACCCTTGGAATCATGCTGGCCACCATGTACTTCGTCATCATCCACTGGCTCTTCCGCGGCAAGGTCCCGCGCCACGCCGACGGCTACGGCCATTGACTCGCGCCGGCAGCGAATGCCGCCGCATATCACACTACGATGAATTTCCGTCAGAGGACTATCAGAGAACCCCTTTGGATGCAACATCGCCTGTGACGCGGCGCACAGACAGACCTGCCCTCGCTGGTCGAGTGTAATAATGGATTATAAATTGTCGCGAGACGCAGCTAGACGCATGGAACCCCGCACGGTGGCCGGATGATTGGACGGGCCGCATGCACTCAGTCAGTTGAATGAACGGTTGTTCACAAGGACTGGGTCTGCCTGCCGCTATCCTCTCCCAGGTCCGCCTCGCAATACCCTGCCCTATGGAGGATTTACTGATGACGCAAGGTGTGATGGAAGCACCGCTTGTTAAAGATGCAGGCGCAACCTCGACCCCAACCAAGTACACGTACTTCTTCGGCGGAGGCAAGGCCGAGGGCAATGGCAGCATGAAGGATGTGCTGGGCGGCAAGGGCGCTGGCCTGGCCGAGATGACCAACGCCGGCCTGCCCGTGCCCCCGGGATTCACCATCCAGACAGAGGCATGTCGCGAGTACATGCGCGGAAAGCTGAACCCGCAGATCGACGTCGAGATGCTGGCCGCGCTCAAGCGCCTAGAGAAGCTGCAGGGACAGGAGCTGGGCGCGCCCGAGAACCCCCTGCTGGTCTCTGTCCGCTCCGGCGCCAAGTTCTCCATGCCCGGCATGATGGACACCATCCTCAACCTCGGCCTCAACGACCGTTCCGTCGAAGGCCTTGCCCGCGGCAGCGGCGATCCCCGTTTCGCCTACGACTCCTATCGCCGCCTCATTCAGATGTTCGGCTCCGTCGTCCTCGACATCAGCAAGAAAAAGTTTGAGCACATCTTCGACACCGCCAAGGCCAAAGAGCGCGTCAAGCTGGACTACCTCCTCAGCGCCAAGGCCCTCAAAGAGATCATCGTCGAGTACAAGAAGCTCATCAGGAAGGAGAGCGGCAAGGACTTCCCGCAGAATCCGCTGGAGCAGTTGGTGGCCACCCGCGACGCCGTCTTCCGCAGTTGGAACAGCGACCGCGCCAAAACCTATCGCCGCATCAACCGCATCGACGACTGGCTGGGCACCGCCGTCAACGTGCAGTGCATGGTCTTCGGCAACATGGGCGACACCTCCGGCACCGGCGTCGGTTTCACCCGCAACCCCGCCACCGGCGAGCACGCCTTCTTCGGCGAGTATCTGATGAACGCGCAGGGCGAGGACGTCGTCTCCGGCATCCGCACGCCCATGCCCATCAGCGAGCTGAAGCGCGCCATGCCCAAGGTCTACGAACAGTTGAACGCCTGCACCAAGCGCATGGAACAGCACTACCGCGACATGCAGGACTTCGAGTTCACCATTCAGGATGGCCGCCTCTACATGCTGCAGACCCGCAACGGCAAGCGCACCGGCCTGGCCGCCGTCCGCGTCGCCATCGACATGGTGAAGGAGGGCCTCATCACCAAGGAGGAGGCCGTCCTGCGCGTCGAGCCAGACCAGATCTACGACTTCCTCGTCCCCCGTCTGGTCGAGAAGGGCGAGAAGATCGAAGTCCTCGCCACCGGCCTTCCCGCCTCGCCCGGCGCGGCCGTCGGCCAGATCGTCTTCACCGCCGAGGAAGCCGTCAAGGCACGCGCCACCGGAGCATTCAAGGACATCATCCTCGTCCGCGGCGAAACCACCCCGGAGGACATCGCCGGCATGGAGGTCGCATCCGGCATTCTCACCTCGCGTGGCGGCATGACATCGCACGCCGCCGTCGTCACCCGCGGCATGGGCAAGTGCTGCGTGGCCGGCGCCGGAGACTGCGTCGTCGACGAGGCGCACAAGGAGCTGCGCGTCAAGGGCCACACCTATCGCCACGGCGACTGGATCTCCCTCGACGGCACCACCGGCCGCGTCATCGCCGGCAAACTGAAGACCCTCCCCGTGCAGCCCGACGACGCCGACCTGGTCACCTTCATGAGCTGGGCAGACCCGCTGCGCAGGCTGAAGATCCGCGCCAACGCCGACATCCCCCGCGACGCCAAGCAGGCGCTCCTCTTTGGCGCCGAAGGCATCGGCCTCTGCCGCACCGAGCACATGTTCTTTGCCGAAGACCGCATCGAACACATGCGCGCCATGATCCTCGCCACCACCGAGAAGGACCGCCGCGCCGCGCTCAAGAAGCTCCTGCCCATGCAGCGCGCGGACTTCGTCGGCCTCTTCAAGGCCATGGGGCCGCTGCCCGTCACCATCCGCACCCTCGATCCTCCGCTGCACGAGTTCCTCCCCAAGCGCGAGGACCTGCTGGTGGAGATCGCCCGCCTGGAAGACTCCAAGCCCCGCTCGCCCAAGCTCAAGGCCCTGCGCCCGCTGCTGGCCCGCGTCGAGGAGCTGCACGAGGCCAACCCCATGCTCGGCCTGCGCGGCTGCCGCCTCGGTATCTCCTTCCCGGAGATCACCGAGATGCAGGTCCGCGCCATGATCGAGGCCGCCGTCATCATCAAGAAGAAGGGCGGAGAACCGCACCTCGAAATCATGATTCCCCTCATCGCCACCATCGAGGAGATGCGCAACCAGGCCGCCATCGTCCGCCGCGTCGCCGCCGAGGTATTCAAGGAGAAGGGCGTCACCGTGGACTACAAGGTCGGGACCATGATCGAGCTGCCCCGCGCCGCCCTCACCGCCGACAAGATCGCCGAGGAGGCCGAGTTCTTCAGCTTCGGCACCAACGACCTCACCTCCACCACCTACGGCATCTCCCGCGACGACATCAACCAGTTCCTGCCTGCCTACATGAAGGCCGGAATCTTCAAGCAGGACCCCTTCGCCTCCATGGACCAGGCGGGCGTGGGTCAGCTCGTCA
>JBEKWE010000155.1:0-5360 GCA_049513335.1 Acidobacteriaceae bacterium | reverse complement strand
GAAAACTCCTGCACCATAGGCCAACGTGACCTCGAAAGTGCATTCAATGGGCACTATGCGGGAAAACTCCTAGTCATCGGCGAGGAGGTGGCAACATCGGAGAACCGACGACATGTCGCCGGCTATCTCAAGCAGTGCATCGGAGATCCAAGAGTCACGGTCAACATCAAGGGGATACAGAACTACGAAATCCCCAATCGCGCTGCTTACTGGTTCAACACGAACTCAACGCGGCCGGTAGATTTTGAGGAGGGGGAGAGGCATTACAGCCTTATATGCTCTCGCGTCAGTGGGGTGGAGCGGAATCCTGAGCTACGGGCGCTGTTTGAAGGTTGCTTCGAGGGTGGCAGCTTCACACCTGGCTTTCAGGAGGAAGTTCAGGCGTTCTTCTGCCACCTCAAGAGCCTGAAGGTGGATGTCAATTTGGTACGCCACGTGCTCCTCTCCAAAGACCGTGAGGTGCTGATTGATGCTTGCAGACCGTCTGCTATGGCATTTGTTGGCTCTCACGTAGTCTCGTGATCCACCGGCGGTTGCATCGCGGAGTGGGCCAGCGTTGGTTCACCTGAGACGGTGGCACAGGTCGAGACGTGGCTACGTGGGGGCTTTGCGAGAAGCGCGGGGTGGGTGAAGCTGGGGCAGGTGATGGGCATGGTGCCTGTCCGCAAGAACACCCATAGACAGAAATAGAGGCCCGCCACGGTTGGAGCCGTGCGGGCCAGTGGCCGGTGCAACTGCGCCAGCAAACGGCGCTGACCAGCGAGGACTACGTTAGGCAAGAAGGCTGGCGACAGGCAAGCCTGGATCGCTGTCCGCTGCATCCTCGGGGTGGCTGCGGTTTTGCCCGGCACGGGACGTACATGCGGGTCGAGCCGCCCGGGACGCAGATCCCCCGCTGGTATTGTCCGACAGGACACGCCACTTTCAGCCTGTTGCCGGACTGCCTGGCGAGTCGGCTCCCTGGAAGCCTCGACGAGGTCGAGCAGGTAGTGGCCACCGTGGAGGCCAAGGTGGCGGCAGGTGAGAGCATCGAGAAAGCGGCGGAAAAGATTCGGCCAGACATCGAGTTGCCCGGGGCGGTGCGCTGGGTGCGACGGCGAATGGGAGCTGTGCGGATGGCGCTGCTGGCGCTGGTGACGCTTTTGCCTGGTCAGTTCGGAAACGAGCCACGTTTGGGCTCGGTGCGGGAGGTGCTCGGGACGAAGTCGGCGCTGGTGCGGCTGCGCGAGATCGGGTCCGCGCATTTGGGGGCGTTGGCGCCTCCCGTCGGATTCGGCCCCCGTCCCAGGCGGCGGTGGCGACGGCGAAGGCGTCGCCAACAGGGAACGGGGCCGGACCCACCGCACAGAAGTCGGTAGTGCTCAGGGGTGGCCCCAAGCACGGGGTCCAAGGAGGAAAATGATGAAGACCGAAGCAACGACCGACCGACGTGACGAGGTGGCGCTCTTCCGCTACGGATTGATCGCCGATCTGACCCACATGGAACCGGGCGAGCCGGGGACGTACGCCAGGCTCAAGGAGAAGGCGAAGCACCGCTACGCGATTCCGGGCTCGCACCGCACGGGAGTGGCGGCCGAGACAATGCGGGGATGGCTGCGCGCCTGGCGCAAGGGTGGATTCGATGCCCTACGCCCGAAGCCCCGCGCGGACCAAGGCCAGGCACGGGCGATCCCGCAGGAAGTGACCGACCTTTTATGCACGATCAAAGAGGACAAGCACGAGCTGTCGGTCAGGATGGTGATCGAGGCAGCGCGCGCCTCGGGCGAGGTGCCCGGGGAGATGGAGTTGGCGCCTGCGACAGTGCACCGGCTGCTGTCGCGGCAGGGGCTGATGGCCAAGCGGCCCGAAGAGCCGACGAGCAAGGACCGGCGGCACTTCGCCTTCGACAAGGCGAACGAGCTGTGGATGAGCGACGTGATGCACGCGGTGCCAGTGACCGTCGAGAGTCAGCGGCGGTACAAGACGTATCTGATCGCGTTTCTCGACGATGCGACGAGGGTGGTGCCTTTCTCTGCTTTCGCCCTTTCGGAAAATACAGCAGCATTTCTGCCCGTCCTGGAGCAAGCCATTCGCCGGCGGGGATTGCCCAAACGCCTTTACGTCGACAATGGTGCCGTGTACCGCTCACACCACCTTGAACTGGTGTGCGCCAAGCTGGGCATTACGCTGATCCACAGTCGGCCGTACGTACCGCAGGGGCGCGGAAAAATAGAACGATTTTTCAGAACGGTACGCATGCAGTTTCTCCCGCTGCTCAGTCCCGAGGACACTGCCAGCCTGGAGGCGCTCAACCGCCGTCTGTGGGCCTTCATCGAAGGCGAATATCACCACAGGCCACACAAGGGTCTTGGCGGCGAGACACCGCTTGATCGCTGGGCGCAGATCTGCGACGAGGTACGCCTGCCCGAGCCGGGGCTCGACCTCGCCGAGCTTTTTCTCTTCGAGGAGAAGCGCAAGGTCGCCCGTGACCGCACGGTGAGCCTGCGCGGCGCCCTGTACGAAGTCGATGCCATCCTGGTTGGTCAGACCGTCACCCTGCGCTTCGACCCCACGCGCCCGGAGCGAAAGATCGAGGTCTGGCACGTCGGACGAAAAGTCGGTGCGGCCAAGCCGGTCGACGCCTACGCCAACTGCTTCGTCAAACGCGACCACGCCACCAAGTCACTTTCCCCCTCGCGCGCGCCCGAGGCGCCGCCCGAGGGTCTGCGCCTGCGCGACTTCGACGGTGACAATTCCAAGGGAGGGCACTGATGTACCGCAAGCACTTCGGCCTCACCCGCCATCCCTTCGGCAAGGAGATCGAGCCTGACGACCTTTTTGCATCGGCCGCCGGCAAAGAGCTGGAGGCGCGGCTCGGGCACCTCATCGAGATGCGTGGCATCGGGCTTGTCACTGGCGAAAGCGGCAGTGGCAAGACCTGCGCCTGTCGCAAAGTCGTGACGGCCCTGCACGCCGGCCTGTACCGCGTCGTCTACGTGTCCCTCTCCACTGGCAATGTGATGGACCTGTACAAGACCATCGCATGGGAAATGGGCTTGCCCACCGAGCGCAGTCGGGCGGCCCTTCATCGCCAGATCAAGAACGAGGTCACGCGCCTGTGTGCCGAGGCTCGCTGTCGCCCCATCCTGATCGTCGACGAGGCCCACAACCTGCGTCCCGATGTGCTGGAGGACTTGCGCCTGCTCACCAACTACCAGATGGACGCCGAGAACCGGCTCTGCCTGCTGCTGGTTGGGCAGGCTGAGTTGCGGCGGCGCCTGGGCATGGCGGCCTACGAGGCCCTCTCGCAGCGTATCGTCGTCCGTTACCACTTCGCTGGTCTCGGCCGCGACGAAATCGGAGCGTACCTGGTGCATCTTTTGCGCTTGGCCGGCACCGAGTTGCCGCTCTTGGAGCCCGCTGCCGTCGAGGCTGTGTTCCAGGCAACCCAGGGCCTGCCGCGCAAGGTGAACCTGCTCGCTCACCACGCACTCCTCGCCGCTGCCCTGGCCCGCGCGAAAGTCGTCACCGCCGAGCACATGCAGGCTGCGCTCGCGGAGGTGTCGTGATGGCAGCCACCGTGCGCGCCAGCCACAACGAGCCCCTTCTGCGCCCCACCCCCAACGACTTGGCCCTCGCTCCCGAACTCGGCGTCCTCGCCGCGCTCGACGCCACCCTGGCCACGGCCGCCTACCAGCTCATGGCCGAGCATCCAGACCTTGGCCTTGATTCCCTCGCACGCGGCGACCTGCCGTCTCCCGAGGCGTGCAAGGCCAACCACCTGTGCGTCCAGATCCACGGCCTCCGCGTCGCCATCAAAGACTACCGCCAGCTTGCCCTTCACCCCGAACCAGAAGACGCCTATCAGCATCTCTGATCTGTAGTCATTGGTCCCATCACCCAAGGCCCCGGCACCGATCTCATCGGCGTCGGGGCTTTCGCTTTACGCCACCGCCCCCTCGCCAATCAACGTGTCTCCCAATCCGGAAAACTGCGTCCTGCCCATCACGAACATCCGTGAAAAGCAGCCGGTGGAACTACGTGAGAAACGACAAGCGTGAACGTGCCCTCGGAGTGGGCCGGGTGATCGGGGGAAAGTCTGGTCTGACCTTCAGACAGCGACGCTGTATTCGTGGTGTAGTCCGCCGAGAACGGGCACGCTGCGCACGCTGCTCGCTGGCGTGGGCCGCATCGGCGGCAACCAGTGTGCTCCGAGTGGCGCCTGCATGTGCAGCCCACGATGGGGCCGGCTATGGTAGTAGCGGATGTATTCCCGCAGAATTCGTTGTGCCTGCCGCTCGTCCATGACGATCACGTTGTCCAGACACTCCCTCCTCAATGTCCCGATCACTCTTTCGCAGTACCCGTTGGCTTGGGGTGATCTCGGCGGCGTGGCGAGACACCTGGTGCCGAAGCCCTTCACCCTGCGACGGAACCAGGTGCCATAGATCGAGTCGCGATCGTGGATGAGGAAGCGCGGTGCCTGGTCGTCACAGTCGCATACCGCCTCGACGAAGGTCTGGGCGGCGTATTGTGCGCTTGGTGTCGACGTCACTCCCACCCGTACGATTTCACGCCGTCCCAGGTCGAGGATGACGAAGGCGTATAGGACCTGGAAGCGCAGGGTGACGATAATGAACCAGTCAACGGCCCAGGTCTGGTTGAGGTGGTTGCGGACAAAGGTGGACCACTTCTGGCCGCGCCCGCGAGGCAGCCGCGCTGGCCGGTACTTGGAGACGGTTCTCGGAGACACGTAATGACCGAATTTGGCCAGCTGGGCGGCAAGTTGGTCTTCACCCCAGGTCGGATTCTCGGTCCACATGCGGCGGATGAGGGCTCGGGTGTCCACATCGATGGGCGGTCGCCCGACTGGTTGGCGAGATCGTCGCCGCCAAAGCAGTTTCCAGAAGGAGCGGTGCCAGCGGATGACGGTGGCGGGGCGGACGATGGGGACAGCGGCGACAAGCGACGGGAACAACTTGGTGATGGCGCTAACAGTGAAGCGGTCGTGGGGCTTGAGGCGAGGGTGGGGCGCGGCTCTGTGGAGGACGATGACCTGCTGTCTCAGCAAGGTGTTCTCGGCCACGAGCGCGGCGCGCGAGCGGAGCGTGTCGCGGAGCGTGGCGAGCACGGCTTTTGTGACTTCACGAAGCATCCGGAAAGAGTACCCTGCCGTTTTCTCCCGTCCTGGTTCCTTGCGGCACGAGCACGCACAAGAGCCCTGCCATTTCCAGGTCCGCACGGAGTATTTGCGGCGCACAGGCTTGACCGTGGCCAAGCACTTCGAGACCCGGCTGGAGTTTCGCGGGGATTTCGCCAATCAGGATCTGTTCAACAAGGGCGGCGTGGCCCGTAAGAACCAGTTCACCGGCCTGGTCGCC
>JBEKWE010000154.1:0-5897 GCA_049513335.1 Acidobacteriaceae bacterium | reverse complement strand
CTTCGTCGACGAGATCGATGGCCTTGTCGGGGAGGAAGCGGTCGGAGATGTAGCGGTGGGAGAGCGTGGCGGCGGCGACGATGGCGGAGTCCTTGATGCGGACCTTGTGGTGCGACTCGTAGCGCTCGCGCAGACCGCGCAGGATGTTGATGGTGTCTTCGACGTTGGGCTCGCCGACGTAGACGACCTGGAAGCGGCGTTCAAGGGCGGCGTCCTTCTCGATGTACTTACGGTACTCGTTGAGGGTGGTTGCGCCGATGCAACGCAGGCCTCCGCGGGCCAGCGCGGGCTTGAGCATGTTGCTGGCGTCCATGGCGCCTTCGGCCGCGCCTGCGCCGACCAGGGTATGCAGCTCGTCGATGAAGAGGATGATCTCGCCGTTGGAGTCTTCGATCTCCTTGAGCAGGGCCTTGAGGTCGAACTCGCCGCGGTACTTGGCCCCGGCGATCATGCTGGCGAGGTCGAGTGCGACGACGCGCTTGTCTTTTAATATTTCCGGCACATCGCCGTGGATGATGCGGCGGGCGAGGCCTTCGACGATGGCGGTCTTGCCGACGCCGGGTTCGCCGATGAGGACGGGGTTGTTCTTGGTGCGGCGGGAGAGGACCTGGATGACGCGGCGAATCTCCTCGTCGCGGCCGATGACGGGGTCGAGCTTGCCCTTGCGCGCCAGATCGGTGAGGTCCTTGGCGTACTTTTCGAGGGCTTGAAACTTGGCTTCGGGGTTCTGGTCGGTGACGCGCTGCGAGCCACGCACGGCGGAGAGGGCCTTGAGGACGGCGTCGTGGGTTGCGCCCATGGCGGCGAGTGCGTCGCGGACGGGGTCGCCTTTGGCCTCGGTGAGGGCGAGGAGGAGATGCTCGGTGGAGATAAAGTCGTCCTTGAAGGAGTCGGCCTCTTTGGAGGCGCGGTCGAGAATCTTCTGCAGGGAGGCGGCCATGGCGGGCTGCGCGTTGGAGCCGGAGACCTTGGGCAGCTTGGCGATGGCGGCGTTGGCGCCGGCGAGAAGCTGCTGCACACGGACGCCCGCGCCTTCGAGGACGGGGAGGACGACGCCCTCGCGGTCTTCGAGCAGGGTGGCGAGCAGGTGCATGGGCAGGACTTCGGGGTTGCCGTTTTCGGCGGCCAGGGCGGCGGCGGCCTGGACGGCCTGTTGCGACTTGACGGTCAACTTCTCCCACTTGAATGGCATGGCACTTCCTTGGATGCGGATTGGACGGAGGACAGATATTGTTCGCGCGCTCCGCGTCGGGTCGAACGCAATTTGGAATTAGTATAGGGCGCGCGGAGACTCATCCCTATTAAACAAAGAAAATACAGGGGTCCTTCACTTCGTTCAGGATGACGCGGGTTGTCGTTCAGGATGACGCGGGTTGGGGCGCGGTGGACGTGCGGCAATCGGCATGGTGGCTAGCTGCGCAGGCGGCGGAGTATACTCCGGGACGCACGAAAATCAGCGATTTGGAGTCGATGCAATGAAGGCTACGCGCAGGTTCTCACACGTCCCGCTCTTCCTCTTTCCAGTTTTGTTCTTCACCGTCCTGACCACGGCTGCGCAGGCGCAGGCTGCGGCGCAGGCGCAGACGCAGGCACAGGCGCGTCCGTGGCAGGTGATTACGGTGCCGTCGACCGCGGAGGTTGCGGCGAACCTAAAGTCTCCCCCGCGCGAGTATGGGGCGATGCAGCAGTTCCAGAGCTGGAACGGCGCGGACCAGGCCGATGTGCGGCGGAGGATCTCCTTCGACCTAGACCAGATGGAGGCGAACGGCATCTTCATGATCAACCTGTCGCCCGGGCGGCGCGACATGGCGCACGGCGAGCCGGCGTACCTTTCGCCGGGACACATGGACCTGGTGAAGTACATTGTAGGCGAGCTGGCGAAGCGCAACATGCGGATGTGGATCCAGGACGAGAGCGACTACCCGAGCGGGTTTGCCGGGGGATATATCACGGAGCGCTATCCGCAGCTAGGGATGCAGGACATCGTCTCGGACATTACGGTGCATGTGGCTCCGGGGCAGACGCTGCAGATGCCGGTTCCCGCGGACACGCTGGCGATCTGGGCGACGGAGACGGACCAGACCGGGACGATCAAGCAGGTGATTCCGATTCCGGTGCCGGCGGACATGCAGTTGAAGTACCTGACGCCGGCCGAGGGAACCACGCCGAACGAGCCGCGCTACACCTGGCAGGTGACGTTTCTGCGGCACGTGTACCTAAGCTCTCCGACACGGAACTTCAACCGCGCGGACGGGACGCGGGCCAAGGACGCGACGTACACGATCATCGATTATCTGGACCCGAAGGCGACGGACGCCTTCCTGCATACGGTGCATGAGACGTACTACGGCGCGGTGGGCGACCAGTTCGGCAAGATCGTGATGGGCACCTTCGGCGACGAGCCGGACTATAGCAGCGGGATTCCATGGACGCCGAAGCTGCTGGAGGAGTTCAAGGCGAAGAAGGGATACGACCTGGCGCCGTATCTTCCCTCGTGGTTCGACCGCAAGCCGATACCTGGCGCGGACCTGGCGCGGGCGGACTACTACGACGTGTGGAGCGGCATCTTCCAGAACTCGTTCTTCGGCGAGCAGGCCAATTGGGCCAAGGCGCACAACGTGGAGTACCTGGTTCACCTGAACCACGAAGAGACCATGCAGTCGCTGGAACGCAGCGAGGGCGACTTCTTCCGCGACGAGCGGTACGTGGAGGTCCCGGGAATCGACAATTTGAACCAGTTGATTCCGAGCGCGGTGCATACGCCGGACGGGACGTGGAACATCAACAACAACTTCCCCAAGCTGGCCAGCTCGACGGCGCACCTGTTCGGCAAGCCGAAGGTTTGGGCGGAAGAGGGCGGCGGAACGGGGATCGATGGCAAGTACCAGATGGACTTCCAACTGGTGCGCGGAGTCACCACTCTGGCGCTTCGCGTGCCGTGGACGCACGCCGCCGCCGGAGAGCCTCTGCCGACGAACCCCGTGGTGCAGCCGCAGGCCAAGATCATTGCGATGTACGGCAACCGCGGCGGCTATCTGATGTCGATTGGGCGGCCGGCGGCGCAGGTTGGGCTGTACCATCCGGGCAACACGATATGGATGGGCGGCGACGCGGCGACCGAGGCCGACCGCAGCACGACCAAGCTGGGCTGGCAGTTGTTCGAACATCAGATCGACTGGGACTACTTTGACGAACAGTCGTTGAGTTCTGTGGCGACGCTGGCAAATGGCGGCTTCACCAACCTGAGCGGGCAGACCTACAAGGCGATTGTGCTGCCGTCGATGACGGTGATTACGCGCACGGGGCTGGCGCGGCTGAAGGAGTTTGCGCAGCAGGGCGGCAAGGTGATCTTCGTGGGTAAGACGCCGACGCTGATCCTGGACAAGACGTTCATGGATGCGAAGCAGGAGAAGCCGGACCTGAGCTTCGCTACGCTGATTGAGACGTCGGGGGACATTACGCCGGCGGTGATTGCGGCGCTGCCCAAGCCGGACGTGAAGCTGGATGCGGCGTTCCAGAGACTGACCTACACGCACCGCCAATTCACCGACGGCGACATGTACTTCTTCTTCAACGAGAGCAACAAGACCGAGTCGCGCGTGGCGACGATTGCGGGACATGGCACGGCGCAGGACTGGGACCTGGCGACGGGCGAGATCCATCCACTGTCGGCGGCGAAGGCGGCAGGAGATGCGGTGACCGTTCCGTTGTCGCTGGGGCCGTATGAGGCGAAGGTGATTGTGGTGGGACCACTAGCCAAGGGGGTTGCCGCTGCACCGGAGCCATCGTTTGCGGCGGGCGAGACGTTTGCGACGCTGGACGGCGACTGGAAGCTGGACCTGAACGGCAAGCAGCTGACTACCCCTCTGAAGCCGTGGGAGGAGCTGGGCACGACGAGGTTTACCGGGCCGGCGACGTATAGCATGCAGTTCACCGCAGCCAAGGCGCCCAAAGGGAAGCGTGTGTTCCTGGAGATTGCCGATGTGCACGACTATGCGAAGGTGACGCTCAACGGAAAGGACGTGGGCGCGTGTTCGTGGCAGCCGTATCACTGGGATGTGACGGGCGCTCTGAAGAAGGGGGCGAACGACCTGAAGATCGAGGTGAGGGCGTTGGGCGCGGAGCAGAGGCCAGGCGGAGCTCCACCGGCTACCGCTCCGGCTGCTGCTCCGACTGCTGCGGGTCCAGCGGGTGCGGATCCGGCTGGTGCGAGTGCGGCGGGTGCGGGTCCGGCGGGTACTGCAGGTGCAGGCGCTCGGCGCAGACCGGTTGGAGCTGCTGGGGCTGCTGGCACGGCGGGAGCTGCGGGAGCGCCCGCTGGAACTCCGCCTGCGGGCTACGGCGCGGCCGGAGGAGGAGCAGGACGCGGAGCACCCGCGCCGCCGCCGACTTCGGGGCTGCTTGGTTCGGTCAAGCTGGTGACGTACTAACCGCTAACGGGCGGCAGACGATTCCACTTCAATCCATTCGAGTGGAGCGAGGAATCGTGTGCCGCTCGCCGTCATCGAATACCTGAACGAACTCCATCGACATCAAATGCAAATAGGATAGGAGTGGCTGCTGCACAGTGGAGGATGCGGGGGCGAGGAGGATTGGCTGGTGCGGAGCGAGGTGCTGACGGTACAGGTGGAGGCAGCTGCGCGGGCGGCGGGGCTGGCGGTGGTGTCGAGCGAGGCGGACGCGAGCAGGGTGACGGCGAAGTTTCTGCTGGCGCTGGCCGGAGATGCAGCAACCGCGGCGGGCAAGACACTGCTGTTGGAGTTGAGCGAGCGCTTCGAGTTTGGCCGGCCCGATCTGAGGGACGGGGTGCGGGCGTACCTGGCGGAGGCGGCGAAGCGGCTGCGGAATCCGCGGCCTGAGTGCGCGCTGACGTTGCATGGGATTCCGCTGAGCTTTGGGCGGTTTGAGTGGCCGTTCCATCCGTCGAGCTCGGGGGCGGACACCTCGCTGGTGCATGGCGAAGTCCGGCTGGAGGACGGCGGCGAGAGCGTGCTGCACGCAAAGATTGCCGCGTCGATGACGGTGACGTTTCGCGATGTGGTTGCGGCGCCGGAGCAGCCGTTTGCCGAAGGATTCGTCTACAACGCGGTGCGCAAGACGATGGACCAGGGGCAGTTGGAGCTGGTGAAGAGCGGCAATCGGCAGCCGGCGCCATTGACCACGCGCTTCTACAGTCCGAAGTACAAGGCGTTCAGCTTCAACGATACGAGCGAGGAGCAGAGGAATGGATTTGTGGCAGGGAAGGTCTACTGGCTATCGGGCGTGCTGGGCGGTGGCGCGCCGGTGTGGCTGCTGGACCCGCGGGACGCGCAGTATCTGAATACGACGGTGGAGGAGTTGCGCAAAGCGGTGGGCTCGCTGGCGGTGGAGGGGATATTGCGGGCGACGGACGCGGAGTACGGGGCCGCGACGGAGAAGCTGATGGAGCGACGGGAGGAGTATGTTGCGCAGTTGGAGCGTATGCTGGCGTTCATCCGGCCATCGTTCAACGAGGAGATGCGCCACGGGCTGACGAATATGTGAGGTTATCTGGAGAAGTTACTCGTCGGGATTCAATACACGAATGGAATCAGCCGCCAGGTGCGGCGCATGTAGTTGCTGTAGTCCGAGCCGAGGCCGCGCATGAGGGCCTGTTCCTCGATCGGGATGCGATACGCGTAAGCAGTTGCGAGGCAGCATACGGGCAAGAGCATGGCCAGCCAGTTCGTCATTGTCATTCCAAACCCGATCATGGCCAGCAGCGAGCCGAGATACGAGGGGTGGCGAAGCCAGCGATACGGCCCTTGTTCAACAATGCGATGGCCGTTGGCGATGGCTACGTCAAATGTGAAGAAGCGGCCAAGGATGCGAATCGAGTACAGGCGGAGAAAAATTCCGCCGAGCCAGACGGCAATTCC
>JBEKWE010000153.1:0-5872 GCA_049513335.1 Acidobacteriaceae bacterium | reverse complement strand
GGTCGCCGTTGTCCAGCGGCAGGAACGCAACCGAGAAGTTGCAGCTTGCATAGGGCGCCAGTCCAGCGCACGGCGCGCCGCTGAGAACAAACTGGCGCGGCAGCGCGATCGTCAGACTGAGCGACTTCGCCGTGAGGTTGTTGATGGTGAACTGCCGCGTCACGCCGCTCGCTCCGGTCGCCTGAGGGCCGTACTCGGCG
Source organism: Acidobacteriaceae bacterium (assembly GCA_049513335.1). GTDB lineage: Bacteria > Acidobacteriota > Terriglobia > Terriglobales > Acidobacteriaceae > Edaphobacter. The sequence continues at coordinate 5,672 of JBEKWE010000153.1, read as the reverse complement.
TCGCTGGCCACAATCTCCAACCCTTCGTCCTCGGTGGTATACGCGCCGGTCAGCGGCACCGTGTAATTGGTCAGCACAGGCGCTCCACCCACCGTGCTGGTGACGGGGATCGTGAGCGTCCCCGCGGCCTGTGCCGTCGCCGGAGTGAAGCCGACCGCAATTGCGCAGGTGGCTCCCGTGAGCGTGCCGCAGTTGCTGCTTGCGCTGAAGCTGGTCGCGCTGGAGCTTGTGGTCGTCGCAACAACCGCGCCAACCTGTTCCGCGCTTGTGCTGGTGTTCATCAGCGTGACCGTCTGCTGTGTGGACGTGCTTCCCGGAACATTGTTGAAGACCAGAGCGTTGGGCGTCAGCGACAGGCCGGGATCGGCCTCGCCGTATCCGGTCAGCGCGGCGGTCGCCGTCGTGCTGCCCGCCTGCAAGCTAAGCGTGCCGGTCAGCGGCCCGGCGGCGGCAGGCGCAAACGCAATCTCCACAAAGCAGCTTGCGGTGTAGGCCAGCGCGCCTCCGCAGGTTGCGCCGCCACTAACCGCGTTCGAGAGCGCAAAGTTGCCCGTGACCGCAGGCGTTGCCACTGTCACCGAGCTGCCGCCCGCAACCAGGTTCGTCACCGCAAACAGTTCACTTGCGCTCGCGCTGTTGATCGGCACCGGGCCAAAGTCCTGCACCACCGGCGTCAGCAGAAGGCCAGTGAGCGGCAGACCGTTGCCGCTGAGCGAGAGAACGTACGGGCTGCCCGCTGCCGCCGAACTAATCGTCAGCGTGCCCGTCTCCAGCCCCGTCGCAGGCGGTGTGAACTGCACGCCCACCCAGCAGTTGAGGCAGGGCCCCGTCGCGCCGGTGGTGAACGCGCTGCTGGCCGGCTGCCCATGCCCGTAGCCGATGTCCTCAACCAGAATGGCTGTGTATGGCGCGCCCAGCGTAGTCGAAGCGGTTGCAACCGTAAAGCTGGTAAAGGGCTGCGTGATCTTGAACCACTCGACCGATGGCTCGCCCGCGATCACTCCGCCGAAGTTCACTGTGCCGTTGTTGGCGGGCGAGATAATTCCTGTGCCCACGCCGGAGAGCGCAACGTAAACCGGCGTCGTTCCCGCGCCCGCGGTGACGGCAAGCAGCCCCTGGCGCGTGCCCGGTTGCGACGGCACAAATGTAAATGCGACATTGCACGATGCGCCGCCAAGCAGCGTCGCGCCGCAGTTGGTGCTGTCGGTGAAATCGCCCGAGAGCGCAAGCGCAAACGCGGTTGTGCCAGTGTTCTGGATGATCAGCGTATGTGTCTCGCTAGAAACTCCCGTAACCACCACCGCGTTGGCGAAGTTGAGCGACGTTGTCGAGACGCTGAGGTTGGGGTTGACGCTCGCACCATTCACCGCGGGCTGCGGCAGCGAACGCCCCGTCAGCAGCGCCGTCAGTCCCTGGTCCAGCGACAGCGTCTCCGCGTCGGCCGCGGGTGTGTGCGCATTCTGGTACGCCAGCTTGAGCTGGCAGACGGTCTGTGGCTCCAGCGTCGAGGGGCAGTTGTCCGTAACCGAAAATGGCGACGCGGCAGGCAGCGTAACCGCGCTGTGCGCAAATCGGGTGGTTGAGTTGTTCGAGAGATAGAGGAAACGCCCCGGCCGCAGCCCGCCCGTGTACTGCGTGCCGAAATCGATCTCCGTGGCCGAAAGCGACAGCGCGGCGGCCTGTCCGTAGGCCGTCATCTGCACGTCGCGCGCGCCGATCAGCCAGTTCTGCTGGACTGAGCCGTCGTTGGTCGCCGTGCTCGACGCAGTCAGCCCGACCGTAATGTGGCAGATTCCGTCGGGCGCCAGCAGGTAGTTGCTGCCAGAGAGCGTACAGTCGCTCGTCGTCTCCGCGAACGTGTAGGGCAGCGTCGTCCGGCTCCCAATGTCCCACTGCGAGGCGAAGCTCTGGCTCTGCTGCGTCAGGTTTGTCACCGTAATGGTCCGCGTCACCGCACCCGAGGCCGCACTCACCACGCCGAAGTCCAGCTCCTTGGGCGAGAAGACAACCGGAAGCTGCACCACCCCCGAGGCCAGCGCGGGCAGGGGCTGCGTCTGCGCGGCGGAGTTCGCGGCCGAGACCGTAATGCTCCCCGGCCCCGTGCCCGTCAGCGCAATGCTGCACTCGCCGCCCGCGGCCAGCGTTGCGCCGCAGTTTGTGGCCGCGGTAAACCCTCCGCTCACCGCGATCTGCACCCCGCTCGCCTGCGCCGAGCCCAGATTGCGCAGCGTGAGGTTGGGCGAATCGTCCACCGAGAGCGCCAGCGCCGACGTTGCCGCCGCCGCGCTTGCCGGAATCGTCAGCTTGGCCAGATACGCCGCCGCGCCTGCGCACAGGCTTCCGTTGCAGGCCGACACCGGAAGGACCGCGCCGCGCACCGTCGACGGAAACGCTGTGGTCGGCGCATTGTTCAACGGCAGATCGAACGTCTGCGTCGCCAGCAGGCTCTGGCTGGCGGATGGGGCGAAGCTGCCGCCAACCAATGCGTCTCCGCTTGCGTCCACCGCGACACCGGTCAGCGCGACCTGCGCGCTTGCGCTATTTGGGTTCGACGTCGCAATTCCTCCAAATCGCGCCGTCTGGTCCACCAGGTTTGCCGCGTTCACGCGCACCGCGAAGCTGTTGCCAATCGTCGAGAGCGCCGTCAACGGCAGCAGCGGCAGCCCCAGGCTCCCATCCACCCACGCCGTGCCGGACGCGCCCGCCGCCACAAACGACTGCGTCCCCGGCGCAAGCACGGTCGATCCCAGCACAGTGCTCCCGTCCATCGTCATCCGCACCAGCACCTGGTAGCTCACCGCCGTCAGCGGAGTGGAGACGCTGGCCACGGGGAACTGCCCCAGCGAGACCGAGCCCGAGAGCAGCAGGTTGTTGGCCACCGGATCAATCGCCAGCGAGCTGATTCCCGCGCCGGGAATAAAAGTGGAAAACGTGATCCCATCGCCCGCGGGCGTCAGCTTGGTCAGAAAGCCCGTAGTCGCGCCCAGCGCCTGCGTGGCCAGAACATTCGGCACCAACGCCGCAACCGTGGGATAGCCCGGCGCGGTCGTCGTCCCCGCGATGTACGCGTCGTCTGCGCCGTCCGCCACAATGGCCGCCGGAGTCGTATTGCCGCTGGCGCCGCTCAGGTACGTCGCGTAGAGCAGGGAACTGCCCGACGCGGAAAACTTCTCCACAAATCCATTCCACTGGCTGTCGAACGCCGGCGCCTGAATGATTCCCGCCGCCGTCACCGGCAGGGTCGTTGCGTAGATTCCACCCGTGATAAACACCGCGTCGCTGGTTGCCGCAATCGAGCTGGCCTCCATGGACCCGCCGCCGCAGAAGGTAACAAAGGTTGGGTTGCCCAGGCTGGCGCCGAACTTCGCAACGAAGGAGTTAATGGCGCTGCCGCTGGCGGAGCCGAAGGCCGCTCCGCTGGTCGCCGTCAGAGTGCCGGAGTCGGTCGTCCCGGTGACGTAGACATTGCCCGCCGGGTCCAGCGCCATTGCCAGGCCGATGTCGCCCTTTGCGCCGATATAGGCCGACGCCAGAACAGTGCCCGCGGTCGCATTGGTCTCGACCACACGCACGCCGTCGCCTTGATTGATCAGCAGATAGATGTCGCCCGCCGCATTCGTCTGCACCGCATTGATCTGGCCTTCGGGCTGGCCTTGGCTGCTGAGCACTGCGCGCAGCCCCGCTAAAGAGAGCTGCTGCGGGCCCGTCGTTTGCGCCTCCTGCGCGTCCAGCGCGGGTGCCACTCCACACACCAGCCCCCACAGTAGCCCCAGGGCCACTCCCCACCCGAGCCACCATCCCGGCGCCCCAGCACGTCTTCGCGTTCCACTGGCCGCCGGTCGCGAGCGCACCCCTCCTCGGATCGCCTCATCGTCTGTGGCCGCGTCCGCAGGCTTGACGGTCTGAACGGATTTCATCATGGTCATTTGGCTGCGGCGTTGTTCTGAGTGCAGCCTGCCCTCAATATCCATGGAAACGATCAGGTTAGGTTGTCCTAATCTGAGAATTTCTAATGCGACGCAACTATACCGCGTCTATTCAGGAATGGGTACCGTTACTTTGCCGCGCGCCCGCGTTCCTCTTTGCGCTCCCGGCTGCAGCAGACCTCCGCCCCTCGCCGTCCAGTCCCACGTCCAGCAGCCAGCCCAATCCACGTCCCCGCATCTCGCTCTCGAATGCGTCCTGAGTGGTGTAATGCACGGCCTGCATTCCGAACTCTGCTGCGGCGGCAATGTTCTCCTCGCGATCGTCAATAAACAGGATTCTGCCCGGCTCAGTCTTCAGCGCCTGCGCCGTCTTCAGGTAGATCGCCGGATCGGGCTTCGCCATCCGCAGCGCGTGCGACCAGGCGCAGTGGTTGAAGCTCGCCAGCCACGGCAGCCTCGCCACCACACCCTCGCCAACCGCGTCCCCGATGTTGGACAGCACCCCGGTCCGCACTCCAGCGCGCTGCAACCGCTCAGCCCACTCCACCATGGGCAGGTTGAGCGCGGTCCACACGTCGATGTCCGCCGCCAGCAGCGCAGCCACCTGTGCGCCGTCGAACCGGACCCCCGCCTGCGCGGCAACCGCGTGCCAGTAGGCAGTCCCGGTCAGCGCGCCGCGGTCGTAGTCGTGGCGAAACTTCCAGTAGGCCGCGTGCAGCCGCTCCTCGTCCAGCCCGCTCACCGCGCGCAGCCGGGCCCACGCCGCCGCATCGGGAGGCCCGGAGAGCACCTGGCCGTAGTCGAACAGCACTGCTTCGACGCGCACCGCAGCCTTCTCCGCACGCTTCGCGGCGTTCTCCGGCCGCTTCGCTTCGTTCGCAGTCGCAAGGTTGATGTTTGCTGATGTGGAGGGGAAAGTTGAATTGTCCATCTCCTTTAATTGTAGGCGATCTGCCCGAAGGAACTCGGTATACGGAAGAGTTTTGAAAGGGACGGGCTTCAGAGGTTGCTGAATAACTCCGTCTTGCTTAAGGGCACGGCTTCAGCCGTGCCGTAAGCGCAGCAAAATCAATGGGGCTTTAGCCCCTGAGGGAATATAGAGTGATGCGAATGCACTTGTTCAAGGCTCTCCTCAACCAGGCAGGCCTCGACGTCGTCGCCTTCGCCGAGGCACAAACCGGACTCACGATTGTTGTTGCGCGTCGCATCCCATCGCGCCCACGCGCGTCTGCTAGCCTAATATCAATGGCCTCAGGCAATCCCACGCGCGGCTCTCTCGAATCCCCCCCCGATGTTCCCATCTCCCAGGTGCGCCCCGTCGTCCACCACGAAGGGCTCTGGCCGCAGATCGTCGCGCTCAGCCGCTACATGGTCCGCACCGAGGTGCATACCTACGCCTTCTCGGTCGCGGCCAACGTCATCCTCTCTCTCTTCCCCTTCATCGTGATGATGATGACAATCTCGCGCCAGGTCTTCCATTCGGAGACCATGGCGCGCATGGTCGGGCAGATGATGTCAACCTTCCTGCCCTCGGACCTGACCCTCAACCACTCGTACATCATGGTCAATATGCTGGCGATTGCATATCCGCGCAAGGGAGCGCAGATCTACTCCGTCATCATGCTCCTCATCAGCTCAACCGGCGTCTTTCTTCCGCTCGAAGTCGCCCTGAACGGGGTTTGGGGCGTGTCCAAGAACCGCTCGTACATCCACAACCAGATCGTCTCCCTCGGGCTCGCGTTCTCG
>JBEKWE010000152.1:0-5534 GCA_049513335.1 Acidobacteriaceae bacterium | reverse complement strand
GTGATCGAGATACGTCCGCGCGCGGCATCGAAGGGCGCGGCGCGAGTGATGGTGGTTGGAGCGGCGTAGAGCGGCGCGAAGAGTGGAGGAGCGGGAGCGGTCGCCCACCCCAGTGATCCAAGTCCGCTCGCCGGGGATCCCGGTCGCGCCTTCGCGCGATGCACCCATCTCAGAATCGAGAGTTGGGGCACCCGGCAACGTGATACATCACCGGTCATCTTGGCGCAAATTCATCTTGACGCTGAAGCAATCCAACTGTACACTGTATTCGCACAGTGCACAGATGACAAAATCGCGACCCATAATTCGCATCGATTTAGCTTCAACCGTTCCAGTCTATCGCCAGATTGTAGATTCACTTCGTATGCATCTGGTCGAGGGCGATCTCGTGCCGGGCGACGTTCTTCCATCTGTTCGTCGTATGGCGATGGAGCTTGGCATCACCTTCAATACTGTGGCCCAAGCCTACCGCCAGCTTGCCGAAGAAGGATGGCTGAACTTGAAGCACGGACGCAACGCGATTGTCATCGACCGCAGCGTTCCCGCCAGCGCAAGTCGCAGCAAGATCGCGGGATTCCGTCTGCGTATCCACGAAATGACTGCCCAGATGCGGGCCGGGGGCTGGTCTCCCACAGATATTGCTGCTGAATTGCGCACAATTGCGGAAAGGCTGGAAACATGACGATTCTCCGACTCACTTTGATGGCACCGATCTCATTCACATTGGTAATCCTCCATGCGTTGCCGTACATTCCTCGGCCTTATCGCCTTTTCGGAGTAGTTGTTCCACGCGAGATCCGTTACGGGAGCGAAGGCCGGAAGATGTTGCGGCGCTACGGATTTCAATTGCTACCGTGGACCGTTGCGACCCTTCTTGCAGCACTATGTCTTCCTTTTACATGGGCCGCGATGTGGCTAGCTTTCGTGACGTTCATTCCGTTAATCGCTGCAGCGCAGGCCTTCTCTCGTGGACGCGCGAGCGCTCTACATTTTGCTCTGCCTGCGCCTTCGACCCGCGAAGTGCAGTTGACGGAGAAGGTCGATCAACTGCTGCTTCCAGTCTCCTTATTTCTTGTTCCACTTGCCATGCTGGCCGGAGCAGCGCTCTACGTTCACTTGCACTGGAATGAGATTCCGGCTCGGTTTCCCGTCCATTGGGGCATCGATGGAACTGCAAACGGCTGGTCAACGCGGAGCCTTCCAGGTGTCTATAGGCCGCTGATTATCGGCTCCATGGGTGTCCTGTTTCTCATGGCTATTTCTGCCATATCGTCGTGGGGATCGCGCAAAAATGCGTTCTCCGCTGCCTCCAAGATCACAGTGATTGCGGTCTCGTTCGTAATTGCTGCGACTTTTTCGTGGGTTGGTCTTTTACCGTTTCACGCCCACTCTATGCGGGGCGTACTGTGCCTGGACGTTGCATCCTTCGGTTTTCTTGCTGCCATGGTTTGCCCGTCCCTTCTGCGTCATGCTGAATCTGGCACAGATACTGGAGAGATCACGCCCGATGCTTGCTGGCATGGAGATCAGTTCTACTACAACCCGAACGACCCAGCGCTGTTTGTCGAGAAGCGTATTGGCATTGGAGTAACAATCAACTTTGGCAATCCTCGCTCGTGGATCGTGCTTGCTTTGACGCTCCTGTTTATCGCTCTGGTGTTTTTGGTATCCCGGTTCACGCACGCATAAAAAATTCACTATGACATACGACCATGCGGGATGCTCAGCAGTGCGAGTAGCTTTATCCCAAGACTTTCTCACATCCTAAGGAGGTTTCGATGAGATTCATCAGCAGATTGCTTATGCTCATTGCGCTTAGCGCTGTTATCGTCGCACCGCGGTGTGTAGCACAATCGCAACTGGCAGGTGACTGGCAGGGAACGCTAAAAATAGGTGGTAGCAGCCTACGGCTCGTGTTTCACATCACCGGCTCACAAGATAAGCTCACCGCAACGATTGATAGTCTCGATCAGGGCGCGAAGGGTATACCGACAACGTCGGTCACCGTTAGCGGTGATCTGCTCACGATTTCCGCAACGTCGATTGGCGGTGAGTTCAAAGGAAAGGTCAGCACCGATGGGAACACGATTGACGGTACGTGGACTCAAGGTGGATCGATTCCACTTGTATTGGGCCGGATAAGAGGCCAAGCGAGTTTGGCACCGGCGCGCCGCCCGCAAAATCCAATCAAGCCCTATCCGTACCGCGAAGAGAACGTGTCCTACATCAATGCGACCTCCGGCAATAGGATAGCTGGTACATTGACCCTGCCGCCTGGCAAGGGGCGGTTCCCGGCGGTCCTCTTGATCGTTGGCTCCGGCCCTCACGATCGCGACGAAAGCGTGATGGGTCACAAGCCGTTCCTGGTTCTCGCCGACTATTTAACCCGAAAAGGAGTTGTTGTCCTTCGGTCGGATAAACGCGGTGTAGGTGGCTCGGCTGGAGACCTCGCCTCAGCGACGACAGCCGACTTTGCCACTGACGCGGAGGCGGGTGTTGCCTTTCTTAAGGCCCGTTCCGAGGTCAATCCGCGCAAAATCGGACTCATCGGGCACAGCGAAGGGGGAGTGGTTGCGCCGATGGTGGCGGCGCGTGATCACGCTGTCGCATTCATTGTTATGATGGCTGGCCCAGGTGTTCCAGGAGATCAGATCACGGTGAATCAGACACTTCTCCTGTCGAAGGCGGCTGGGCTTTCAGAGGAAGTGGCGGAAAAGAATGCTGAATTGGAGCGTAGTTTGTTGGCTCTGGTAGTCACAGAAAAAGACAATGCTGTGCTCGAAAACGACCTTCGTCAAAAACTCGCGGGAACTGGGCCGCCGGCCCAGATCAATGCCCAGATAAAGGCCCTTACGTCCCCTTGGTATCGCTACTTTCTAACGTATGACCCGGCGATTGCTTTGCGTAAGGTGACGTGCCCTGTGCTTGCTATTAACGGCGGGAAAGACCTCCAAGTGCCGCCGACGTTGAATCTGCCCGCTATCCGCAAGGCTCTGAAGGAGGGTGGGAACAAGAACTTTGAGGTTGACGAACTGCCTGGATTGAATCATCTCTTCCAGACTGCGAACACTGGTTCGCCTGACGAGTACGCAGGTATCGAAGAGACAATCTCTCCGGTCGCCCTCGACAAGATCGCCAGTTGGATTCACAAACGATAAGGAGCTGGCTCGTAGGAATCAGCGAGAGCGGTCGCGCTTTGCGCGATGCCCACTCATCGCATGAAACAAAAGCACGATGAATGGGGCACCCAGTGTGGTGGCTGTACTTCATTGCAGGATGGCGGTGTTGGGGAGGTGCTGGGCGATGCGGGACTGCCACTCGGCGGGGCCGGTGGTGTGGACGCTGGAGCCGAGCGAGTCGACGGCGACGGTGACGGGCATGTCGACGACATCGAATTCGTAGATGGCCTCCATGCCGAGGTCGGCGAAGGCGAGGACGCGGGCGGAGTGGATGGCCTTGGAGATGAGGTAGGCCGCGCCGCCGACGGCGATGAGGTAGACGGAGTGGAACTCGCGGATGGCGGCGATGGCTTCCGGCCCGCGCTCGGCTTTGCCGATCATGCCGAGCAGGCCGGTTTGGGCGAGGACCTGGCGGGTGAACTTGTCCATGCGGGTGGCGGTGGTGGGGCCGGCGGGGCCGACTGCCTCGTCGCCGACCGCCTGGACCGGGCCAACGTAGTAGAGGAAGCGGCCGCGCAGGTCGACGGGGAGGGTTTCGCCGCGGTTGAGCATGTCGGTGAGGCGCTTGTGCGCGGCGTCGCGGCCGGTGAGCAGCGAGCCGGTGAGCAGAAGGACTTCGCCGGGACGCCAGGTCTGGATGTCGTCGCGGGTGACGGTGGCGAGATTGACGCGGCGGGCGTTGGTGGGGGCGTAGGTGAGCTTGGGCCAGGCGTCGAGCGAGGGGGGCGCGACGGCGACTGGGCCGGAGCCGTCGAGCCGGATGTGCAGGTGGCGCGTGGCGGCGCAGTTGGGGATGATGGCGATGGGGAGATTGGCCGCGTGGGTGGGGCAGTCGAGGACCTTGACGTCGAGGACGGTGGTGAGGCCGCCGAGGCCCTGCGCGCCGATGCCGAGCTGGTTGATGCGGTTATATAGCTCGATGCGGAGCGTCTCGGTGTTGGTGAGCTTCGCGCCGGTGGCCGCGCGCTGGAGGAGTTCGTGCATATTGATGGGGGCCATGAGCGACTCTTTGGCGAGTACCATGGATTTTTCGGCGGTGCCTCCGATGCCGATGCCGAGCATTCCCGGCGGGCACCAGCCGGCCCCCAGGGAGGGGACGGTCTTGACGACCCAGTCGGCGACGGAGTCGGTGGGGTTGAGCATGGCGAAGCGGGCCTTCGCCTCGGAGCCGCCGCCCTTGCTGGCGACGGTGATGTCGAGGGCAGCGCCGGGGACCAGCTCGACGACGACCATGGCGGGCGTGTTGTCGCCGGTGTTGCGGCGGGTGAAGGCCGGGTCGGCGAGGATGCTGGGGCGGAGGAGATTGTCGGGGTTGAGCCACGCCTCGCGGGTTCCCTGGTCGATCATCTGCTGGAGGGACATCATGCCGTGCGCGGCCGACGGCTCCCACTGGACGTTCATTCCCACTTTTACAAAGGCGGTGACGATGCCGGTGTCCTGGCAGATGGGACGATGGCCCTCGGCGCACATGCGGGAGTTGATGAGGATCTGCGCGATGGCGTCCTTGGCGGCGTGGGACTGCTCGTGCTCGTAGGCGCGGGCGAGGTTGGCGATGTAGTCGACGGGGTGGTAGAAGCTGATGTATTGCAGCGCGTCGGCTACGGAGCGGATTACGTCGTCCTGGCGGATGATGGTCATGGCAGGCCCCCCGCATCATTCTAGAGCGGATTCGCTGGAGATGTATTGCGGGTCCAAAAGACCAATACGGAGATTCTGGCTTCGCCAGAATGACGGCGTGAGAGGGCCTGCGCTCAGGATGACGGAGTGGTGGGTAGTTTGAGGAGAGCTTACGGACGGGCTGAAGCCCGTCCCCTTCAAAACCAGTGGCTACTTCTGGCGGCCGAAGCGGTAGACCAGGCCCATCTCGAAGCCGGCGTTGTTCTGGTACGAGCCGCCAAAGGTGGTGGCGGTGTAGCTGGGCGTGATGCGGAAGGCGAGGTTGGGGTACATGTTGAGGTCGAGGCTGCCGCCGATGGAGAAGGCCGGGCGGGCGCTGGTGGAGGGCCAGAGGCCGAGGTTGGCCGCGGAGATGCCCTTGGAGTCGCCGTCGAACTTGCCGATGGCCGTGCCGCCGAGAGCGAAGACGCTGAGGGCGGTCTTCTGGCGCAGGCGGAAGCGATAGGTGGGGCCGGCGAGGAAGGGATATTCGGAGATCTGCGGGCGGCCGACGAGGGTGGCGTACTGATTGAGGTTGTTAATCTTGGCGTTGCCGTAGGCGCCGCGCAGCTCGCCGGTGAGGCCGAGGTTGCGGTTGAAGTAGTAGGTGGTGTTAAGCCAGAAGGCGATCTCGCTGTTCTTCTGGGTGAACTGGCCGGAACGGAAGCGGAGCCAGCCTCCGCCGCCGGCGACCTCCCA
>JBEKWE010000151.1:0-5543 GCA_049513335.1 Acidobacteriaceae bacterium | reverse complement strand
GGGTCCAGCTCCACTCCCGCGCAGTCGAAGCGCACCGTCTGGCTCTCCGCGTCTAAAGCAACGTGCCTGTAACCCACCTTCGGCAACACGGAATCCACCTCAGCCCGGCTGGGCAGGCGGCCCGATCCCTTGTAGAAGCCCCACAACTTCATCAGCGGCCCCACCGCAATGTCGAAAGCCCCTTCGCTCGCGCGGCTGGTTGCCATGCACTTCGACAGCAGTTGAAATAGCTCCGGCGAAACCCGCACCGGCCCATCTGCGGCGCGCCGGTTCACCTCGCTCCACTCGCTCTCCGCGCGGTAGTTGGAGAGCAGTGCGTCCAGTCGCGCAACCTCGGCGAACGCCGCGTCTATCGCCGCATCCATCGCCGCCCTCTCCTGCCCATAGAGAACAACGGAGTAGGTCGAGCCCATGGCGTCGCCGTGCTCCACGAGCCGAATCAGGCTGCTTGATTCCGGTCCGCTCTCCGCCACATCTCCCTCATCCCGCCGTCGCCGGAGTTTGTGATGTCAGGTTCCGGCTCACGCCTTCTTAGCCGTCGCGGCCAGAATCTTGTCGCGCACTGCGCTGTAGCTGAACACCACCTGAGACACCGGCACGCCGACCACCTCGTTGCGGCTCATGTCGCGCATTCCGATTCCCAGGCCCTCGCCCAGCTGCAGCATGCTGTCCGAGCCGGCAAACGGCGCCGTTCCCCGGACGGCCATGGGATCGTATCCCATCACGGCCATCGCCACCGCGTCGGTCGCAACGCAGTTTGTCCCGGCAATCAGCACCCCTGGATTCACCGCTGCCTGCGGACGGCTTCCATAGTTCGTCTCCGCGCCGGTTGCGCTCTTCACGCCGTCAATGATCGCCAGGTGCACTGGCCGCGCCGTGCACAGCTCCGCGACGATGCGCGGAATCCTGTACCCCGCGTCCTTGGGCAGGCTCATGTCGATCTGCTGCGGCGCGCTCTTCGACGGCATGCGCCGGGCAAAGTGGAAGACGCCGCCGCGTCCGCCGTGGGGCCGGATGCTCGGCTCGTCCACTCCCGCGCCCTCGCCGTAGATCGTAATCGGCGTGGACCCGTAAACGCACTTCATCGACAGCGTGACGCCCGTGGCCGCGTGTTCCTTCATCTTGGCCAGGGAGACGAAGACGTCGCAGTCCGCATACGAATGGTTCAGGTCGTACCCCGGATAGATCAGCCCTCCGCCCGGCACCATCAGCCGCGAGTACGTCTTCCCGCGCCCCAGATAATTTGTGTTTTCGAACTCCACGTTGTCAGCCGCGCTCAGAATGTCCTGTGGCTTCCAGTTCATCGAGTACATCACCTCTTCCAGCGTCTCCGCGCTCGACCAAGGCCCTTCCACCACGCGGATCCGGCGCGCTCCCGCCTTGCCCAACAGGTGCACCACCCCTCCGATCACCACGGGATTTGTCCAGAAGGTTTCCTCCATGGGTGCGGTCCCCAATCGCTGAGAGCGCACGCCAATCATGTTGATCTTCACCGCGACCGTCTTGCCCTTCACCAGCCGGTCCAGCCCGCCCAGTTGATCGAACATCGTCGCCAACGTGGGCAACACCTCCGGCCCATAGCTCATGCATCGCCCCACGCTGACCCGCGCGGTTGGCGCGGTTACGGCGGCGCGGCCCCAAGCCGGAAACGCAGGCAGCGTCAGCAGGGCACCGGCCCCCAGCAGCATCTCTCTTCGGGTCAATTCATCTTTCATTGCGCTCTCCTTCGCCTGCTAGTTCTCCAATTCCACGGCGCCATACACGGAAATCTTCGGCAGCGGCAGCTCCGACCCGCCTGCCTCCTGCGGGTTCCACTGCAACGCCACCGGCGTGGCCAGCTCCGGACTCACCAACCGCGCCAGCCGATGCGGCTGCTTCACATAGAACAGAGGCCCATCGCTCGCCGGCCGCCGCGAGTAGTTCAACAGTTGGATCACTCCCTTGCCGCCCTGCGCCGACGCCTGATAGAAGAAGTTCATCGACGGCGCGTTATACAGCCGCAACTGGTCGTTCTTGTGGCTGATGATGTTCTGGATGTCCGCCACCGAATCGTACGAGTCTGGCCGTTCTTCCTTGCACACCGCCAGCCGTCCCTTGCCCAGCGTATGCACGTTGAACAGCAGGTACGGCTCGGCCTTCGCAGGCGGGCCCTCCGGGTTCGCCCACTTGGAGGACACAAACAGGGTCCCGCCGCCCTGTGCGAACGCGAGCAGCTTCTCCCGCAGCGCGGCGCTCGGCGCCTCCGGATCGATGTAATAGATCGCCTGCAGGCCCTCGAACGACGCGCCCACCGCCCGCGATCGCGCAATCACCCGGAAGGGCTGGCGGATCCGCGGCAGCAGGTTGATCGCCTCTTCGCCGCGCTGCCAGTCGTCTCCCGCGAAGCTCGAGATCACCGCCAGCGGGCCCATCGCCTCGTAGTTCCGCGCCTCCTTGTGCTCGTCGAAGAACGCCATCATTCCCGCAATCTTCTTCCACGAGTCCAGCGCCGTCTGCTTCTTTGCCGTCAGGTCGGCGCGCAACCCGTCGTCCAGCGACACCACCCACCGTGCCCCGTAGCTCGCCGGGTCCGCCACCGCCAGCATGTAAGCATCGGCAGTCAGTGCCGCTGCCTGCTGCGGCGGGTCGAACTCGATCCACACGCCCTTGCCCGGGGCCATCGCCCGCGCAATCACCAGCACCGCTCCGTTGGAATCCACCCACGGCAGGTTCGTCGGCCCGCCCGCCTGGTTCACGTCCTGCGGGATCCCCGGCCATATCCCATCCGAAATACTCAGCACGCGCGAGTTCGCGCCCCAGTTCATCTGCTCGGCCGCGCCGCGTGGGACCACAGCAATCCCCGCGTCCGCCGGGGCCTTACCCTCCATCATCACAGCCGAGAGCCCCGCCGACCGCGCCGCCGCCAGCGCTTCCGCCTTGTTCGCATCATTCTCAATCAGCCCGACAAAGCTGATCCCAGCCTGCCGCCCCTTCTCGATGAGCGGCTTCAGCGCCTTTTGCTGCTCGGCGTCCGCCGCCAGCCCCGAAGCCCAGCTCACCGCAAGGCAGTTCACCGGCGTTCCCTGCAATATTTCCAGCGAGGCCGGATCGAGCCAGTTGCGTAATGCCTCTGCCTTCTCCGCCGTAAATCCCTTGGTCTTTTCTCGCAGTGCGATATCCAAAGGGCCGGCTGGCCATCGCATCGGGTTGGACTCTGTGCTTAGGGCCATCTCCTGTGCCTCCCATCTCTTCCGCCGTCGCCGCAGACTCTTCCTCCGCCGACGCAGATGCAACGGAATCGACTTGATGTTCTCTTGGCAGCGTACGATACTCTCCCCGTTCTTCCGTTGGCAACCAATTAAATCGACCAATAGAATCAATTTCCAGCCACCGTCCTCACGCCGGGGTGGAGCGTGGAATCCAGCGATCGCCGCATAGGCGCGCCCCTCCCAAACGCTGTCCCGTGATACAGTTTCGGAGACACGAGGGCCCCGATGCGACCAGAGTTCGCCGAGCTGCAAAACCATCCCGATCTCTCCGTCCTCATCGTCGGCGGAGGCATCAACGGAATCGGTTGTTTCAACGAGCTGGCGCTCCAGGGAATCGATGTCCTGCTGGTCGAGAAGTCCGACTTCTGCGCCGGTACCAGCGCCGCCATGACCCGCGTCATCCACGGCGGCCTGCGCTATCTGGAGAACGCCGAGTTCCGCCTCGTCCGCGAGTCCCTGCGCGAGCGCAACCGCCTCATCCGCAACGCCCCCCACTACGTCAAGCCCCTGCCCACCACCATTCCCATCTTCAACTGGACCTCCGGAATGGTCCCCGCCGTCCGCAACCTGCTGCGCTGGCCCGCCAGGCCCGGCGACCGCGGGGCCGTCGTCATCAAGACCGGCCTCACCCTCTACGACCTCCTCGCCGGCCGCCGCTCCCCGCTTCCCCGCCACACCTTCCGCTCCCGCCGCGAGGCCCTTGCGCTGCGCCCCTCCCTCAACCCGGAGATCATCTGCACCGCCACCTACTTCGACGCGCGCATCACCTACCCCGAACGTCTCTGCCTCGAACTCGTCCAGGACGCCGAAGCCGCCTGTCCCCACGCCCATGCGTTGAACTACGTCCGCC
Source organism: Acidobacteriaceae bacterium (assembly GCA_049513335.1). Classification (GTDB taxonomy): domain Bacteria; phylum Acidobacteriota; class Terriglobia; order Terriglobales; family Acidobacteriaceae; genus Edaphobacter. The sequence goes on along the minus strand of JBEKWE010000151.1, from coordinate 1,445 downwards.
TGCAAAGCGCCTCCGGCGGCGGCGTCACCCTCCGCGACGAACTCTCCGGCGAAACCTGCACCGTGCGCCCGCGCATCGTTATCAACGCCGCCGGAGCGTGGATCGACGGCGTCAACCGCGACATCGGCCGCCCCAGCCAGTTCATCGGCGGCACCAAGGGCTCCCACATCGTCCTCGACCACCCCGAGCTCGTCCGCGCCACCGGCGACGACATGATCTACTTCGTCAACCGCGACGGCCGCATCTGCATCTTCTACGCCGTCCAGGGCAAGATCGTCGCCGGCGCAACCGACATCCCCACCACCGATCCCGAAACCTCCTGCGACGCCTCCGAGGTCGACTACATCCTCCACGCCATGCAGCAGGCCTTCCCCGCCATCCGCGTCAACCGCTCCCATGTCGTCTTCCGCTTCTGCGGCGTCCGCCCACTGCCGCGCAGCAACGCCCTCACCCCCGGCCAGATCAGCCGCGACCACAGCTTCCCCGTCCTCCCGCCCGGCAATGGCATCGACTTCCCCGTCTACTCCCTGGTCGGCGGCAAGTGGACCACCTTCCGCGCCCTCGCCGAGCAGGTCACCAACCAGCTCCTCCGCGTCCTCGGCCGTCCCCGCCTGCGCAGCTCCGCCCATCTCCCCATCGGCGGCGGCAAAGGCTACCCCCGCATGCCGCAGGGCACAGGCCTCTCGCAGGCCCGTCTTCTCTCGCTGCAGGAACGCTACGGCACCGGCGCGGACCGCGTCGCCGCCTATCTCGTCGCCGCCTATCTCGTCGCCGGCCCCGATTCTCCGCTCGCCTCGCTCCCCGCTTACTCCTGCCGCGAGATCGAGTTCATCGCCCGCAGCGAGCGTGTCCTCCACCTCGACGACATCATCCTCCGCCGCACCCTCATCGGCCTCCTCGGAGAGGCAACTCGGCCTGTGATCGAAGAACTCGCCTCCATCGTCGCTCCCGTCCTCCACTGGCCGCCCCAAACCGCCGCCGCCGAGGTCGCCCGCACCACCCACCTCCTCCAATCCGTCCACGGCATGAGCTTCAACGATTAAACGGGTGCCCCATTCATCGCATCCCTGAACGTCGTCATTCTGGCGTAGCCAGAATCTCCGTATTGTGCCGTTGCCCGTTTTTGCTCGTCATTCTGGCGTAGCCAGAATCTCCGTATTGCGCCGTTGCCTGTTCGTGTTTTGTCATTCCCGTAGGGAATCTGCTTCTGTTCTTGCCGTTGCCTCATCTCCGCCGTTGCCCTTGTTCTCCGGAGGGAGCAGGGGCCTTCAGGCCCTGAAACTGTCCCCTCGCAGAAACGGGCTTCACCCCCCGGAATATGCCGTTGCCTGTTTTTGCTTGTCATCCTGAGCGCAGCGAAGGACCCCCGCATTGGCTTTTGCTTCTGAGATAGGCCCAGGCTTTAGCCTGGGCAATCCCGCCCCGCCACAAAATGGGGCTTCAGC
>JBEKWE010000150.1:0-5608 GCA_049513335.1 Acidobacteriaceae bacterium | reverse complement strand
TGAGACGCACCATCTCCAGCGCGCTGACAATGCCGTCCATCTCCTCGGAGCAGAGCATGGGGCAGTTGTAGTAGACCAGCGAGAGGATGGCGGGGCGCTTGCCGAAGTAGTCGCCCAGGCGCACGGTCTTGCCGGTGTCGTCGACGAACTGCGCGTCCAGCGGAAGCATCTGGTTCAGGCGCTGCGTCACGCCCACCTGCTGCAGAACCTGGGGCAGTTGGTCGCCGGAGTTCTCGCCCGCCTGCTTGTCACCGTAGCTGGAGACCTGGCCGCGCGCCGACGCTGCCAGCAGCACACAGCAGAGCGCCGCGCCGATTCCGCCCCGCGCCATCGTTTGCCGAATTGTCCGACCGTTCCTCATCTGAATCACCACCATTCCATCTCAAAAAAGTCTGAGGCTCCGTGCCTGCCTTTCCTCGAACCTCGAACCTTGAACCTCGAACCTACTTCGCCGGCATCTCCGCCTGCGCTGCTTCCTCTTTGCCGTAGATCATCTTCTGTTGGCGCGCCTCGATCGTCGTCAGCTCGAATCCAGTGCGCGCGAAGCCTGTGGTCAACGGCGCCTCGATCTCCGGCCGGGCTGCGTAAGCAACCGAATCGGCAGCGGTAGAAGTTTGATTCGCGACGGGCAGCCCGCGCTGCACAATCAACTGCATGGCGCGTTCGATGGGGATGCGAATCGTTCCCGGCTGACCGTCGACCAGGCTGTAATGCTCGAGCAGAAGGTCCTCGCGCGCGTGCAGGTCGGCCGTGGCCTGGTTGCCGTCGTCGATGTCCAGCCGTGGCTCGGGGAAGGTGCCGGTGATCTGCTGTAGCTGTTTCTGCTCGATCTCCGGATTGCTGGCCAGGTCCTTGCCCTTGCCCGCGGGTGGAACCGCGCCGGATGCGATCTGCCATTTGGTGGGCGAGCCATCCTGCTTCTGCCACGCGGCGTTGATGGCGCGGCCCATGTAGAAGCAGAAGAAGAGAAATACGACCAGCGTTCCAGCGAGACCGCAGAGGAAGACAATCACACCGCCGACGTTGGCATCCGAGGTCTCGTAGCCCGGATGCTCGGCATCGAGCGGCCCGTTCTGTCTGCCGGTGTTCTTGCCCGTGTTGTTGCCGTCAGTATGCATGTTCCGGCTCCAAAAGCTCTTCCAGGTGCGGATCGTTAGTTGATATGAGAGGCCGCGCCCGCAACTGCGTGATGTAGTACGCCGACCACAGCGCAAGCAGCGCGATGGGCACGGTGATATACGCCAGCATTCCGCCGCCGATGTGCAGATTGCCTGCTGAGTCGGAGAAGTTCGGCTCGATGAGCCAGAACATATCGACCAGGCGAGCGAAGATCATGAAGCACGCGATCCAGATCATCCTGCGCTTGCTGCGCTTGAGGTCCCGCGAGAGCAGCAGGCAGAAGGGGATGAGCCAGTGGCAACAGAAGTCCAGGGTGCAGATGGTCCACCATCCGCCGTGAATGCGGTTGAGGTACCAGGGGATCTCGTCGGGAAGATTGCCCGACCAGATGATGAGGAACTCGGCGAAGCAGAGATAGATGTTGAGCATGACGAAGGCGAAGAGGAACTTGCCCAGGTCGTGCTGCTCGGTGGTGCGCAGCAGCGTCTTCATCGGCCCATAGCGCGAGAGCAGAATCACGCTGAGGATGCCGAGCGCGAGTACAGCATAACCCTGCGCGACGAGGAATTGCAGACCCCAGATGGACGAGTACCAGGTGACATCGAGCGACTTGACCCAGACGATGGCAGCCAGGGTGAGCAGGATGACGTAGAGCAGAATGCCCGGCCCGCTGAGGTTCTCGAAGCGCGTGCGCCAGCGCTCGTAGCTGGCCTGCGTGCCGCGCAGAGGGTCGTCGTCGCATTGCAGCGACCAGCGGTTCAGCAGAAACATGAAAAGAAAGAGAACCGCGAAGATGATGCAGGACTCGACGATCAGCGCGTGCGGGTTGAGCATGGGACGCTTGAAGTCCGCCGTCAGCGCCTGCTCGTGGGTGATGAGGTGATGCAGATATGCGTTGTTGGTGGAGGTCGCATCGGGATAGCGGACCCACTGGTAGAGATGCCCGCCGATGCGCGGCGCCAGGATGGGAACGAACATCAGCGCCACCAGAGGCAGGGTGCGCGTCATCGCTTCCAGCGGACGGCGCAGCAGCAGACCCCACTTGCCGCCCGTTACATACTGCAGCATGAGCAGGGCAAGCGCGCCGCCGGCAAAGTTGAAGCAGGTCATATAGCCCATCAGGTAGGCGCGGATGATGTGGTCGCGGCCTTCGCTGGTGAAGGCGAAGAAGAGCGTGAGCAGAGCGAAGACGACTGCGACCACAAGCGCGCGCCTGCGCCACGCCAGCAGCACATCCGGCGCGTCCAGCGACGCAGGCAACGTCCGCGGCGCGTGGTGGGCGTGCGCTCCGTGCTCTCCGTGTTGTTCGTGTCCAAATGACATTTCGTTCAGCCTTGGTGAAAAATCGGTGTCTATTTCTTCTTCGTGCTTGTGGTCTGGGCCGCCGGATATTTGCCATTGGCGCTCGGTGGCAGCTCAGGCGGAATGCCGTTGTCCTGATTGTTGGGTGTGCCGTAGACGGCGGTGGGCGGCAGCGTCCACTGATTTGCGAAGTTGGCGGGCAGTCCCTCGCTCTCGGCGATGGTGGCAAGCGACTGGATGCGCGCGCCCGGCGGCGCATCGGCGGGCTTGGCGCTCTGGCTCAACTGCAGCGCCTTGATGTAGGCAACGATGGCCCAGCGGTCCTGCGGCGCGATCTGCGAGGCGTACTCCGGCATCGCGCCGTATCCGTGGGAGATGACATAGAAGAAGTGGCCCAGCGGGGCGGCCATCAGGCGCGGCGTGTGGTAGTTGCCCGCTGGACGATAGCCGCGCTGGACGATCATTCCCGCGCCGTTGCCCACGCGCGAGTGGCAGGGCGAGCAGTAGATGTTGAATCGCTCCTGGCCGCGCGCGAGGACCTGCATCGTCACAGGAAAGGGCATCACATTGCCCTCTTTGCCGTCCACCAGTCCGGTGTAGAAGTACGCGTCCGCGTGGAGTTGTCCGCGCGCCACGGTGTTGGCCACCTGCGGGCGAACGGAACGGCCATCGGCGTAGAAATCGGTTCCGCGCTGCGGAATGAACTTCGGCTGGTCCTGCATGTCCTGGCGGCAGCCAATGAGCAGGCCGGCAGCCGCAAGCGCGCAGAGCGCGAAAACGCTGCGCACGCTGTTCCCTCGAACCTCGAACCTTAAACCCCGAACCTTCGTCACAGTTCCACCTCCACAACGGAGACGGGCGCGAACTTCTCCAGAAAGGCGCGCGTCTCGAGGATGGAAAAGCGTGGGTCGGTTGCTTCGAGGCAGAGAAAAAATTTGTCGGTCGACGCGCCATCGCGGAAGTTGGGCGCATTGAAGAGCGGGTGATAGAGCTGCGGCAGACCGTTCAACGCCAGCATTCCGAATGCGGCCGAGAGCCCGGCGAAGAGGATCGTCCACTCGTACGCCGGAACGATGAACGCTGGCCACGAGAAGAGCGGGCGGCCCGCGATGTTCATGGGATACGACCAGACCGTGATCCACGTCTCCATGAGAAACGCGGTGAGCATGCCCATGACGCCGCCCAGCAGGCAGACCAGCGGCACGCTCGTTTTGTGGAAGCGCAGCGCGACGGCGGCCTCTTCCACCGGGTAGGGCGTGTAGCACTCCATGCGCCGGAAGCCGGCCTGGTGCGCCTGCTCGGTGGCGCGCACCAACTCGCCCGGAGTGGAGAACTCCGCCAGCAATCCGTAGATTCCCTCGCGCGGCGTCATCAGAGCGTCTCCTCAACAACGGTTTCGGCGTCGGCCCCGCCGGGACGGATTTTGCTCTGCGGAAGCATCATGCGTATCTCCGAGATGGGAATCATGGGCAGGAGGCGCACGAAGAGCAGGAAGAGGAAGGTGAAGAGCCCCCACGTTCCGATGAAGGTCATGTAGTCCCAGCGCGTGGCGCGGTAGGTGCCCCAACTGCTGGGCAGATACTCGCGATAGAGGCTGGTGACGACGATAACGAAGCGCTCCAGCCACATTCCCGTGTTCACGAGGAGCGAGAGCACGAAGAGATAAACCACGTTCACGCGCAGCTTGCGCGACCACAGCGTGGTGAGAGGAATGGCGAGGTTGGTGAGGATGAGGGTCCAGTACGCCCAGCCCATGGGGCCGAACATGCGGTTCCACATCATGAAGAACTCCCAGTGGCTGGCCGAGTACCACGACATGAAGATCTCCATGCAGTAGCCGTAGCCGACGATGCATCCGGTGGCCAGCATTACCTTGGCCATGTTGTCCAGATGGCGCAGCGTGATGAGGTCTTCGAGGTGATAGAACTTGCGGATGGGAATGGCCAGCGTCAACACCATGGCGAAGCCGGAGTAGATGGCGCCGGCCACGAAGTACGGCGGAAAGATGGTGGTGTGCCAGCCAGCCATCGCGGCCACCGCGAAGTCGAAGCTGATGACCGTATGTACCGAGAGCACCAGCGGTGTGGCCAGACCGGCCAGCAGCAGCGACGCCGACTCATAACGGACCCAGTGGCGCGTCGATCCGCGCCATCCCATCGAGAACAGGCCGTAGATGTATTTGGCAAAGGGCATCACTGCGCGGTCGCGCAAGGTGCCGAAGTCGGGGACCATTCCGATGTACCAGAAGACGACGGAGATGGTGGCGTAGGTGGAGACCGCGAAGACGTCCCACGCCAGCGGCGAGCGAAACTGCGGCCACACATTCATGGTGCTGGGGTAAGGAAAGAGCCAGTAGCCAAGCCAGGGACGGCCAAGGTGGATGAGCGGAAACATGCCGGCGCAGACCACCGCGAAGATCGTCATCGCCTCGGCGAAGCGGTTGATGGAGTTGCGCCAGGTCTGCTTGAACAGAAGCAGGATGGCGGAGATCAGCGTGCCCGCGTGGCCGATACCGATCCACCAGACGAAGTTGATGATGGCGAATCCCCACGCGCCGGGAATGGTGACGCCCCAGATGCCCACGCCCTTCAGGAAGAGCCACGTCATTGCGACCACCAACAAAGTGGCAACGCCGCCGGCAACCGTGAGCCCGCCAAACCAGCCGAGCGGCGTGTTGCCGGTGAGCACCAGGCCGGCGATCTTCTGCGTCACCGAACGGAAGGTGTGGCCGGGCGCGATGACCTCATACTCGCCGGTGCGCGGGTCGATTCTCGGATCGTCGATGGGGGATTTGGTCGCCATGCTATGCAAGCTCCGGGTTGGGGTTGATGACGCCGGCCGTGTAGGTTGTGCGCGGGCGGTAGTTCAAATCGGCCAGCACCTGATAGTCGCGCTCCGTTGCCTTGCGCTTCGACACTTCGCTCTGCGGGTCGTTGAGATTGCCGAAGCTGATGGCAGAGGTGGGGCAGGCCTGCTGGCACGCGGTCACGATCTCGCCGTCGCGCACCGCGCGGTTCTCCTTGTCGGCGGTGATCTTTGCCGCCTCGATGCGCTGGATGCAGTAGCTGCACTTCTCCATTACGCCGCGCGATCGCACCGTGACGTCGGGGTTGCGCATCAGCTTCAGGCTCTCGGTGTCGAAGTCCGAGTAGAGCAGGAAGTTGAAGCGCCGCACCTTGTAGACGCA
>JBEKWE010000149.1:0-5613 GCA_049513335.1 Acidobacteriaceae bacterium | reverse complement strand
AGCCCTCGTCCTAGAGCGAATCCTCAAAGAGAATATCGCACTTGCCGAGCGCGGCGCGAAGACAGCCGCGGACGATGGCGAAGCGTCGGGCCTTGCCCGGAGTTCTCAGGCACGCGGCGGATGAGGATTTCCGCCCGCAGATTCCGAATTTGGCGTCGAAAGGCGTTGTTTTTGAGCTCAAGACCGGCTCAAAACGGGCTGAAATCCGCCGGTTCCTCTAAGGAACTGATTAAGTTGATGCGGTCAAGGGGATGAGTTGATACCCGAGGGTGCGTGCCCTGGCGTGGAGGCTGAAGAGGGCGCGTTTTTGATTTTGAGTTTCCCGTTCGGCGAAGATGCTCTCCTGGTAGGGCTGGCCGGTGGTGAGCAGATAGTAAAGGATGCGTGCCAGCTTATGAGCTGTTGCGGTGATTGCTTTTGGGGCGCCGAGCTTGGCCCGCATGCGTCGGTAGTAATGGCCAAGAACAGACTGATTGTGATGCAGCGTGTGAGCGGCGATGCGCAGCGCGAGCGCGGCGCGGTTCTGCACGTGGCGGGTGCGCACGGAGAGTATCTTGCCGCCGCTGATGCGGTTGTCGGGACACAGGCCCAACCAGGAAGCAAATGCCGCGGCGCTGCGGAACTTGGACAAATCAGGGCCGACTTCGGCGAGCAATGTGTGAACGAGCAGCGTGTTGATACCGGGAACCTCGGTGAGGTCCACTCCGAGGATGCGATAGTGCTCGGTGCGAAGGTCGTAGCCGGGTTGGCTGGAATACACCTTTGAGGAAGAGACTTTTCTGGGGTGCGGCAACGGGTTCTGTTTTGGGTCGGCTTTGGAAGCGAATTGAACAAGGTGCCGCTGCACTTCATCGTCGCACTCTGCGATGAGTTTGCGGTGATACCGCCATGCGTCAAGGCTCTGACGCAGAGTGAAGAGGTGTTCGGGACGGTAATCCCCTACCAGCGACTTTGCGACTGTTTCCTCGGTGGCTTTGATGCGATGATCGCGCAGGCTGGCCAGCTTGAGCGGGTCCCGCTCTCCGTTGAGAATGGCATCGAGGATGGTGACGCCGCTTACTCCCGTGATATCGCTGATGACATGGTGCAGTTGCAGGTTCATCTGGTCCAACGCCTTCTGAATGCGTTGCGCATAGGTGCTTGCCGTCTGCACCAGGCTGTCACGATGCCGCAGCAGGGAACGCAGTGCGCAGACCTGCTGTGCCGGCCGGAAGGAGGCCTGCAGCAAGCCCACCGAATGCAGATATTGCAGCCACTGGCAATCGGATACGTCCGTCTTTCGGCCGGGGACGTTCTTTACATGACGCGCATTGACAAGACACACCTCGAAGCCACGCTGTTCAAGGATTTGGAACAGCGGTACCCAGAACACTCCCGTGGACTCCATCGCCACGGTCTTGATCCGGCAGCGTTGCAGCCAGTCTGCCAGCCGATGCAGATCTTCGGTGAAAGTCTGGAAAGAACGCACGGGTTGTGGATCGCGATCAACCGGGACCGCCACATAGATACTGGTTGCACCGATATCGATTCCAGCGGCGTGCTTCCGCTGCGTGGGCTTGGCATGAACCGCCGGCATCGCCGACTTGCGTTGTTTTGACATACGCACGACTCCAAAGAGGGAATCGACCGGCAGGAGCGGCCCGGTTGTGCGGCGAGAGGCACTCTTCTAAACGGGATCGCTGGAACAGCGTCACCAGTGGCTTGCGCACGGAACCTGGAGCCATGCTGTTAAACGGGTTCAACCGAACACCATTCGCAGGTCGGCCTATAGCTTGCCGCCCTGACGATCTTCTCCATCCTATAAAGGAGGCCGCCGAACATCCCGCTCAAGCCAAGTTCCTTACCGCATTGCCCCGGCATCAGCCGGGTTGGTTGCTGTTAACCGAAGGGTTGTAGGTTCGAGTCCTACCTGAGGAGCCAAAGAATCAATAACTTAGCTTCCATTGCGCTCTGTTTGCGCTCCAATTCCCTGAAAAGCCAGTTGAGCGACTTTGGCACCTGCGGTGGTCATCTCGTCCGTTACTACATCCCCGTAAATGTTCATCGTGGTCCTGATGTCCGCATGGCGCATCATCTTTTGCTGGACGGCCACTGAAGTGCCCACAGCATCAAGCCAGGAGCGGTGAGTGTGCCGGAAAGAGTGCGTCCCGATGTGCCCGACCTTCGCAGCCCCCGCCGCCCGCTCAAGTTCCCGCCACACGCCCGTGTAGGAATACGGGAGCCTGCCGAGTTTGATAGGGCTTGCGAAAATCCAGTCCTCAGATCCCGAAAAGTCGGACCGCTGCTTGCAGGACTTCAGGCGCTCCAGCATTTCGCCTGTGAGATTGAAGGTCCGGGCGGAGCCTTCCGTTTTCACATCGGCCACGATCTGCTCCACGATGCCGCGTCGGACACTCAGCCGTGAGCCAAGCCAATCCACGTCAGCCCATCGGAGCGCAAGGGCCTCACTGATGCGAAGGCCCAAGCAGACGCACAGCAGGGCCATCGTTGCGAAAGGCTCGTGTAGCTCTTTCAGCAGGGCTTGGAACTGCTCCGCTGTGAGGCTACGCGCTTTGCGTACCCGTCGCGTTGCTCCGATGTTTTGGACCAGCGAGATTGGATTGCGGCTAATGTCCAAAAGGCCGGACCACATCGCAAACTCCACAAGCCCGTGCATGAGTGAGCGAACGTGCGTCTTAGACCTCGGTAATCACCTTAAAACCGGCCATACGTTATCACTTCAAAACCGGCCAACGGGATAGGCCGAAGACGTGATTGTTTTACCTTGCCGGGGCGTGCATTTGCAAGGCGCGATTCGAGTCGTTGCTGTTATGGCCGGTTTTCAAGCTTTCCTGATGCGTGTTATGGTTGTAGTCGCTCCGCCGGGGTCGCGCCTTGCGGAGCGGTCCAGGGCCGATGACGCGGGGCTGGCTCCGAAGGAATCGGTAATCGAGACCCTCTGCGGTTTGCCCGATGGGCTGGCCGGCAGAGGGTTTCGTGTCTTTCCCAGTATTCCTATGGTGAGGCTTCGCCGGGAGAGGCCTCTGGATCACGAGTCGCGACGCCGCCGGGCGTTCTTTGCCCGGCCTCCATATCGCCTTTGCTTTTGTCTTTGTTTTTGCTTTGGTCATTTGCTTTCTCCGGCGCTGCCAGTTTTGGTGCGCCAACTGCGCGGGCCGCACTTGAGCACGTGCCCGTGGTGCAACAGCCGGTCCAGCATGGCGGAGACGGCGGCGCTATCGCCCAGCAGCTTGCCCCAGTCTTCCACCGGCCGATTGGATGTGAGCAGCGTGCTGGCGCGTTCGTAGCGTCGCATGATGATTTCCAACAGCTCCTCGGCGGCGGTCAGCGGCAGCTTGCGCATACCGAGATCGTCGATGATCAGCAACGGCACAGTGGTCAGCAGTTCCATGTGCTGCTTGCGTTTGCCGTCCAGCGTGGCATCGGCCAGTTCTTCCAGTAGAGCGTGCGCTTCGCGATAGAGTACGCGGTAGCCTTGCTGGATAACAGCGTGGCCGATGGCCTGTGCGATATGGCTCTTGCCACTGCCAGGTGGACCTAAAAACAGTGAGTCCTCGCGCCGTCCGACCCAGCCGGCGGCGGCGAGGTCGAAGACCAGGCTGCGGTTCATCTTGGGGTTGAACTGGAAGTCGAAGTTATCCAGCTGCTTGTTGGCGTCGCGGAACTGCGCCTGCTTGTGGCGCCGCTCCAGCATCCGCTTGCCGCGGCAAGCGAGTTCGTCCGAGACCAGCGTTGAGATAAGGTCGATAGGGGCCATGTTATCGGATTGTGCCTGTAGCAGGCGTGTTTCCAGCACGGCGACCATGCCGCTCAGGCGCAGTTGCACCAGGGCGCGATTGAGTTCGATCAGGTTCATGGATTGGATTCCTCGAAGTTGATTCGTTGTTGGATAAAATCGCGATACTGAGTCAGTTCGCGGATGAGGGGATCGACTTGCCGCAGACTGAGAGGAGCCTGCGGACTGCGCTCCAAGTAGCGGCGCACGAAGCGATACTCGGGCACGCGCAGTTCCAGTGCCGCCGCGCAGGCGTTGTCGCAAGCCACGCTGCCATATTGCTTCGTCAGTTGGAGAACGCCCTGGATGCGGCGCATTCCCAGTTCGCCCTGGCGAGCATGGATGGCATCGCAAACCGCGCCGATGCTCGGTCCGGCCTTGTGGGCGCGCGCCAGCAGTTGAAGCAACTGCGGCGGTGTGCGGCGCGGGCGATCCGCATCGCGGATGCGGTGGCCGCCACGCTTGCCGCTCAGATGCTCGCGCAGCAGCTCGCCTGTTTTTGGATCAAGCAGACGCACGTACATTGCGTCCCATTGCACATGGACCTCACGGCCGATCCAGCCCGGCGGCGCTCCGTAGTAGGCCGCTTCCACCTCGACGCAGCCATCCAGATGCACCGTGCGCACGCCATACTGGTAGTAGCGAAACGGCTCCAGCGGCAACGCCTGCAGAAAGGGCTTCTCTTCGGCGAACATCACCGCCACCTGCCGCTTGGTGCGGCCATGGATGCGCTTGTCGGCCCAGTGCTCTTCCCAGTGATCGAGATATGTCTGCGCCTCTTCCAGGCTCTCGAACTTCTTGCCTTTCAACGGCGTCTTCTGCGCATGGCCGACGCCCGACTCAACCTTGCCCTTGCGATCCGGATCGCGCACTTTGCAGGGAAACGCCGTCACGCCGTAGTGCGCCAGAACATCGCGATACAGCGGATTCAAGCTTGGATCATAGATGTCGGGCGACAGTACGCCTTCGCGCAAGTTGTCCAAAACCACAACCCGCGACGAGCCGCCCAGCCGGCGAAAGGCCTTCTCGTGCAGCTCGGCCCATACACGCGAACTCGATTTGAAAGCCAGCAGACGGACACACTTGCGGCTACAGCCCAGTGTCATGACAAACAGTCGCGCGCGCCGATACTTGCCGCTGTCCGGATCGCGCACCATCGGCCCGGTGCCATAATCAACCTGAGCCTCTTCCCCAGGCCGCGTCTCGATGATGACTCGCGCTTCCGGCGATGTGGCTCCGCGCAGCTTGCGCACGAATCGCTGAACACTCTGATAACTGCTTCGAAACCCGTGCCTATCGACCAGATCCTGATAGATACCCATCGCGTTGCGGCCCCGCGTGAGCTCCAGCTCGATCAGCTCGCGGTAGGCTTCGCTGCTGCTTGCCGTGCGCTGGCCATCCTGCGCCGGCAACGTCATTTCCGGTAAAAAGCCGGTAATCACTTCGTTGGCCGGTTTTGAATAATCGTCCGGTTGTGGGCCGCCGGAGACGGTGATCACTTCTATGGCCGGTTTTGAATCGCCAGAGCCGGTGGTCGCCAAAGCGGCCGGCTTGGGTGGAGCTTTGCGCCCCCAGCCGCCTGGTGCGCGTAGAGCTATCCCGACCGACCGCAAATAGCCGCTGGCCGTCTCGCGGCGGACGCCCGTCGCCTGCTCAATCCGCCGCAGCGACCAACCAAGCCGCCCCAGCGCGATCACCTGTTCCTGCTTCGCTTTTTCCAAGACATTACCCATGCCAACAGAGGCTAATTGTCCCCGCCGGACAGAATGTCTCAGGCCGTTTCTCTATGGCCGGTTTTGAAGTGATAACGTATGGCCGCTTTTAGGTGATCGCCAAGG
>JBEKWE010000148.1:0-7594 GCA_049513335.1 Acidobacteriaceae bacterium | reverse complement strand
ACCGACGCCCTCCTCGCCCGGCCCGCCTCACCCTCCGTCCTCGGCGTCGACAACCTCTCCACCGGCAACCTCGCCAACCTCGCCCACCTCGCCGCCCAGCCGCGCTTCACCTTCCTGAACCACGACATCACCCTCCCCTTCGACCCCGGCCCCGTCGACTTCATCTTCAACTTCGCCTCGCCAGCCTCGCCCGTGGACTTCGCCCGCCTCGGCCCTGAAACCCTCCTCGTCGGCTCCATCGGCACCATCAACATCCTCAATCTGGCGCGCAAGTACAACGCAGGCTTCCTGCACGCCTCCACATCCGAGTGCTACGGCGACCCCGAGGTCCATCCCCAGGTCGAGAGCTACTGGGGCCGCGTCAACCCCATCGGCCCGCGCTCGGTCTACGACGAGGCCAAGCGCTTCTCCGAGGCCGCCGTCGCCGCCTGGCATTGCTACTACGCGCTCGACACCCGCACGGTTCGCATCTTCAACACCTACGGCCCGCGCCTCCAGGCCAACGATGGCCGCGTCATCTCCAACTTCATGATGCAGGCCCTCGCCGGCCAGCCCCTCACTGTCTACGGCGACGGCCTGCAGACACGCAGCTTCTGCTTCGTCTCCGACCTCATCGACGGCATCCTTCGCCTCGCCGCCTCCGCAGAGCACTCGCCCGTCAACCTCGGCAACCCCACCGAGTTCACCATGCTCCAGTGCGCGCAAGAGGTCCTTCGCGTCACCGGCTCCAAATCAGAAATTGTTTTTGCACCCCTGCCCCAGGACGATCCCGCCCGCCGCTGTCCCGACATCAGCAAAGCCCGCGCCCTGCTCGGCTGGGAGCCAAAAGTCCCCCTCCGCGAAGGCCTCCAGAAATCCCTCGCCTACTTCCAATCCTGCCTCCCCGCCAAATCCAAGTGACGCTCTAAGCACACATCGCGTCCAACTTCAGCGGCTCCACATCCCGCTCAATCGTCTTCTGCAACTCCAGCCGCGCCTTGGAGAGGTCGTGTGCTGCTTGCAGGTTCAGCCAGAACTCCGCCGATGTGCCGAAGTACCTCGCTAGACGCAGCGCCGTGTCCGTGGAAACCCCGCGCCGCCCATGCAGAATCTCCCCCACGCGCGTCGCCGGCATCCGCGTCCGCATCGCCAGATGGTTTGCGCTGATCCCCATCGGCGCCAGAAAATCCTCGCTCAGCACCACCCCCGGATGTGTGGTGATGCCCTCAACTTGCCACCCCGATACCGGTCTCCGAATCGTCATGATAGGTCCTTCCTTTCCTTGCCTTCACTTGTTCTTTAGTGATAGTCCACAATCTCTACGTCATGTGCTCCGTCTTCCTTCCACACAAAACAGATGCGCCACTGATCGTTGATCCGAATGCTGTGTTGCCCTCTTCGGTTTCCCCGCAGCGACTCCAATCGATTGCCCGGTGGGACCCGAAGATCATCCAGTCTGGCGGCGGCTTCCAGCTGGTCCAGCTTGCGAAGTGCAATCGAGAGCATGGATCCCCAACGTCTGCTCTTCCTGGTAATGAATAAGCCGTGCGTCTTCTCGCACTGGAACGACTGGATCATGGGTCGATAATATAACGCCAGACGTAAAACGTCAAACGGGATAATTCATCCCGTCCCTACGGCCCCTTCGTCTTCAGCTTCGGGAAGAAGGTCACCTGCACCGCCACCGTGTTGTCGCTCTGCGCCCCCGCCATATAGATCGGCGCCTTCCACCCCTCGTGCTGGAACCAGCCGTTCATCTCGATCGCCGGCCCGATCCGCTTCACCACATCCACGCGAAACTGGTTCTGCGTCGTCCCGCCCGCGATAAAGTCCTTCGCCGTCTTCTTGTTCAGGTACTCCACCTGCACCCACTCGTTGCCGCTCAGGTGCCACGTCAGCCACGCCTGTCCGCCCTTGGCCTCGCGCCCGATCCAGTCGCCCAGAATGTTTCCCTTGTTGGTGTACGCCTGCTTCTGTACCGCATCCTCGATGTACTCGTTGTTTCCGTGCAGGCACACCAGCGTGGAGCAGTCGGTCGACACCCCCTCCACCCGCAGGTCCAGCCGCCGCGCCCCCGGAAACTGCGCCAGATAGATCCCCGGCCGGTACGCCGCCCGTCGCGGGGCCGACACCGGCGTCAGGTCGTCATGCGACTCCGAGTCCGCGTACAGCGTCAGATAATTGCGCACGAACGGAAGCCGGTAGGAAAAATTGAACGCCGAATAGCGCGCACCCGGATCGTCCCGCGAGAGCTTCTCGCCTGCCGCCGTGTCGTTGGTGTCGAAGAACCCCTTCAGAAATGTACGAATTGTCACCGGCTCGTGGCCCGCGCCGCCGAAGATCACCGTCCGCTGGAAGCCAAACTGGAAGTTCGCCGTCGGCTGGAACGAGAACATATCGGAGTGGACCCAATCGTCATTTGGAGCGGTGTGTCCCTTCAGGCTCCCGTAAAAAAAGTCGTAGCGCACCGGCCCAAGCCATCGCGACAGGTACTTGATGTTGATCGGCTCGACCCGGTTGATGCGGAACGAGTAGATGTTCTCCGCGTTGTTCGACCAGTCCATCGCGCCGCCCATCCCCGGCCCCAGCCACGCGTCCGACTTGCCTCCCGAAATCTCATGCCCCAGAAAATGGACCGAGAGCGTCGCCTCCACCAGCCGGAACGGATTTGCGGCCGCAATCGGCCCGCTGGGAATCGTCGCCTGCGGATCGTTGGGCGGCGCGAACGGAACAATCTGGTCGCCGGCCGAGAGCTGGCTCGCCAGCGCCTGCGTGTAGCCCGTAGCGCTCGGCGCGTGCTGGTACTCGCCGCGCACAACCAGCGACCACGGCCCCTGCTCATTCAGCGTCGTAAATCCCGTAATGTTGTTGAACCCCGTCTCGTGCGGCCGCCCGTAGTCGTTGAAAAATGTCTGCCCCAGGTGGAAGCTGTCCACCAGGATCGGCCCCGAGATCCCCATCATCCGCGTGTAAACCGACTGCACCCCATACACCGTGCCCCGCTCCGTCTTCCCCGTCACGCCCTCGTCCGTCAGCTCCGTCAACAGTGCCGACAGGATCTCCTGCGCCTGCTCGTCGCCGCTCGCCGCAATCGCGCCTTGCGACGCCTGCAGCATGTGCAGCACGCTGCGCCGCGTATACGGCCGCATCGCCAGATACGCCGTGTCCACATAGCCCAGCGAGTAGAGCCGCAGCATCGCCGGGTACACCCAGCTGTCCACCGGAATATACGCGCTGCCGTCCGTGTCTCTGGGCAGCCGCGTCTCCGCCGTCCCATAGGCAGGCATCGCCGTGTAGGGAGTCTGCGCCGTCGGCGGCGCGGGCGTCACCACCGGAGCGGGCGCCTTCTGTGGAATGGGCGCAGCCTGCGGATTCGCCTCCGGCTGCTGCCCATAGCCCGGCATCGTCTCGATCTTGTCCTGGCCCTCCGGAGTGGGCGTAGGCGTGGCATTAACCGGAGTCACCGCCGTCTGCGGGTTTGCAGTCTGCGTGCTCGCCGCCGCCGGAGCCGTCGCTGGAGCAGTTGCCGGAGCCGGAGTGTTCGCTGCCGTCTGCGCAGACGCAACAATCCCCAGGCCCAGAACGAATCCCAGGCCCGTAACCCCCGCAAACCATCCGGAAACGACTCTCCGCACACGCACCTCGGAACCTCTACACCGTTCTCTACTACTGTAGTGCAAGAACGCTTCTCCATCGCGCACGAAGAATTGTCATTCTGACCCTGAGCGTAGTCGAAGGGGAAGAATCCCCGCATTTGTTTTGCTTAAGGGCACGGCGTTTGAGCCTGTCCTGAGCGAAGTCGAATGGATGCCGAAGAGGGCGCACACTTATCATGCTTGTTAAAATGGAAATCCTGGTTTAGGCTTCACCCTACTCGCTTGGCGATCGTCTTTCAGCCTATGTTCTCGACCTCATCACCGCCGATCTCAGCGCCCTTCGCCGGAGAACTGCCGGCCGCGTCTCCGCCTCCGGAGATGTCATTGATTCAGCTCCCCACCGGAGTTACGCACAGGAGCGCCGCCTTTGGCTATCGGGGCGGCTCGTTTTTTGACAGACGCGACTTCTCGATGACCGCGTTGCTGGTGAAGCACCCCAAAGGCGACCTTCTCATCGACACCGGATTCGGACACCACATCGATAGACAAATCCGGACCATGCCGCTCTTCTTCCGGGCAGGCATCAGCTACCAGCAAACCCGCTCCGCGTCCGAGCAACTCGATGCGGCGGGCTACAATCGCAAAGATTTGCGGGCAATCCTCCTCACCCACGCTCACTGGGACCACGTCAGCGGAGTACCCGACTTTCCCGAAACTCCCGTTTGGGTCACCAGGGAAGAACTTCGTTTTATCAAGGATGGAGGCTGGCTCACCGCCCTCATCCGAAGCTTCCCGGGCGTTCGATATGTGGAATACGGATTCGAAGGGGGCGTTTACCTCGGCTTTCCCGGCAGCCATGATGTCTATGGCGACGGCGCGATCGTTGTGGTGCCCGCACCGGGCCACACGCCCGGCTCGGTGGTCGTATTTCTAACCCTGCCAAGTGGGAAGCGCTACGCCATGATCGGGGACATTGCGTGGCAACTGGAAGGGGTCATCCATCGCAAAGAGCGGCCGTGGCTGCAAAGGACACTGGGCGACTGGGACCCTGCGCGGGTCCGCGATGGCTTGCAGCATATGGCGGCAATTGCAGAGCGGTTCCCAGGGATCGCCATCGTGCCGGCCCATGATTCCCGGTGCTTTGAGGGGATCCCGAAAATCGAAGGTTGACTCAGTTATTCCGGTGCCGCTCCACCTATTAAGCACTTTTACTATTGGTGTAGAGGTAAATGAATTGTCATTCTGAGCGCAGCGAAGAATCCCCGCATTTGTTCGAGGCGCAACACTATACACAATCGGTGAAAATGCCCTGAGCCAGCGTCCCCATCACGCCCGCGCTGGGTCCTTCGCCTCCGCGTCGATCCCCAACTCCGCCAGCGCAGCCTGCGCCTTCTTCCCCGTGATCTTTCCCTCGCGCGCCAGCCGCGAGATCGCCGCTCCCGCAATCGACTCGGCGTTCACCTCGAAGTGCCGCCGCAGGTGCGCGCGGTTGTCGCTGCGCCCGAACCCGTCTGTCCCCAGCGTCACCAGCCTGCATCGCCCCTCACTCTGCAGCCACGGAGCCAGCACGTCGGGCAGCGCCTTCATATAATCGCTCGCCGCAATGATCGGCCCCTTCGCGCCCGCCAGCGCCGTCTCCAGATACGTCTTCCGCTCCGCCTCGGCCGGGTGCAGCCGGTTCCATCGCTCGGTCGCAATCGCCTCCCGCCGCAGCTCGGTATAGCTGGTCACGCTCCACACGTCCGCCGCAATCTGGAACTTCTTCGCCAGAATCTCCTGCGCTCGCAGCGCCTCGTTCAGGATCGGCCCACTCCCGAACAACTGCACCGTTGCCTCGCCATTCGCGCCCGCAGATTCAGCAGCCCGGAACTTATAAATCCCCTTCAGAATCCCCTCCGCGCATCCCTCCGGCATGCGTACTCCTCGTTGTACATCGTGATGTAGTAGAAGCAGTCGTCGCCCTTCTCATACATCCGCCGGATCCCCTCCTGCAACACCACCACCATCTCGTACATGAACGCCGGATCGTAGCTCACGCAGGTCGGGATCGTACTCGCCAGCAGGTGGCTGTGCCCGTCCTGGTGTTGCAGTCCCTCACCCAGCATGGTCGTCCGCCCGGCCGTCCCGCCCATCATGAACCCCCGTCCGCGCGCGTCCGCAAACGCCCACGCCAGGTCCCCAATCCGCTGGAACCCAAACATCGAGTAGTACATGTAGAACGGAATCATCGGCATCTTGTACGTCGAGTAGGCCTGTCCCGCGGCCGTGAACGAAGCCATCGCCCCCGCCTCGGTGATCCCTTCCTCCAGAATCTGTCCATCCAGCTCTTCGCGGTAGAACAGCAGCATCTCCTTGTCGTGTGGCGTATACCGCTGCCCCTCCGGCGCGTAGATCCCCACCTGCCGGATCACCGACTCCATCCCAAACGTCCTTCCCTCATCCGGCACAATCGGCACCACCCGCTGCCCGATCTCCGGGTTCTTCAGCAGATGCCGCAGCACCGAGATAAATCCCATCGTCGTCGACACGGCGCGTCCATTCGATCCCGCCGTCCACTCGCTGAAATAATCCAGCCCCGGCGCCTTGAAGCCCGCCGCCGCCACCGACCGCGTCGGCATATATCCGCCCAGCTCGCGCCGCCGCTCCTGCATGTACACCATCTCCGGAGAGTCCTGCGGCGGCCGGTACGGCGTCCCCTCGATCGCCGCCTCCTCCGGAATCGGAATGTTGAACCGCTTCACAAACGCCGCCAGCCCCTCGTCAGACAGCTTCTTCTCCGAGTGGGTCGCATTGCGCGACTCCGCCGGCCCCATCCCGTAACCCTTCACCGTCATCGCCAGCACCACCGACGGCACGCCCCTGTGTTCCACCGCCCGCTTGTACGCGTTGAACACCTTCACCGGGTCGTGTCCCCCGCGCTGCAGATGGATCAACTCGTCGTCCGTATACCCCTTCACCATCTCCAGCAGCTCGGGATACTTGCCGAAGAAATGCTGCCGCAGATACGCCCCGCCCTTCGCCTTGTAGGTCTGGAAGTCGCCGTCCACGCACTCCTCCATCCGCTTCAGCAGCAGTCCATTCTTGTCGCGCGCAAACAGCTCGTCCCACCCTCTGCCCCAGATCACCTTGATCACGTTCCACCCCGCGCCGGTAAACACGCCCTCCAGCTCGTCGATGATCCGCTTGTTGCCGCGCACCGGCCCGTCCAGCCGTTGCAGATTGCAGTTCACAACAAAAATTAAATTGTCCAGCTTCTCCCGCGCCCCCAGCGAGATCGCCCCCAGCGTCTCCACCTCGTCCGTCTCGCCGTCGCCCACAAACGCCCATATCTTGCGTGGCGTCCGCTCGATCAGCCCGCGGTTCTCCATGTAGCGCATGAACCGCGCCTGGTAGATCGCATTGATCGGCCCAATCCCCATCGACACCGTAGGAAAGTTCCAGAAATCCGGCATCAGCCACGGGTGCGGGTAGCTCGACAGCCCCGGCGTCGCCCGCAGCTCATGGCGGAAGTTCTTCAGGTGCTCGTCCGTCAGCCGCCCCTCCAGGTACGCCCTTGCGTAAACTCCCGGCGACGCGTGTCCCTGAAAATAAATAAAGTCGCCCGGCAGCTCGTTCCCCTCTTCTCCCGTGTACTTCGCGTGGAAGAAGTGGCTGTAGCCCACCTCCAGCAGCGTCGCCAGCGACGCATAGGTTGCAATGTGCCCGCCAATCCCCGGGTCCTTCTTGTTCTGCCCATGCACCATGGCCATGGCGTTCCACCGGATCAGCGATTTGATCCGCCGCTCGATCTCCATGTCCCCGGGGTAGGCAACCTCTTCCTCCGCCGGAATCGTGTTGCGGAAGCGCGTCGACAGCCGGTACGGCAGCACCACCCCGGTCTCGCGTCCCCGCAGCCGCAGCGCCTCCAGCAGCTCCACGGCCTGCGGCCTCCCGCTAGCCACCACCTCGTCAAACGCCTCGACCCACTCCGCCACCTCGGTGGAAAAATCCCCCTTCGCCGCGCCATTTTCCGTCGCCGG
>JBEKWE010000147.1:0-5648 GCA_049513335.1 Acidobacteriaceae bacterium | reverse complement strand
GATGCGGTGGATGATGGCGTTCTTGGTGAGGCGGTCGCATAGGATGACGAGCGCGGAGAGGAGGAAGAGCCACGGGCGGAAGTCGCGCGAGTTGCGAGTTGCAGGTTGCAGGTTGTCAGTTTCGGGCATCGTGGTCGGGGACATTCCTTGAGTTCTAGGTTGTGAGTTGCAGGTTGCAGGTTGCAGGTTATTAGACGTTGGTTACGGCGTAGGGTGGGAAGTCGATGGCGTCGAGGGCTTCGGCGCAGCGGAGGCAGACGGTGGGGTATTTTTCTTGCTGGCCTACGTCGGGGACGTGGCGCCAGCAGCGGTCACACTTGGTGTGTATCTGTGTAGGGGGCATTACCTGGACGATACACGCTGATGCTGTCTCCGGATTCAATTTGTAGCTATCAATCAATACTCCCGAAACGCCGAAGAGTTCTGCAAGTTGTTCGGCGGCTAATTTATTTAGTGCTTTTAGGTATTGAGGGCTGTTTGTATGAACTTGAATTGCGACAAACGCTTCCAGTGCTTTACCAATCTCTTTATCGACTCTCTTAGCTTCAAGTTGCTTCAAGACAAAGCCACGTACCTCTAACAGGAGCTTCCAGTCCGCGTACATTTGCGTGTCTGCGAAGTTTCCATCGGGTTTCTCATACCTCGGTGCCAGGTCTTCATGATTAGGGAAGAGGGTGAGGTGGACGCTGCCGTTGGTGTGGGGGAGGGATTGGTAGACCTCGTCGGCGGTGAAGGAGAGGATGGGGGCGGTGAGGCGGGCGAGCGCGTCGGTGATCTTGTAGATTGCCGTCTGAGCGGAGCGGCGGGCGAGGTAGAGGCGCTCCTGTTCGGCGCGACCCGATTTGAACTTGATGGGGTAGGTGTAGAGGCGGTCTTTGAGTACGTCGAGATAAAACGCGGATAGCTCCGAGTTGCAGAACTCGTTGAGCAGGTGGTAGACGCGGTGGAATTCGAAGTCCTCGTATGCCTTGCGAATCTTGCCGGTGAGTTCGGCGGCGCGGGCGAGGATGTATTGGTCGATCGGCTGCATCTGGTCGAAGGGGACGGCGTCGCCGCCGTCGGCCATGGGGCGCGGGTCGAAGTCGTGGGCGAGGCCGGTGGAGGGGTCGGTCTCGCTGAGTGCGCCGAGCAGGAAGCGGAAGGTGTTGCGCAGCTTGCGGTAGATCTCTTCGGCGAGGCGCTTGAGCAGGGGCAGGCTGGCGACGACGTCTTCGCGGAAGTCGACGGAGGCGACCCAGAGGCGGACGATGTCGCCGCCGAGGGAGTCCATGATGGCGACGGGGTCGATGAAGTTGCCGAGAGATTTGCTGAGGGCGCGGCCCTGCTCGTCGAGCGTCCAGCCGTTGGTCACTACGCGAGAGTAAGGCGCGTGGCCGCGCAGGGCCACCGAGGTGAGCAGCGAGGAGTGGAACCAGCCGCGGTACTGGTCGGCGCCCTCCAGGTACAGAACTGGAACGTCTTCGCCGTTTTGAAAAGCCGTGTAGGCAGTCTTCATATCGGGATCGGCCTCGCAGACGGCAAACCAACTGACGCCGGCGTCGATCCAAACGTCGAGAATGTCGGTCTCTTTGCGGAACGCCGTGCCGCCGCAGTGGATGCAGACCGAGCCCGCCGGCAGCAGCGCATCCGCCGCGGACGTGCGCCAGGCCTCGATGCCCTCGCGCTCGATCAGGGCGACCACGGCGCGGTTGAGCTCCGCGGAGACGATGGGCCGGTTGCATTGCCGGCACAGGAAGACGGCGATGGGCACGTCCCAGACCTTTTGCCTGCTGATGCACCAGTCGGGGCGGGTAGCGATCATGTTGGTGATGCGCACCTTGCCCCAGGCCGGGTCCCAAACCACCTTATCGATCTCCTCGATGGCCAACTGGCGGAGTGTGGTTTCGGAGCCGTCGGCGCGTTTCACCGGGGTTTCCATGGCGATGAACCACTGCTCGGTGGCGCGGACGATGACGGGGTGGTGGCAGCGCCAGCAGTGGGGGTAGGAGTGCTCCATGCCGGAGATGGCGAGGAGCGCGCCGTTTTCCTTCAGCAGCTCGACGATGATGGGGTTGGACTTGAAGACGGTGAGGCCTTCGTAGGGCTGAGGCTGGCCGCCGCCGAAGCGCTCGGTGCCGATCTGACGGCCGGAGTCGTCGACATATTGGACTTCGGGGAGGTGATAGCGCTGGCCGGTGGCGAAGTCGTCGACGCCGTGGGCGGGCGCGGTGTGGACGGCCCCGGTGCCGGTGTCATCGGTGACGTAGGTGGCGTTGACGCCGAGGATTGAGCGATCGAGAAAGGGATGCTGAAAGGTGGTGCGGTCGAGCGCGGTGCCGGGGAAACGGGCGACTTCATGCGCGCCAGTGAGATTGCAGGCAGCGATGACCTGCTCGGCGAGCGAGGCGGCGACGAGGTAGGTGGCGTCGGGCGTGGCCAGGGCGACGTACTCCATCTCCGGATGGAAGGCGACGGCGAGCGAGGCGGGGAGGGTCCAGGGCGTGGTGGTCCAGATGATGGTGAAGATGGGATTGTGTGACGCTTCACCCACCCATGACGATGAACCTGTCATGGATGGGGCACCCAGGATTGTGGAAGGGTCGGAGGTGAGGCGGTAGCGGACGTAGATGGAGGGCGAGGTGTGCTGCTCGTACTCGACCTCGGCCTCGGCCAGCGTGGTGCGGTCGTGGATGCACCAGTAGACCGGTTTGAGACCGCGGTAGACGAAGCCTTTTTCGAGGAAGCCATAGAAGGCTTCCAGGGTGCGGGCCTCATAGTCGCGGGTCATGGTCATGTACGGCTTGTCCCAGCGGCCGAAGACGCCCAGGCGCACGAACTGCGAGATTTGCAGGTCCACGTACTTCTGGGCGTAGGCGCGGCAGGCCTGCATGATCGCCGTCGCGGGCAGTTCCAGCCTCTTGCGGCCAAGCTGCTCCTCCACCTTGATCTCGATGGGCAGGCCATGGCAGTCGCAACCGGGGACGTAGGGAGCGTCGAAGCCAGCCATGGTCTTGGATTTGACGATGAAATCCTTCAGTCCTTTGTTGAGGGCGTGGCCGAGATGGATGGCGCCGTTGGCGTAGGGCGGGCCGTCGTGCAGGATGTAGCGGGGCGAGCCGGCGCGGGCGGCGCGGATCTGCTGGTAGAGATTGGATTGCTGCCACTGCTGCAGGCGAAGCGGCTCGTTGAGGGGCAGATTGGCCTTCATGGGAAAGGCGGTCTGCGGGAGGTTCAACGTGGATTTGAGCGGCTTAGACTGGGGGTTGAGCGCTTTGGGCATTCGTTCCTCGGGTTGCGGGTGAGCGCCGGCTGCGAGACCGGGCCGGCCGGCAGCGAGGCGCGGGCTGGGAGGTTCATTCCGTGCCAAAACTCTATTGTATCCGGCAGAGCGCCGGACGAAGGCGATGCGGAGAGAGATGGCGAGACTTCCTGGGGCCGATAAGCGTCAAAGAGAGTGGAGCCCGTAAAACGGGCGAATTTTTTTGTAGAATGTTGGGTGGGGCCAGAAGCCGCGCGCAGCATGGAACAAAACCGGCGCAAGACCGGTATTCGATGGAAGAGGAACGGCGCGCGTAATCCGATAGGGAAGGCAGAGAGGCTGCGGCCGGGCCCTGCTGTTGAGGCGAAACGACTTGTCTGAATATGGGTTCTTACCGAAGGACGATCCGAACAGACCGGCCCCGGTGTTGCGGGTTGGAGTGGAGTCTTCGCTGGGCGAAGGCGCAATGCTGCTGCAGCAGGAAGAGGGCACGCTCGTCACTTTGTGGAACAGTCTGCGGGACGTATTTTTCCCGGTAAAGCTGCCACCACTGGTGCTGGAGTCGAAGCCGATTCCGGTGGTCGACCCGATGGCGACCAAGCAGAATCCTTGGGCGACGCTGTCCGCGTTTGTCATCTACTTGATCGTGATTGGGCTGTTCCTATTGGGAGCGAACAAGCTGCACCAGATGGCGGTGCAGAAGGCGATGCTGCTCACGCAGCTGACGCCTCCTCCGATGGACCCGGCGTTGAACAAGATGGGCGGGGGCGGCGGACAGAAGGGGCCGACTCCTGTGACCAAGGGCCGCCTGCCGAAGTTTGCGGACCAGCAGATTACGCCTCCGGCAGCTCCTCCGCTGGAGGAGCCGAAGATCCGCATGCCGGACCCGACCATCGTGGTGCAGAAGGACCTGAAGATGGCCAACAACAACATGCCGAACTTTGGCGACCCGAACTCACCTCTGTTTGGCAACTCGATGGGGCGAGGCAGCGGCACGGGGATCGGCAACGGCTACGGGAATGGGCTTGGGCCGGGGTATGGCGGCGGCTATGGCGGCGGAGTGAGGAGCATCGGGGGCGGAGTGATCGGGCCGAAGATTATCTACCAGCCGGAGCCGGAGTTCAGCGAAGAGGCGCGCAAGGCGAAGTTCATGGGTGTGGTGACCGTCAGCCTCATCGTCGACGCAACCGGGAAACCGCAGAATGTGCATGTGACGCGCGGCGTGGGGATGGGGCTGGACGAGAAGGCCATGGAGGCGGTGAAACAGTACCGCTTCAAACCAGCGACGGAGAATGGCAAGCCGGTCGCGGTGTATCTGAACGTCGAGGTCAACTTCGAGATCTTCTGAGGGCAGCGAGTCGGCGAGTCAGCGAAAAGTTGAGCGCGGAGTTGTGCCAGCAAATGCGAATGTGTGTCGCCTTGAACCTGCCCTCAGCGGCTAAAGCAGCATTGCAGATTACGCATCATACGGCATCCATTCGACTTCGCTCAGGACAGGCTCTGAAGCCGTGCCCTTAAGCAAAACGGAGTTTTTCAGCACCCTCTGAAGCCCGTCCCCTTCGAAACAGATGCAAACTGAGACACTGCCCGCTGTTGCGAACGCATGGATTGCTCGGCTAGGCGGTGGTGGGGTGGGGGAGAGCGCGTGGGGTGGGTGAGGCGAGTTTGGCAGTGAAGGCCGGCGGCTGCGGGGCATGGAGGCGGAAGCGGTCGACCTGGTGTTCGAGGGCGGTTGCCGTGGTGCGAAGGCTCTCGATGCCGGCGGTGGTGGTGGCCATCTCGGAGAGGTTTTCGTGGCTGAGGGTGTGGATGGAGTCGAGCGAGGAGCTGGACTGGTCCGCAGAGGCGGCCTGCTGGGAGGCTGCGATGGCGATCTGGGCGATCATGCGGTCGACCCGCTCGGTCATGCCGATGATGCGTTCCAGGGCCTCGCCGGTCTGGTTGGTGGTGACGACGCCCTGCTCCACGATGAGGTTTCCGGAGGCCATGCTGGCGATGGCGGTGCGGGTGCGGTCCTGGATTCCCTGGATCATGGCGGAGATCTCGCTGGTGGCCTGGGCGGTGGATTCGGCGAGCCGGCGGACCTCACCGGCGACGACGGCGAAGCCGCGGCCCTGTTCTCCGGCGCGCGCGGCCTCGATGGCTGCGTTGAGGGCGAGCAGGTTGGTCTTGCGCGCGATCTCGTCGATGACGGTGACGATCTGGGAGATGCGGTGGGAGTCTTCCCCGAGCAGGCCGACGGCGGATGAGGTGTCGTTGACGGCGGTGGCGATGGAGTGCATGGAGCCGAGCATCTGCTTGACGATGGTGTCGCCCTCATGGGCGGTCTGTGCGGCGGAGCGGGCGGCCTCGGCGGCGGTCTGGGCGTGGCGCGAGACCTCGGCGATGGAGGCGGACATCTCCTGCATGG
>JBEKWE010000146.1:0-5664 GCA_049513335.1 Acidobacteriaceae bacterium | reverse complement strand
GAGCGCGCCGCGCGCAAGAAGCAAAAAGTCATCACCATCAAGGAAGTCAAGTTCTCCGTCACCGTCGACGAGCACGACTACCAGACCAAGAAGAACATGGCCCTCCGCTTCCTCGCCGACGGCGACAAGGTCAAGGCCTCGCTGCGCTTCAAGGGCCGCCAGATGGCCCACCGCGACCTCGGCTACAAGATCGTCAACCGCCTCATCCAGGACCTCGGCGACGCCGCATTGGTCGAATTCATGCCGCGCATGGAAGGCACCACGCTGCACGCCATCATCGCCCCCGCGCGCACGTCGGCCCCCGCGCCCAAAAAGCCCGCCGCGCCCGGCGCAACTCCCCCCGAAGCAGCCAAGCCGCTTTCCCCGCCACCCGACACTCCCCCCGCCCAGCCCTGAACCAAGCGGTCAATTTGAACTTCCCGTATCGTCATTCTGGCGTAGCCAGAATCTCTGTATTTGCCTTGCAGCGCGACACTCTACGCCATCAGTCAATTGCTTAATTCACAAATAATTTCGTTTTCCCTTCGCCTTTCCCTTTTTGGGTGTTAGAATCCCTCTTGACCTTCCACCGAGGAGAATAACGCCGTGGCCGATGACCGCAACAAAGCAATCGAATCCGCACTCGCAGCGCTGGAAAAGCAGTTTGGCAAGGGCTCCGTCATGCGCCTCGGCTCCAAGGAGGCCGTCGTCCCCATCGCCGTCATCTCCACCGGCTCCATCTCCTTCGACGCCGCCACCGGCGTAGGCGGCGTTCCGCGCGGCCGCGTCATCGAGGTCTTCGGCCCCGAGTCCTCCGGCAAGACCACCATCTCGCTCCAGATCGTCGCCGAGGCGCAGCGCGCCGGCGGTCTCGCAGCCTTCGTCGACGCCGAGCACGCGCTCGATCCCGCCTACGCCAAAAAACTCGGCGTGGACATCGACAACCTTCTGATCTCCCAACCCGACTACGGCGAGCAGGCGCTGGAGATCGTCGAGGCCCTCGTCCGTTCCGGCGCCATCGACGTCCTGGTGGTCGACTCCGTCGCCGCGCTCGTCCCCAAGGCCGAGCTCGACGGCGAGATGGGCGACTCCCACATGGGACTGCAAGCCCGCCTCATGTCGCAGGCCCTGCGCAAGCTCACCGGCACCGTCTCCAAGTCGCGCACCAGCCTCATCTTTATTAATCAGATTCGCGAGAAGATCGGCGTCATGTTCGGCAACCCCGAAACCACCACCGGCGGCAAGGCGCTCAAGTTCTACTCCTCCATGCGCATCGACATTCGCCGCATCGGCGCGGTCAAGGAGGGCGACGTCGTCGTCGGCTCGCGCACCAAGGTCAAGATCGTCAAGAACAAGGTCGCCGCTCCCTTCCGCGACGCCGA
This sequence comes from Acidobacteriaceae bacterium, assembly GCA_049513335.1. GTDB lineage: Bacteria > Acidobacteriota > Terriglobia > Terriglobales > Acidobacteriaceae > Edaphobacter. The sequence continues at coordinate 4,303 of JBEKWE010000146.1, read as the reverse complement.
GTTCGACATCCTCTACGGCGAGGGAATCTCCAAGGAGGGCGACGCGCTCGACCTCGCCACGCTGCACGGCATCGTCGACAAGAGCGGCGCATGGTACAGCTTCCAGGGCGAGCGCATCGGCCAGGGCCGCGAGAACGTGCGCGCATTCCTGAAAGAAAACAAGGAGGTCTTCGCCCGCCTCGACTCCGAGCTGCGCAAGAAGCTGGGCATCCACGCCGCTACCGTCGCCGCCGAGGTCCCGCCCGTCCCAGCCGGCGCCGCCGTCGCCGCCCACGAAGCCGTCAAGTCCCGCAAATAAGGCGCTTCAATCGTCAGCTCTCGCCGCACGATAGCGGATTCAGAATTGCTGTCCCCAAATCGGATGTTGTCATTCTGACTCTGCCCCTGAGCTTAGTCGAAGGGGAAGGGGAAGAATCCCCGCATTTGTCTTGCTTAAGCACAGCTTCAGAGCCTGTCCTGAGCGAAGTCGAAGGTTGACGAAGAGCAGAGAATCGGAAGGGCACGGCTTCAGCCGTGCCGAAAACGCACTCAATTTTAAAGTCTGGCGCTCTCTTGATTGCTGTGCAATCAAGAGAGCGTGAAAAAAAATAGCCTTCCGTCACAGAATTCCAAAAGCAAAAGCCCGCCAAACTGGCGGGCTTATGCTTCGCTCATACTGCCCCTCCACCGCGCAACAGAGACCTGGGAGTCGTCGGATGCGGGATTCAGGGCTGAGGAACGGGCGTTACAAAATGGTTCGCGCCGGGTCCGCCCGGTCCATGCGGGCCGCGTCCTGCTCCAAATCCACCCGCGCCGCCGCGTCCACCCGCGCCCGGCCCGCCGAATCCACCCGCACCGCGCCCCGCATGCAGCTTGGTCCACTGCTCCGGCGTCAGCACTCCGCGGATGCCGAGCAGCATCTTGGCGTTGGCCTTCTCCAGCTCGGCGCGTGCCTCGGCCACCTTGTCGATCTGGGCCATGGCCTTCACCGTGTCCGGCGGGTTGGCGCTCAGCAACGGTTCCAGCAGCGCATTCTGCTTCTCCACGTTCGCCTTCAGGTCGATCAGTTGCAGCCGGCTCTGCTCAAAGATGCCGTCCATCTTCTTGGTCTGCTCTGGCGTAAGCGTCAGCCGCTGCACCACCATGGGGTTCTTCCACCACATTCCGGCGGGAGCGATGCGGAAGCCCGCGCCCATGCCGCCGCCTTGCGCTCCACGGAAGCCGCCGCGCGCGTTGCCAGCTCCATTGCCCCGGCCCTGCATCATGCCGGGATGCATCCCCTGGCTCATGCCGGGATGCACCATCCCAGGCCGCATCCCAGGCCGCACCCCTTGGCCCGTTCCGGGGCCTGGCGGCGTCTGCCGTTCGATGGGTGCGGCGGCGGGAGCAGCAGCGGTTGCCGCCGGAGCTGCGGGGGCCTGCTGCGCCGGTGTCTGCTGCGCCAGCGCGATCGTGCCGCACAGTGCAAATGCGGCGAGGGCAAACAGTGGGCTGAGAGTCGATTGAGGAGTCATGGTTAGTCCTTCCTTTGGTTTGAAGTCGCAACGGATGTTTCGCTGTTGACCGCGGTCTCGTCATCGCTTGGATCGGCCAGCGCCTGCATGGAAGCTGGCACCGACCGGGAGATCTCGCTGTTGACGTCTTCCAGCAGTGCCTCGTCGGACTGGGCATCGCGGTCTGCATCGCTGGCCGCAACACTGGAGACGGCTGCCGGCGCCGGCGCAACGCTGTGCCGGCGCAGCACCTGCAACGGGAACAGCGCGGTCATAAACATTGCCGCGGCGGCGACCCAGTACGCGGGCACAAGCGATCGCGAGAACGATCGCCGCTCCGGCAGGATCCAGCTCGGCCTGCGTCGCAGCTCTTCGTCGGCGTAGGTGCTGCTTGCCTCGCGGAAGAGGCAGATCGCCTCCCTCAGGCTGGCAAGCTCCGCCGCGCACTGCTCGCACACCAGCAGATGCGCCTCGGCCAGCGCAAGCTCAGCGCCCGCGCTCTCCGCTGGCCGGGCCATCAGTTCGCCGAACTGTTCGCCCGTCAGGTGGGTTTCGCCCGGCGCGCTGTCAGCCAGGCCGGGTTGCGTCGTCAGTTGAGGAGTCATTGCATCTCCTTCGTTGCTGCCTTGCGCATTGTTGCATTGCGCGGTGTGGAGCTGCGCGCCGTGGCGCCGCTCGCGGAGTTGTGTTGCGCGCGGATCACCGCCAGCGCGCGGTAAAGGTGGCTCTTGACCGTGCCCAGCGGCAGGCCCGTAACCGTGGCAATCTCGGGAATCTCCATCTCTTCCAGAAAGCGCAGCAGAAAGATCGAGCGTTGCCGCGCGCTGAGGCCGGCCACCGTCGCCCAGATGCCCGCCACCTGCTGTTGCGCGATCAGTTGCGCCTCGGCGGAGCGATCGTGCGCGGGAACGCTGGCCGCCACGTCCGCCACATCCACAGCGCTCGCCGACACGCGCTTCCAGAAGCGGAACCGTCCCGTCCGCGTGTGGTCGCGCGCCAGGTTCAGCGCGATGCGGATCAGCCACGTCGCCAGCGAGCAGTCCTCGCGGAAGCTCACTCGCGCGCTCCATGCCCGCAGAAACGTCTCCTGCGTCAGGGTCTCGGCGGCGTCGCGGTCGCGCAGCGTGGCCAGCAGGAACCGGAAGACCCGCGGCTGGTACAGCGCCACCACGTTCTCCAGATCGTCGAGCGGGGTGGCCCGCGCCTCGTTGCCGAGGGTGAGACTCGTCGATGGAAACATCCGGACCCCTTCGTGCCCCATGTGCATTCCCTGCGTCCCGCATTCGCTGGACGGCTGCCGCCGGGGCCGGACGGCAACTGCCCGGCCCGGAAAGCGTACAGCCGGCCCATTTCGAGCGGCTACTAGGACAGACGGAGGCAAAGCTGCGGAAGTCTACGCCCGCAACGCAATATTTTACCCTCCGGCCTGAGGTATCCTGCTTCTAGCCATGAAATTCGTCAAGGCAGTCTATCCCGGCACATTCGATCCCCTCACCAACGGCCATCTCGACCTCATCGAGCGCGGCTCCCGCATCGTCGACGAGCTGGTCGTCGCCATCCTGCGCAACTCCGACAAAGGCGCCCCGCTCTTCTCCGTCGAAGAGCGCATGGAGATGATCGCCGAAGCCATCGCCGCCGCCGGCTTCACCAACGTCTCCGTCACCACCTTCCACGGCCTGCTCGTCGACTTCTGTCACGCCCAGGGCGCCAAGGCCGTCCTGCGCGGCATCCGCGCCATCACCGACTACGAGTACGAGTTCCCCATGGCCATGATGAACCGCAAGCTCGACCCCTCCCTCGAGACCCTCTTCATGATGCCCACCGAGCAGTACACCTACGTCAGCTCGCGCCTCATCAAGGGAGTCTTCAATCTGGGCGGCGATGTCAGCGCCCTCGTCCCGCCTCTCGTCATGCAGCGCCTCAAGGCCAAGGCAACCAAGTAATAGGCGCTTTTTACGATTGTCATTCTGAGCGCAGCGAAGAATCCCCGTATTTCATTCGTAGCGTGACACTCTTCATCATCTGTGAAAGTGCTCTAGCCTGGAAAAATGACGACCAGCCGCAAGCCCCCCACCCCCGACTTCGATCTCACAAACTGGCTGCGCAACCTCCCCAAGGTCGAGCTGCATCTCCATCTCGAGGGCACCATCGATCCCGCAACCCTCGTCGCGCTCTCCCGCCGCCACGACCCTTCCCCGCTCACCCTCGACGACGCCCGCGGCCTCTACACCTACGCCGACTTCCTCGGCTTCCTCGCCGCCTTCAAGTCCGTCACCACCCGCCTGCGCACCCCCGCCGACTACGAACTCATCGCCTACAACATGGTCCGCACCCTCGCCGCCCAGGGCATCGTCCACGCCGAGGTCTACATCTCCTTCGGCATCCTCTACCACTGGAAGCACGCCGACGTCGAACCCTTCGTCGAAGCCATCGAGCGCGGCCGCCTGCGCGCCGAGCGCGAATTCGGCACCATTATCTACTGGCTCATCGACGCCGTACGCAACTTCGGCCCCGAAGAGGCCGCCCGCGTCTTCCGCAAGGCCGCCGAACTCCGCGCCCAATTCCCCTCCATCGTCGGCATCGGCATCGGCGGAGACGAGGCCCGCGGTCCCGCTTCCCAATTCAAAGCTCTCTACGCCGAGGCGCGCGACGCAGGCCTCCGCCTCACCGCCCACGCCGGCGAGACCGGCGGCCTCATCGAAGGCCCCGCATCAATCTGGTCCGCCATCAACATCGGCGCCGAGCGCATCGGCCACGCCCTCGCCGCCCACCACGACCCCGAACTCATGCAGGTCCTCGCCACCCGCCAGCTCCCCATCGAGGTCTGCGTC
>JBEKWE010000145.1:0-5687 GCA_049513335.1 Acidobacteriaceae bacterium | reverse complement strand
GGCCTGATCGTCGTCGACGCGGGTGGCGGCGACGAGGCGGTCGGCTTCGGGGCTGCGGACGGGGATGGCGGGTTTGGGATGCGGCTTTTTGGGAAGTTCCACGCTAAGGCGATAGTAGGGCGAATGGCGGGATAGAGCAAGATGGGGGTGGGACGGGGCGGGGGCTACTTGGTGTCGATTTTGAGGGTAATGTTGAACTCGGTGCGGGAGTCGAAGGAGCTGATGTTCTTGACGGAGCTTTTTTTGCCGGCGAGCGTGGCCCAGAGCTGGTAGTCGATGTTCTGCGCCAGTTGGCCGAAGCGGAAGGAGCCGTCGTCGGCGGCGATGTAGCTCTTGACGGCGAGGGTGTGGCCGTCCTTGAGAAAGACGGTGGCGCCCTTGAGGCCTGCGCCGGAGCTATCGACCACCTTGCCCTGCACCACGCGCGGGGCCTGCGATTGGGCGAGGAGCCGGGGGGCGGGCAGAGAGAGCGGGGCCAGCGCAGCCAGGCAGCAGAGGATGGCGAGGAGGCGGGCAAGGCGGGAGAGCGGGGCCGCAGGATGGGAGTGAGGGGTCATAGAGGCTATGATACGCGGGCAGGGCTTGGCCGCAGCCGGTGCGGGGAGCATTACTCCTCGTCCTCTTCCAGGGCGAGCGTATCGTCCTCGTCGTCGTAGCCGACGATGTCCACGGGGGCGATTTCGAGCGGATCGACGGAGACCACCTCCAGCTCCATGCCGCACTCATCGCACTGCAGGGTTTCTCCCTCTTCCACCTCGTCGGGGTCGATCAGGATGGGGGAATCGCATTCGGGACAGACAACAGCCATATTCGGAGCCTCCGCAGCTTAGAAGTCGAATTCGACCTTTGGGATGCCCCCATCGGTCACTTTGCGCCACCCTCCCTGGAACCGCGCCCAGGAATACGCAACGGCACACCCGCCTGGGTTAGTTTTAGTAGCGGCCTGGCGGTTCGTCAAGCACAGACGATTCCCACAGGCGATAGGTTTCAAAAAAAATGTGCGGGCGGGAGGGCGCGCGAGGTGGGCGGGGCGTGCGGGTGGGCGGGGCGTGCGGGAGGGATGCGCGGGATGTGTTGAAATGAAGAGGAGACAAGACAACCATGGCGCGCTCCAGCACAATCCCGATGAGTTTTCCGCCGTTTGCGGGGGTGGTGCGCAAACTGGTGCTGGCGAATGTGGCGGTCTACTTCGCGCTGCTGGTGCTGGGATGGCTCGCGGGAGATGTGGCCGGAGCGCTGGTGGACCTGCTGCGGCTGCAGCCGGCGGCGGTGGCGCGCGGCGAGGTGTGGCAGCTTGCGACCTACTGCTTTATACACACGGGGCTGTGGGAGATCCTGTTTGCCATGCTGACGCTGTGGTTTTGCGGCTCGCTGCTGGAGGGCGCGTATGGCAGCAGATGGCTGAAGGAGCTGTACTTCACGTCGGCGATCGGCGGGGCAGCGGTTGCGTCGGCGATCTCTTTCACGCATCTGCTGGGGCTGCGCCCGGAGAGCGTGGCGGACGGGGCGTGGGCGGGGATCTTCGGGGTGATGATTGCGATTGCGGTGCGCATGGGAGACGCGGAGTTCCTGCTGTTCCCGTTGCCTTTCAGCATCCGCGCCAAGTACATGGTGACGATTTATATTCTGATTGCAGTTGCGATCCTGCTGAAGGACGCGAATGCGTTTGGCGCGCTGTTGCAGCTCTCGGGCGCGCTCGCCGGATGGCTCTATGTGCGCTATGCTCCGCGGCGAGGGCTGGCGTTCGGATTCGGCGAGCAGTTCTTCGGGATGCGCAATGCGTACTACCGCGCCAAACGGCGGAGGGCGGCGCGGAAGTTCGAGGTGTACATGGGCAAGCAGGGGCGCAAGGTGCACTTCGACGAGGAGGGGCGGTTCGTCGAACCCGACGAGAAGAGGGACCCCAACGACAAGCGGTGGATGAATTAAGTGTCTGCGAGCCTGGCTCCCCCGCGAGAGGACGCAGTAAACTCAGGTGCTGTCGAGGACGCCACGTCAATCATATGGTTCTCGCATACTATCTTGTAGTGGCGATACGGCTCAGAATGAGCGCCCGTATCTTTTTCCACAAAGTCGAGGAAATGTGACCTGGAATAGACCCGGAAGCGCCGGCCCGTGTGCTCCTCGTCGTCGTATTCCCCACATGAACCGTGCATTTCCTCTGTCACGCAATACGATACATAATTCTTCCAGTGCACCTCGAAGACGAAGGTCGTTTCTGATGGCTCAATTGGTGCAACCCCACTAAACGCGGCACCCGCGATGACTCTCGTGCCTCTATGGGATTCGTGTACAACAGCCTCCTCCAGGACGATCGTCAACGAGTTCTCGCGCGGCTCGAACAGCTTGTTGAGCAGTAGATATGCCGATCCATCGATCAGCTTCCAAACCGGGTTGTCTTCGATGGACGACATGATCCACCGGACCTTTCTGCCCTAGCTGCGCTTTGCGACGCGGAGGTGGAGGTCACGGAGTTGGAGGTCGCTGACCGGGGTGGGGGCGTCGACCATGAGGTCGATGGCCTTGGCCGTTTTGGGGAAGGCGATGACCTCGCGCAGACTGGTGGCGCCGGCCAGGACCATGACAATGCGGTCGAGGCCGAGGGCGATGCCGCCGTGCGGAGGCGTGCCGTACTCCAACGCATCGAGGAAGAAGCCGAAGCGTTCGTGGGCCTCTTCATCCGTCATGCCGAGCGAGCGGAAGATCTCGGCCTGCACGTCCTTGCGATGGATACGGATCGATCCCGAGCCTAGCTCGTTGCCGTTGAGGACGATGTCGTAGGCGAGAGCGCGGACGGCCCCCTTGTCGCTGGTGAGGCGGCCGGCCAGGATGTCGTCCTCGTGCGGCGAGGTGAAGGGATGGTGCGCGGCGTCCCAGGTTTTGGTTTCCTCGTTCCACTCGTACATGGGGAAGTCGGTGACCCAGCAGAACTTGAAGTCGGCGGCGGTGCCGGTTTTGGCGAAGCGGCCATGCTTGTCGGCGAACTTTGCGCCGAGTTCGAGGCGGAGCGCGCCGACCCGCTTATAGATCCATTGCGGATCGTAGTTCCACGAGGCGGGCGTGCTGAGCTTGGGGGTGACTACGGTGATGAGGTCGGCTGGAGCGAGCGCGGGGACGCCGAGGCCGGCGGCGAGCGCAGCGGAGATGGCGTCGGCCAGCGGGGTGAAGGCCGCGTTGGTGCGCAGGCGGGCTACATCGAGGAGGTCGAGGCCGCAGTCGCCGAAGCCGGCGCGGACCTCGCCGAGGAGCGACTTGCGCGCGGTGCCGCTGAGCTCGCCGACGCCGGGAATGACGAAGCCGAGGACGGGGAGCGATTGCTCGATCTTGAGCGCGGTGCGCAGCTCGGGCGTGAGAATATTGCTGAGGTTGACCATGGTGGGGAGACGCATGTCTGGCTTATCGATGCCGTAGTTGCGGATGGCCTCGTCGTAGGTCATGCGGACGAAGGGCGGGGCGAGCGCGATGCCGGCGGCGGCAAAGGCCGCGGTGAGGAAGCCCTCGGCGACGCGGAAGATGGTGTCCATCTGCGGGAAGGACATTTCCAGGTCGATCTGGGTGAACTCGGGCTGGCGGTCGGCGCGCAGGTCCTCGTCGCGGAAGCAGCGCGCGATCTGGAAGTAGCGGTCGAAGCCGGAGACCATGAGTATCTGCTTGAAGATCTGCGGCGACTGGGGCAGCGCGTAGAAAGTGCCCGGATGAACGCGGCTGGGGACAAGATAGTCGCGCGCGCCCTCGGGGGTGGAGCGGGTCATGAAAGGGGTCTCGATCTCCAGGAAGCCCTCGGAGACGAGGTAGTTGCGGATGGCCATGGCGACGCGGCTGCGCAGGGCGAAGTTCGCCTGCATCTCTGTGCGGCGCAGGTCGAGGTAGCGATACTTGAGGCGTACCTCTTCGTTGGCGATGGCGTCTTCGGCGGGCGAGAAGGGCGGCGTCCGGGCATCGTTGAGCAGAAGGAGTTCGCTGGCGACGACCTCGATGTCGCCGGTGGGCATGTTGGGGTTCTCCAGGCCCGCGGCGCGGCGGCGGACGGTTCCTTTAACAGCAACTACAAATTCCGGACGCGCGGCGTCAGCTTTGGCGTGGGCGGCTGCGATCTTCTCGTCGACCACGACCTGGGCGATGCCAGAGCGGTCGCGCAGGTCGAGGAAGATGAGGCCGCCGTGGTCGCGGCGTCGGTTGACCCAGCCCATCAGGACAACATCCTGCCCCGCGTCTTCGGCGCGAAGCTCTCCACACATCCCGGTGCGTTGCAAAGTGCCTAAAAAGTCCAGATTCATCTCTTCCTTCAGTTGCTTCAATTCTTATGCGCGCAACGATTGCGCCAGCTCGTTTCGAGCGATTTTGGTCTGTAGTCCGGTGGCGAATGTCTTGACTGTAAGGATACCGGATGCGAGTTCGTCTTCGCCGAGGATGACGATGTGGCGGGCGACGCGGTCGGCGGCCTCGAAGGATTTCTTGAGGCGGAATGCGCCGTCGCCAACTTCTACGGAGAGACCGGCTCGGCGGAGTTCGCGGGCCAGGGCGAGAGCGGCGGCGTTGCGTTCGGGGCCGAGGGGGGCGATGTAGGCGTCGAGTTTGGTAGGTTCGAGGTCCGAGGTTCGAGGTTCGAGGGCCTGCGCGGCGGATTGGGCCTGGAGGGTGAGGATGAGGCGGTCTTCGCCGATGGCGAAGCCGATGCCGGGGGCGCGCGGGCCGCCTAGCATCTCGCTGAGGCCGTCGTAACGGCCGCCGCCGAGGAGGGCGTTCTGCGTGCCCAGGCCGCTGGCTGGATCGCCGGACGAGGGGACGGTGAACTCGAATGTGGTGCGGGTGTAGTAGTCGAGGCCGCGGACGAGGCGCGGGTTGATGACGTACACCACGCCGGATGCGTCGAGCGCGGCACAGACCTGGACGAAGTGGTCGCGGCTGGAGTCGTCGAGGAAGTCGGCGATGCGCGGGAGGGATTCGATGAGGGCCTGGTCCGCGGGGTCCTTGGAGTCGAGGACGCGAAGGGGATTGGTCTCAGCGCGGCGCTGATTGTCCTCGCAGAGTTGGTGCTTGATGGGGGCCAATGCTTCACGCAGGATGGCGACATATCGCTTGCGGTCCTCGGCGGAGCCGACGGAGTTCAGTTCGAGCCGCCAGCCTTTTATGCCCAGCTCGTCGAGGAGGGTGGCGAGCATCTCAAGGACTTCGGCATCGCGCAGGGGAGATTCGGAGCCGGAGGTGACGGGGCCGAGGACCTCGGCGCCGATCTGCCAGAACTGGCGATAGCGGCCACGTTGAGGCCGCTCGCGGCGGAACTGCGGCCCGATGTAGAAGAGCTTCTGTAGTTGGCCGGTGTCGCCGAGGTTGTGCTGGATGTAGGCGCGGACTACGCCCGCCGTATTTTCCGGCCGCAGCGTCAGCGACTGAACACCTCCGCCGCCCAGCATCTGCCGCGATGTGTACGCAATTTGGCCCGCTGCTTTGGGAGGATCCTCCCAGGTGTACATCTCCTTGGAGACGATGTCGGTCTCTTCGCCGACGCCGCGGGCGAAGAGGGAGGTGTCCTCGAAGATGGGGGTGCGAATCTCGCCGAAGCCGTAGCGGGAGAAGACCGAGCGGGCGATGGATTCGACGCGGTTCCAGAGGGCGGTGTCGGGCGGGAGGAGGTCGCGCGTGCCGCGGACAGCCTTCAGGGGATTGGACGGTGTTGGCATGGACTT
>JBEKWE010000144.1:0-5749 GCA_049513335.1 Acidobacteriaceae bacterium | reverse complement strand
GGTTGCCATGGATCTCCTTGTGCGTTGTCCGCAGCTCAATTTTACCAAGACGGCGCGGGTCGTGCCGATGCGGGCGAGTCGAGATGCGCTCGTTGCTGGAACGGCTGGGACTACTTTTCTAGGATGCCGATTTGGCAGTGCGCTGTTGTGAACGATGGAGACAGCGCGCTGGTCAACGGGTCCTTCCGCTGCCGGAGTCCAGGCGATGGAAGGCGGAGTGAATCTACCGTGCGTGGCCATCGACTATACTGCGCTAACGGACGAATCCACACACGATTGGAGCAACCGAAGAGTGAGAATGCGTCGCAAGATTCTGTGGCCGCTTGTAATCATGCTGATCTGCCTGCCCGCGTTTGGGGAGACATGGTACGTCCGCAAGGATGGAGGCACACGCTATTCGGCAAAGGCGCAGACGGGCCAGTGCGATGGCAAGGCGGACGCAGCCTATCGCGGCAAGGGAGTCAACCAGCACTGCGCCTTCAAGGACTATCGCTATCTTTGGGACGACCAGAGCTACGGGGATGATGCGTGGGTGATTGCCGGCGGCGACACGGTGATTCTTCGTGGCGGGCCGTGGCGGGTGGGGTTCGACGCGGCGACCGGCAAGGGCGCGGGCTATACCTGGTGCTATGGCGGACACGGGCCAAACGCCTGCACCAACCCCACAATTCCTGCCGGCACAGCGAGCCGGCACACGCGCATTTTGGGCGAGAACTACGCCAGTTGCAGCGCTGGAAACGCGGTCGATAAGACAAAGGTGACGCAGATATTCGGCGGGTTTGGAGTGGGCAGCGCGCTCGACTTGTCCGGGGCGCAGTATGTGGATGTGCAGTGCCTGGAGGTGACCAGCCATGCGCAGTGCGTGTCGCATGGCAATCCGGGATTGCCAAAGACATGCAGCAGGGGCGTTCCGCTGGACGACTTCGACTCGGAGGGCGTAACCACCGACATACATACGCACGATCTATTGATGCAGGACCTATGGATTCATGGGAACACGGACCGCGGAGTGATAGGTCCAATCGGAGGAGTTGTTACTTGTTTGCGCTGCGATATTGCCTACAATGGCATGGCTGGGTGGGATTTCGACGATGGCCGGGGCACCGCGAGCATTAATGGAGTGTGGAACTTCAACTATTCCACGATTGAGTGGAGTGGATGCAACCAGATCTATCCTGGCAGCGGGGCCTACTCCTGTTATGGCCAGAGCGATGGAGGCTATGGCGATGGAGTAGGAACGCCGGCGGGGACGTGCCTGACGGCGAACATCGACCACTCCGCGTTCAACTACAACACGCAGGACGGGCTGGATCTGGGACATATTGACACAGGAAAATGCACGATGACAGTTACCAACTCCACGGCCCGGGGCAACAATGGACAGCCATTTAAATGGGGGCCGAACGAGAATCCGGCGGTATTCACCAATAACACTGTGATTGCGAACTGTCTGCGGATGTCTCAACCCATGGCTGGCCTGCCGAGCACCTATAACGCCCACCTGGGCGACTTCTGCCGAGCGGAGGATGCAATCTCGTTAGACTTCCGGCAGGGAGGCATGGCTCTGCTCGCCAACAATACGATTGTCACCTATGCACCGACCAGCTTTGATATTGGGTGTTGGGACAAGGGCGGCTGCTCCGCCAGCACACTTACCTTCAAGAACAATATTGTTCTCGGATACGACAATCCGGGGACCTACAATCTGGGAGGAAAGCCGGGAGGGCCGGGCGGTTTCTACTACCAGCATCCGATAGGTCATGTACTTCGCAGCAATAATATGTACTACGGGATCCGGGGCATGGGATGCCCGATAGGATACCTACAGGAGCGATGCGCAGACCCGAAGTTTGTCTCCGAACCTCATTTTTCCAAAGAACAGGACCTCGATAAGTTTGACTTTCATCTTCCCGCGTCGAGCCCCGCCATCGGACTGGGAGCGCAGGTCCCGTAAATGGGGGATTGCGCAGTATCCGGTACTAGGACATACTGAACCGTGCCCTCATCACGCCTGCGACAGCTTTTCAAATTTATTCGCGTGTTTGGCCTCCCCGGAGGCTTCCGTTTGTGGTGTTCGTTACTGCTACAAGTGGGTTTCCGATCCGGCATGCTGGAGCTTTGCGTTCCGGGCCTGGCTGCGCCGATCCGTCTTCGACCGCGCGATTTGCCGATATTCTGGCAGATTATGGTCATGCAGGAGTACGATTTTCAATCGCTGCCCCAGGCCGGCCGCGTAACTGACATCTACAACCGAATAGTGTCTGCAAACAATCGGCCGGTCATTATCGACTGCGGCGGTCATATTGGGCTCTCGGCTGTGTGGTTCGCATCCCATTTTCCGGGCGCCATGGTCTACTGCGTCGAGCCGGACAACTCTAATTACGAGCTTCTCAAGCAGAATACCGAAGCTTATCCAAACGTTGTCCCCTTGCATGGCGGCATCTGGAAGCGGCCCTGCCGTTTGAAGATATCGAACCCTCTTTCCGGCAGCGCGTCGTTTCGCTTGCAGGAGGTCCCCGAGGACGCCGATCCGGGACACTGCGATTTGTTGCGCGGCTATACCATCGACGAGATTCTGCAGCGAGAGACAGATTGTTTGATCCTGGTAAAGATTGACATTGAAGGAGCGGAGTCGGAAGTCTTCGAAGCGCCTGCGGCATGGCTTGCATCCACCACAATGCTGATTATCGAGTTACACGACTGGCTACTGCCTGGGCAGGGGACGAGCAAAAACTTCCTTCGGCGCATTGTGGAGCACAACTTCGACGTTGTTCTGCAAGGCGAGAACCTGATTCTTTTCCAGGTCCCCGATGGGAACCAGACAAACGATCGATCCCTGCACACGCACGCGGATGCATCCGAGCCATAACTGGTCAACACCGGCGCACCAGTCCGGCGCAACGCAGGAGCATGGATGCGGCGGTGCGGACGTTGCCGATGTTGAACGGATAGAGCGCCAGAGCGCGCAGGGAACTGGCCAGGGCATCCCAGCTCCGGCGGCGGAGCGACAGGGCAACGGCGCGCTGTTGGTAGCACTGGCTGAGGGCGACGCGGCGCGCCAGCACGCCGCAACCGGGCGCGCCAAAATTTTTTTCGATGAACTGCATCTGGGCCTGAAGCATGCGCTCGGGATCGGTGGACATGGAGCTGGGCGAGACGCGGTAGAGGGCGAGGACCCTGGGCACAAACGCGACTTCGTAGCGCAGGGCGATACGCAGCCAGAGATCGCGGTCCTCCGTGGCGCGCATGGTCTCGTCGAAGAAGCCGACTTCATCGATGCATCTGCGGCGGAATGTAATGGTGGGGCAGGGCAGCTCAACCTGCCGCATGTAGATGTGCGGAGCGATGCGGCCTTCCGCGTATCTGCGATTTCCGGCGAATGTTTCGCCAAGCCGGCCATCCTGGTCGATGGTTGTGATGCAGCCATAGGCAAGGCCGGCCTGCGGCCGCGGGCGCAGAACCTGCACCGACTCCGCGAGCCGGCAGGGCAGCCAAACATCGTCGGCATCGAGCAGAGCGAGGAACTCGGCGGATGAGGCGCGAATGGCGGCGTTACGTGCCGCCGGCAGGCCTCGGTTCTCCTGCACGATGTAGAGCATCCTGGCGCCGAAGCGGTCGAGGAACGGGGCGACCACCTCGGCGGTGTTGTCGGTGCTGCCATCGTCAACGAGCAGAATCTGCCAGTCATCGAAGGTCTGCGAGGCGACGCTCTCCAGTGCGATTGGCAGAGTTTTTGCAGCATTGAATGCGGGGACAATGACGCCGACCGTAGCCATTCTGCCTATCTTCCCACATTCGCGGAGGGTTGCTTTGGAAATTCGCATTTGATCGCTCGATCCTGGGTTGCACGACCGCATGTCCGCCAGCGATACGGCCGAAGGCGGTCATCTATACTGACTAAGGTTTGCAACTCCTGCCTGGGCAAAAGTTGAAGAGAGACAAAAGGGAAGCATGAGAGCACTTGTGATTGACCGGCCCGGAGAGGCGCGGGTCATCGAGATGGAACGTCCGGCCGCCGTCCCGCAGGAAGCGACGATGCGGATTCGCCGCATCGGACTGTGCGGGACCGACCTCAGCACCTTTCTGGGAAAGAACCCGTTGGTGACGTATCCGCGGATTCCCGGCCATGAGGTTGCAGCGACGCTGGAACACGTGCCGGCAAACGACCTTGGCCTGGCAGCGGGAATGAACGTGACGATGTCGCCCTATACCAGCTGCGGCAAGTGTACGTCTTGCAGGCAGGGGCGCTTCAACGCGTGCCGCTATAACCAGACGCTGGGCGTGCAGCGCGATGGCGCGCTGATGGACTACCTCAGTATGCCGGTGGCGAAGCTCTACGCGGCGCCGTTGCCGCTGGAGGAGCTGGCCCTGGTGGAACCGCTGACGGTGGGCTGCCACGCGGTTGCGCGCGGACAGGTGACGGCGAAGGACACGGTGGCGGTGTATGGATGCGGCGGCGTGGGGCTGGGCGCGGTGGCGGCGGCGGCCTTCCGCGATGCGCGCGTGGTTGCCATCGACATTGACGACAAGAAGCTGGCGATTGCCAAAGACTGCGGCGCGCGGGAGCTGATCAATTCCACGCGCGAAGACGTTCATGCAGGCTTGCAGGAGATCAGCGGCGGCCACGGGCCGGAGGTGATTATCGAGGCGATCGGCCGGGCCGATACTTATCGCGCGGCGGTGGAGGAGGTGTGCTTCGCGGGGCGCGTGGTCTACATTGGATACGCCAAGGAGAACGTGAGCTTCGAGACGCGGCTGTTCGTGCAGAAGGAGCTGGACATTCGCGGCTCGCGCAACGCGCTGCCCGAGGACTTCCGGGAGGTGATCCGCATGTTCGAGCAGAAACGATTTCCCACCGCGGAGGCGATCAGCGCGACCGTGCCGCTGGACGAGGCGCCGGCGATCCTGCGCGCGTGGAGCGAGAACCCGGCGGCGTATACCAAAATCATGATTGCGTTCGATTCGTTCTAGCCCGACCGTGGCGCGGAGGGAGGGGAGGACGGCGGGTTGGGGGGCGCCGGTTGCTGGTTGTTGGTTGGAGGGTTCGGGCTCGGGATCGGGTTGCAGGTTGGGGTTGAGGGTGGGGTCGGGAACGCGGGTGACGGGGACGCAGTTCTCTTCCAGGAAGAGCGCGAATGCTTTGCGGCGGGCTTCGGCTTCGGATTCGGGGGATTTGGGAGCGGGGGCCTCGGCGATGGGAGCGATGGGGCCGAGGTCGGAGTCGAGGACGATGTCGTCGACGAAGTCTTCTGGATTGTTGGAGTTATCGGCCGAGGCAGAGCTGGCGGAGTCCAGGCTGGAGGAGCGGCTGGATCTGCGGCAGGAGCTGCGCGTGGGCGCGGGGCGCGGATTGCGGGGGAGATTGCGGCTGGCGATGAAGAGGCCGTTGAGGAGGCGGCCAGAGCGCTTGTGGTCGAGCTGGTTGCTGGCGATGAGGGCGAGGACCTGGGCGAGGGCGAACTGGATGCCGGGGTGGTCGTCGATGGCGGGGATCTCGAATTCAGTCTGGTTGGGGTGGACTCCACGGTGGCGCGGAGCGGGGCGGCGGGTGGTGTGGTGGTAGTAGCAGAAGTGCTCGCCGCGCAGGGCTGGCGAGCCGCAGCGGCGGCCAGAGGTGTGGATGTGGCGGCAGAGATAACGCTTGATGGTGATGTCGGTGAGTTCGGCTGCGGCTTCGGCTGGGTCGGTCATCGGTGTACTCCCTTTGTGTACGAAAAAAGTCTAAAGTCTTCAAAAGAGGTTCGTTGAG
>JBEKWE010000143.1:0-6127 GCA_049513335.1 Acidobacteriaceae bacterium | reverse complement strand
GCGGAGCTGAACCCCGACGCGGTTGCCACGCAGACGATCTCTACGGTCGAGGCCGTCGACTTCGCCTACGCGAAGGAGTTGGGCTGCACCATTCGCCAGGTCTCGCGCGCGCAGTTGGACACGAAGAGCAAGCTGGTTCATGCGCGTGTTGCGCCGATGCTGGTGCCGCTCACCTCGCCGATTGCATGGTCGCACGGCACGCAGAACATGGTGGTCGCGTCGGGCCGCTTCGGCGGCGACGTGGTCTTCTCCGGTCACGGCGCGGGCGGCGAACCTACGGCGGTTGCCCGCTGCCTGTGCACCGGCGTCAGGTTACGGGCGAGTTCCTTGCGCCGCACTACCTGCGCTTTGTGGTGAACGACAAGCCGGGAATCGTCTCTGGCATCGCGGGCGCACTGGCCAGGGTTGGGGCGAACATCGATTCACTGCTGCAGCGTCCGGGCTATCCCAAGCACAGCCTGCCGTTTGTGATTACGACCGAGCCGTGCCTGACCTCGACGATTGAGAAGGCTGTTTCCGCGATCGCGAAGATGGACTCCATGCTGGAGCGGCCGCTCTGCCTGCAAATCCTAACGACCGAGGACAAGGCGGAATAGCCGCAACGCGAGCTTGATGAGACGATCCGCAGGGACGAATTCGTTCCGCGGTCAGTTTATTTTTTTGATCCAGATATTGCGTACCGAGACTTTGGCGGGAGTTCCCTCGAGCTCGATGCCGATCTTGCCCGGCTGGTTGTTGGATGAGGCTGGGTCGTCGTCGATGTAGACGGCCATGAGCTGGCCGTTGAGGATGTGGAGGAACGTGCCTCCGCGCGCGATGATCTCGTATTGGTTCCAATCGTTGATCTTCACATAGCCGCCAAGCGCGCTGCGGTCGCCAATGGTCCCGATGAGTGTGGGAGCGGACCCCGCGGCTGAGGTAACCACCTCTCCGCGCCAGGCAACAATCCCCAGAGATGTGTTCTCCGAATAGAACTGGCCGGAGTAGGAGGCGTGCAGCGGGTTGACCGGGAACCAGAAGTCGGCCTGCGGACCGGTCATCAGCCAGTCGAGATTGAGCGGTTTTTCGCCGGGACGATGGGGCTTGGTCCAGGGCAGACCGGTCTGGCTGCGATACTGAATGCCGCTGCCCCCGGCGATCTCGCACTTGATCTCCAGCCTGAGGTCGAAGTCCTTGGCGATGAGATTGCGGCGCCAGATATAGGTGTTGGCGATCGGGTTGTCCTTGCTGGATTCGCCAACAATGGCTCCGTTCTCTACGCGCCAGACCGCAGGATCTCCCTCCCAGTCGGCAAGACTCTTGCCGTCGAAGATCTGCGTGAAACCGGTGTGATCGTTGAAGTCCATCGCGGCCGGTTCGTGAAACTGCGACCGCACGGGCGGAGGGCCGGGCTGGGGCGCGGCAGGCGCCTGCGCCGACAATAAAGCGGCACTGGCAACCCAGAGGATTGAGCAGATAGCGCAGAGGCGGAGGACATTTCGTCGCATGGAGTGTTTGTTCAGCAGGATCATTGGGACCTCTCATGTAAGGAAGAAAGCAGAATAGACCGTTCAGAAGACTGCTAATACTTTGGCATGGTGGGGTCGATCTTGTCTGCCCAGGCGAGGATTCCGCCGGCGAGATTTTCGACGTGTGTGAAGCCGGCGTTCTTGAGGAGTTGCGCGGCCTTCTGGCTGCGCCCGCCGGACTTGCAATGCACGACGATCTCGCGATCTTTTTGCGGGGCAAGCTCGTCGAGGCGCTTTGCCAACTCGCCGAGAGGGATGAGAGGCGCGCCGATGTTGACAATCTTGGCCTCGTGCGGCTCGCGCACGTCGAGCAGGAAGAAATCTTCCTTTGCGTCTAGCTTCTTCTTCAACTCCTGGACGCTGATCTGCGGAATGCCATCGACTACGGGAACGTCGGCCACGGACTTGTTCTGCGCGACCTCCAGTGGGCCGACAGTTTTTGGCTTCTCGATGCCGCAGAACTGATCGTAGTCGATGAGCGCGGTGACGGTGGGATGAGTTCCGCAGACCGGGCAGTCGGGATTCTTGCGCAACTTCAACGTGCGGAACTTCATGGTCAACGCGTCGACCAGAAGGAGGCGACCTGCGAGCGTTTCGCCGATGCCGAGGATGAGCTTGATGACCTCGGTAGCCTGGATTACGCCAACCAGGCCGGGCAGAATGCCGAGGACGCCGCCCTCGGCGCAGGAGGGAACAAGGCCCGGCGGCGGCGGTTCGGGATAGAGGCAGCGATAGCAGGGGCCGGCCTCTGTGGCGAAGACGCTGGCCTGTCCCTCGAAGCGGAAGATGGAGCCGTAGGCGTTGGGCTTGTGCAGCAAGACACAGGCGTCGTTGACCAGGTAGCGCGTCTGAAAGTTGTCCGTGCCGTCGGCGATGATGTCGTAGTCCTTGAAGATTTCCATTGCGTTGGCGCTGGTCAGCATGGTGTTGTGTTTGACCACGTTCATATAGGGGTTCAGCGCCTTCAGCATGATCTCGGCGGAATCAACCTTGAGCTTGCCCACGGTGGCGGTGGAGTGGATGATCTGGCGCTGTAGATTACTGGCGTCGACGGTGTCGAAGTCGACCAGGCCGAGCGTGCCGACGCCCGCGGCTGCCAGATAGAGCGCGAGCGGCGCGCCGAGTCCACCGGTGCCGACGCAGAGGACACGCGCGGCCTTCAGCTTTAGCTGGCCCTCCATGCCCACCTCGGGCAGGATCAGGTGGCGCGAGTAGCGCGCGATCTCGTCGTTGGAGAGCCTGGGGAGTTCAATTTCACGAAGTATTGACGTTGCCATTTCGTTGTCCTTCGCACGCATTCGTGCGGGTTTTCTATGGTATGTGACGATTTCGATTACGAATGATCTAATAATGATCTAAATTAGTTACAAATTCGCGCATCACGAACAAAATAAGTTACAAATTGGTGCGACAACCGCCGGCGATGGAGGGGATAATCGACAACTCGTCGGACTCTTCGACCGGAGTGGCTTCCTTTTGCGGCAGGTAGCGGATGTCTTCATCGTTGAGGTAGAGGTTGACGAAGGAGCGCAGCTTGCCTTCGCCGGTGTAGAGGTGCTGGCGCAGCTCGGGATACGCGCCGGTCAACTGCTGCAACGTCTCGCCAACGGTTGCGCCGGGAACGCTGACCGTCTGTTCTCCGCCAGTGTATGCGCGCAATGGTGTGGGAATGTTGATCTTCATGGCTGGCCTCTTTCTTGCTCGTTTTCAACGCTGCTCACTTCAATCTCGACCGGCTCGTCGAGGAATTTCTTGTCTTCCTCGCTGGTTCCAGTCAGCAGAAACGAGTTGGTAATCGCGGCCTTGCCCTGGTCGACACGCGTAATGACATAGGAGCAGCCGACCCAGTGCGCCTCGGCAAAGTCCGTCTGCGACCACTGCGCGGCGCAGTCCGGGTGGGAGTGGTAAAAGCCCACGATGTCGAGGCCCAGCGTGCGCGCCTGGCGCTGAATGCGGATGAGTTCCTCGGGCGCGATGTTGTAGCGATCATGGGCTCGATCGGTGCGGGTATTGCCGGCGCGCACGATCTGGCGGACGCGGTTGCCCTCGGGCGTTGAGTTGCCCAGCAGCACGCCGCAGCACTCGTGCGGATAGGTCTCTTCGCCGTGCGCGCGCAGGGCCGAGTAGTCGGAGAAGCTGAGATGCAGCATTATCCCTCCCGCCAGAATCGTTCGCTGAGGTATTTGTCGGCGGAGTCGGAGAGGATGGTGACGATGACGGCCTCGCGACCGGCGCGCGCCTCCTGCTCGGCGATTTGCAGCGAAGCGGTGACCGCGCCCGCGGCCGAGACACCGACCAGCAGTCCGTCGCGTCGGCCCAGCTCGCATGCCATGTCGTAGGCGCGCTCCGTCTCCATGAAGATATTGGTGTCGGCCAGCGAGGCTTCGTAGATCTGCGGAACGATCGCGGTGGCCATGTGCTTCAGCCCCTCGAATCCGTTGAAGGGCGAGTCCGGCTGCATGGAGATGCACTGGATGGCGGGGTTGAGCTCCTTGAGGCGGCGCGTGGTTCCCATGAAGGTGCCGCTGGTGCCGAGGCCGGCAATGAAGTGCGTGACCTGGCCCTCGGTCTGCTTCCAGATTTCGTTGGCGGTGGTGCGGTAGTGGGCCTGCCAGTTCTGCGGGTTGCCGTACTGGTCGGCGTAATAATAGCGGTCAGGCTCGGCGGCGATCATGGCGCGCGCCTTGCGGATTGCGCCGTCGGAGCCGTCTGCAGGGTCAGTCCAGATGACCTCCGCTCCGTAGGCGTCGAGGATGTGTTTGCGCTCTTCGGAGACGTTGGAGGGCACGCAGAGGGTGACGGGGAAGCCCAGCGCCGCGCCCAGCATGGCGTAGGCGATGCCGGTATTGCCGCTGGTGGCGTCGAGCAGAATGCGGCCGTTGCGCTGGCGAAACTGGATCAGGCCGCGTTTTTCGGCGTCCAGCACGATAGAGGCGGCGGCGCGGTCCTTGATGGATCCACCGGGATTCACCCACTCAACCTTGCCAAGGATCTGCACGCCGGGAAGATGCGCGGTGAGCCGGGGGAGTGCGAGCAGCGGCGTGTTGCCGATGCGGTCGAGCAGCGAGGCACCAAGCGCGCGTGCTGTTGCAATCATCCGTCAGTTCCCTTCCTTCGTGCGCCGGGTTTTGATTCGCGCGGCCGGCCTTCTTGCGGAGTGCCGATTGAAGACTGGCCGTGGATGTGCGACAGTTAAGCCGAGTCTAACGGATCGAACATTATGGCCAAAACGAAGCAGCCCCGCAGCTTTGCCGACGCGCTTGCCACGCTCGCCGGCCACCAATTTGATGTATCCGCAGCGCGCGACGCTTCAGGAAGCGGCGCTAAAGCCTTCCAGGTGCGCAAGTACGGCTGCGCGGCGGAGATTGCCGCCGCTGCCGACGGCACCACCGAGCTGCTGGCGCGGCCGGGATGGATGCTGAATGGCGTGATCTCGCGGCTGGTGGACCGGGGATACCAGAAGTTCCTGAAGACGCCGCAGACGGAGATTCCCGCAACCGCGGAGCACCTGCACGCGATCCACGAGTTCAGCGAAGAGTTGAACGAGGCGGCCGGGGCGACGAGTTTGTACAACGAATCGCTGGGGACGACCAGCGACCGGTACCTCTATGACCGGGTCAAAGGCCGCGAGTAGGGAAGGTTTCCGGTTCAGAGTTTTTCAGATTCGTTCGTGCTCAACCTGTCCCAGTCTCTTCCTGTACACAATAAAAAAGTACACCGCAGACCCAAATGGAGCGGTTGCAAAGAAGAAGACAAACCAGGCTATTTTTTTGCCTACTGAAACGTCGTCCTTGCGCGCACAGAAAATCGCCATCCCCAAGATAATGATTGGGACTGCTATCACAGTCGCTACACCTATCGAGCCGCCCAGCATTCGCAAAAATGGCCACGCGGATCCCCCTTGGATCATGTCAAACCAAGGTGTGAGCATAAAGACGACAGCAATGCCTAGCAACACAATTACCCATGAGGACAGCAAGAAAATGTTGTAGGAAATTTTGGATTCAATCCATGATTGTTTCGGATTCGCCAGAGTCGACACCATTTGCTCCCTTTCCCTTCATTTGCTGCGGTTGCGCTGGAGTTCGCGGTAGGCTTCGCTTTTGCCCATGCCGCGGGCGCGGGCGACCCGCTTGAGGGCGTCCTTTTCGGCGAGGGACTCTTTTTGCATCAGAGAGCGGACCTCGGCGGCGATGCTGGCGGGCGCGGTGTCGCTGGCGGACGCGGCGGCGGCAGGGACGAAGAGCAGCACGATCTCGCCGCGAACGGTGGCGCGGGCGGCTAACGTCTTGCGCACCTCGGAGACTGGGCCGCGCAGGAACTCCTCGTGCAGCTTGGTCAGCTCGCGCGCGACGACGACGTGCTGCGTGGGGCCGAAGATGGATTCGATGTCGGCGAGCGTGGCCAGAATGCGATGCGGGGCTTCGTAGAAGATTTGGATTTGAACCGCAGGTCCCTCGACTGCGACCGTGTTGCGGCCTTCGCTCGGGATGACAGTGTTCTTTAAGGTTTCGAGCGCGGTGCGTCGCTGGCCCTGTTTGGAGGGCAGAAAGCCGTGGAAGGTGAACTGCTCGGCGTTCTCGTCGCTGCGGGCCAACGCGGTTCCTATGAGGCCGCTG
>JBEKWE010000142.1:0-9297 GCA_049513335.1 Acidobacteriaceae bacterium | reverse complement strand
CAGCACCGCCCTTACCGTTTCCTATCCCAACCAGAACGACGACCCGTACTACTACGGCAGCCTCACCGGCATCTGCTGGGTGCAGAACTTCAACAAGATCTACACCGCATACGGCGGGCAGGTCCACGTCTTCAGCACCGTCGACGGCTCCGAGATCGACAACGAGTACGTCACCGTGCAGGGCACGGCGCTCGACGTGGCCTACATGGACGCGCTGAGCGACGGCGCCGACTGAGCATAGCCTAGCGGGTCGTCATTCTGGCCTGAGCTTGCCGAAGGCCAGAATCTCCGTAGTTGTCTTTCAAATCAATAACCCAACTCAGCCTCGGCTGAGCCGCGCCAGGTCGCGCAGGTACTGCTTCAGCGGGCGCGCCGGCCGGCCCCAGAAGACCTGGCCGGGGCCGTGGACCTTCTTGTGGCTGAGAACGCCCGCGCCTCCGCCGAGGATGACACCGGGACCGATGTGGGCGTGCTCTCCCAGGCCAACCTGACCGCCCAGCACCGCTCCGTCCTCGATGACGCAGGAGCCGGAGATTCCGGTCTGCGAGGCGATGACGACGTTGCGCCCCACCACGCAGTTGTGCGCGATGTGCACCAGGTTGTCGATCTTAGTCCCCGCGCCGATGCGCGTCTCTCCCAGCGCACCGCGGTCGATGGTGGAGTTGGCGCCGATCTCCACGTCGTCCTCGATGGCGAGCGTTCCCTGCTGCGGGAAGGCAATGTACTCGCCGCTGGCGGAGTTGCGCGCGTAGCCGAAGCCGGTGGCCCCGAGAACCGCCCCGGCCTGCACCAGGACGCGGTCGCCGATCACGGTGCCTGAGTAGATGGTGACGTTGGGGAGGACTTCGCAGTCGTCGCCGATGACGACGCCGTCGCCGAGGACTGCGTGGGGGCCGATGCTGGTTCCCTGCCCCACTCGCACGTCCACGCCCAGGACTGCCGTGGGATGGATGCGCGGAGCAGAGTTGCGCGAAGCGGATTCACTCGAGGCTTGCTTGTGGGACTTGAGAAAGCGCGCGGCGAGGGCGAACGCATAGCGCGGATCGGCCACGGCGAGCAGGCGCGGATCGTGCGGGTCGCTGGCCAGCGCAAGCAGTGCCGGACGGGTAAGGATCGCGCCCGCTGGTGACTTGAGCGCGACCGCGAGAGTTGCGGAATCGGTGGCGAAGACCAGCGCGGCTGGCGTCGCAGCCTCAATGCTCGCGACACGAAGGATCTCGTAGGCGCCCAGCGATTCGAGCGGCGCGGACGCGCCGACCAGTTCCGCGATCTCAGGGATGGTTGCCAACGGCTCTCCTTGCGCTTCCTAGAATCTCACACCCGACGCAGCAATGGCGCAGCCTCTCACTCCGCCAGACTCCCGTAGAGGAGGAGCGAAGGAGCGTTTGGGCCGGCGAGAACTCTCGGAATCTCGCTGAGCAGGGCCTCGCGCTCGATGTCGCGCTGGGCGCGCAGGCGGGTGATGACGCAGTCCAACTCGCCATCGTTGTAGCCGGGATGGCAGCAGATCTCGTAGGTCCCTGTAGGCGGAAGGACGCGCAGAATCTCGCCCAGGGTGGTGGCGTTCAACTCGCCCGTGGCGGAGATCGCCACCGTGCCATCGGTTGTAAGAACGCGGCCATCGCGTAGCTGCGCGTGGGCCTCGAAGCGCGGGCGCAGGCAACCGATGAGCCGGACGGCGAAGCGGCGCGCGCGGCTTCCGTGGTTGAGTGCGAGGCTCCAGCCCGGCTCGAAAGGGTTGCGGATGGCGCGGATTCCGCAGCGTTCGGCCACCTGCAACAGCGGGCGCGCAATGCTGGGAAAGAGATGCGTGTGCTTGTGCGTGTCGATGTGCGTGGGACGGATTCCGGCGCGTTGCAGCTTCTCAATCTGCGCGAGGACCTCGCGGGCGACCTCTTCTTCGTTGATCCGTCCGAACAAAAGCGCCTGCACAAAATCGACCAGCGATGGGCGAAAGTTTTTTCCGTCGGCTCCGATCAGGCTGCGAATCGAGCTGGGCGGCGAGACGGGCGCGCCGTCGGTGAGCACAATGTGGCAGCCAACGCCGAGCGAGGGGTGGGCGCGGGCAACGGCAATGGCGTCGTCGAAGGCCGCCCCGCTGGCCATCAGCGTCGCAGACGAAATCGCACCCGCCGAGTGCAGTTCGGCGATGGCGCGGTTGATGCCGCGGGTGAGGCCGAAGTCGTCGGCGTTGAGGATGAGGCGCGCGGGCATGGCTTGGGTGATTGTAGAAGGTTCAGTCCGCGGCGCGCAGGGCTTTGCGAATCGTCGCGGTAGCTGCCAGGAACTTCTTCAGGTTGTAGCCAGCGCGATGGGCGGCCTTGCGGGCGGCGGCGATGGAGGACTCGATTGCTGCGATGCCGGTGAAATGGGCTGATTTCGGCTGTGTGGATTCGGCGTGGGCGATCTGGATGAGGGCGGGAAGCTGGAGCCAGGTGAGCAGCTCGTCGAACTGCTCGCGGTTGAAGAAAGTGATGCCGCCGGCATGGTTGACGCCAGCGAGCCAGCGAACATCGGGGTCTGCCCAGAGAGCTTCGGAGTGGACCGCGTCCGGTGCAGCCGCAGCCGGAGAGAACAGCAGGCGCACCTGCGCGGCGGCCTGCCAACAGGCCTCGCCCTCCATGCCCATGGAAGAGAAAAGGTCGGCGAGCATGGAGCGAAACAGAAGCCGGTCGAACAGGGCTACGAGTTCCGCGCGGTCTCCGTTGGGGGCGCAGTGGGAGGGAAGGCTGCGCAGGACGATCCACGCGAGAATCGGCGCCCAAGTGCGTTCCTGGCGCGTGGCTGGAGCGTTGCCGGGCAGGACGGGGCGCGATTTCGCGGGCCAGTCGGTGGAGAAGGTCTGCGCGAGAGCTTGCAGGCGCGCCGCGCCGCACAACATTGCGCAAAGACCGGCGGCAAACGCGGGCTCAATCCCGTCCGCAGCCAGAGCATCGACGCCTGTTTGCGTTCCGGAGGAAGCGGCAGCATCGGCGCGAACGATCGGCGCGCGGTTCTCTTCGGGAATCTGTTCGAGAAGACGGTCGAAGAAGAGTTGGCCTTTTTCGGCGATGACGCGCAGGCGCGGATCAAGCTCGGTCTTCTCGCGTTTGAGTCCTTTCTTCGCGCGCCGGGATGAATTGGGGACGGCTCCCTGCTCAGTGTTCTGCTGCGCAATTTGGTTGGCGAGATCGGCGAGGGCGCGGACGTTGGCGGAGTTGACGGCGGCGCGCAGAGCGTCGTGCAGCGGGCGCAGGCGGAGCTTCACCATCTCGTCGTGAACGCTGCCGACGCCGCGTCCGTTGAGCGAGTCGCAGAGCCTGTCCCACGGCCAGTCGGAGGTGGGTTGCAACACGCGCCAGTCCAGCAGGACGACGCACTGGAAGCCGCGCAGATCGAAGGTGAGGCCGCGCCAGTGCAGGTCGGTGGCGCGGCGCAGGTACTCCAAGCCGTTGGTGTCGCGGCAGGCGATGACGATGGACTCGCCGGTGGGCAGGCCGAGGCCGTCGCAGAGGCTGCGCTGGCGCAGCGCGCCGGTGGCCTTGTCCATGAACGCCGCCGAGATGTGGATGGTGCCGCGCGTGCCGTCGTACCTGTTGTTGAAGAGGACCAGCGAGCGCTCGTCGCCGAAGCGGTTGGAGTAGGCGAAGACGTTCTCGTCGACTTTGCCGTAGCCGTTCCAAAAGTCGTAGAGGGTGAAGTTGGAACTGCCGGCGAAGATGTATCGCTTGGCCAGCAGCGGCGCGATCTCTCGCTGGTGGCGCTCGACCAGGCCCTCGTTGGGCCACTCGTTGAGCATCGCCTGCTTGAACTCCATTCCGTAGCGCTCGGTGAATCCCTCGATCTGGCCGTGCGCGAACATGGGCAGGCCGGGCAGCGTCGCCAGCAGGGTGCAGACGCCGAAGTACTTGTCGCCGGTGCCGAACTGGTCGATGGCAGTGCGCTCGTCGGGATTGCTCATGAAGTTGACGTAGCGCTTCATGATGTCGGGGTCGAACTCGATGGTCTTTTTGAGGTAGGAGCGGTACTTGGCGTTCTGTTCATCGCGCAGCATGTTCATGAACGCGGAGTTGTAGACACGATGCATGCCGAGGGTGCGGACGAAGTAGCCCTCGAGCAGCCAGAAGGCCTCGGCCAGGAGCAGCGTTCCCGGCACCTCTGCCGCCACGCGGTCCACCACCTCGCGCCAGAACTCGTTGGGCATCAGCGCGTCGAACTCCTCCTGCGACATCGCATTCTCCGCGCGCGACGGGATCGATCCGCCAGCGCCGGGAAGCGGGAACCAGAGGCGCTGGACGTGGCGTTTGGCCAGCACCATGGCGGCGTCGAAGCGGATGATGGGGAAGAGTCGCGCAACGTGCAGGATGGTCTGAATCACCTGCTCGCGCACCTCGGCCTTGGAGTAGTCGAGCTGCGCGGTGTCGTTCCAGGCAAACGAGGTGCCGTCGTTGCCGTGGTAGACGTAGCGCGTCTCGCCATTCGAGTAGTTGCGCAGGCGGAAGGCGACCGCAGCGTCACTCTGATCGTAGTAGCGGTCGTCGATCTTGATCTCGACGCGGCTGTCGCTGGAGAGGTCGGGGCCGTTGAAGCTGTAGGCCGGAAACGGGCTCTCCCAGCGATGCAGAAACCAGTCGGGATGCTCGATGAGCCAAGGCGAGTCGATTCCCATGTGGTTGGGCACCATGTCGCTGGCCAACCGCAGACCGAAGTGCGCAGCGCGGTGCTTCAGGTGGTCATAAGCCTGCCAGCCACCCAGATCTTCTGCGATGTCGTAGTTCTTGAGCGAGTAGGCGGAGGCGACCGCATCCTGGTGGCCGCGCAGCCGCTTGATGGTGCGCGATGCGATCGAGCGCTCCCAGAGGCCGATGAGCCACAGGCCGGTGACGCCGCGGCTGGCGAGCAGACGCAACTCCTCGTCGGGGATCTGGTCCAGGCGATGGATGTGGCGTAGATATTTTTTGGAGAGCTGTTCCAGCCATACGTAGGTGCTCTTGGCCATCAGCACCACGTTGGGCATCCAGGCCTGGTCGGCACTGAAGGCCTCATATTCGTCGAGCGGGGCCTGATAGCCGTGGGGGTATCGGCGGCGGCGCAGTTCGTCGAAGCCGATGTACTCATCGCCCTCGAATCCCATCGCGCCCCAGGAGGGCCCGTGGCGGAACTGGTCGGGGCCGGGGGGATGGAAGCGCATCCAGATGGCGAGGTCCTCCTCGCGCAGCACGTCGATGGCCAGCAGGATGCGCTTGATGTCGCCGCCCAGGAAGGGCGCCCAGCGCTCGCGGATAAAGTCGAGCTGGCCGATCAGAGAGTCGGGCGAGGCCAGGAAGGGAGCGCGCAGCGCGTCGTAGAGGCTGCCGATCTCCGGCGCCATGGGTGGGCGCGTGCTGAAGAAGTCCGGGAAGGCGGCGGTGACGTTGGCGTAGACGGTCTGCTGCTTCAGGCCCTGGTCTGCGAAGAGCTGGTGGAAGGGCTTGAAGGCGGGGTTGCTGTTGGCGATCCACAACATCAGCAACTCTTCCAGCGCGGCCTCGCGGTTGGGCCGGCCTCCGGTTGAGCCGCGCAGCCACTGGGCGGCAGTAAGCTTGCCGCGGAAGACGGCGGCGTTGGGAAACTGCTCGGTGAATGCCAGCAGGAGGGCTTCCAGCTTGCCCGGCCTGGACTTGTCGGAGTTGAGGCGCTCGGCGAACCAGCGGACGGCCTCAGCCAGTACGGCGGGGTCGATCTGCTTGCGGTACTGCTCGACCAGCGCGTGGCTCAACTCGTCGATCAGGCCCATGGCGAACAGCGCGCCGGCGTTGATCGCGCCGGCCGGATCGGCGTCCGCGCCGCGCGCCCGGTTGAGCGCCTCGGCCAGCTTGCGGCTGGCGGCAACATTGGCGAAGACGACGTTTCCGGTGGTGCTGAAGAGCATGTCATCAACCTTAGTTGCTTCATCAACCTTAGTTGCTTCGCGAACGGCGCGGGAGATGTGAAATTCCATTTGTCAGATGCCTCAGCTCGGTACTACCAGTATCGCTCGCAAAACAGGTCTGCTGCATTGGATGCAGGAAGAACAGCTCGCTCATCCCCGCTTTGCGCTGAAATTGACCTGCGTCAAACCGTGCAGTGCCTCGCGCTTCGGCTGGTTGCCCTAACGCGTCAGCCCCCCGCCGCATTCAAGGATCGGAGCGCGGCGGAGGGCTGAGAGGTGCAACCGGGGAGGGGCTGATGGACCGGATTGCTATGCTGTCCTGCGCAGGGTGTAGCTGCTCAGGGTCTTGATGTAGTTGCCGCGTTCGAAGGGCGAGGCGTCGGGTACGGAACGGCGGCTGAGGCTGCCGCGCATCTGGCGGATGGACTGGTACTCGTGCTCCTCCATCCAGTGCAGCAGATCGGACTGGATGGCAGCGAGGTGGGGGATGCCGTGGATGAGCAGCGCCGAGGCGAGCATGGCGACCTGACCGCCGGCCATAATGGCCTTCAGTACGTCTTCCGCGCTGTGCACGCCGCCGGTGACGGCAATGTCCGCGCTGAGATCGCCGTAGAGGATTGCAGTCCAGTGCAGGCGCAGCAGCAACTCCTCCGGGCGGCTGAGGGTGAGGGTGGGAGTGACGTTGAGGTTTTCGATGTCGAAGTCCGGCTGGTAGAAGCGGTTGAAGAGGACGAGCGCATCTGCCCCGGCTTTATCCAGCCGGGCGGCCAGGTGGGGAATACTGGTGAACTGCGGGGAGAGTTTGACCGCGATGGGGATGGTGGTGCTCTGCTTCACCTGGCGCACCAGATCGACGATTCCATCCTCGATGGCGGCGCTGGTGACACGCGGGTCGGTAGGCAGCGAGTAGGTGTTGAGTTCGAGCGCGTCCGCGCCCGCCTGTTCGATCTCTTTGGCGAACTTCACCCATCCACCTGCCGTCGCGCCGTTCAGGCTGGCGAGAACGGGAATGCCGGCGACGCTCTTGGCGCGGCGGATGTGGCTGAGGTAGGCGTCGTGTCCCTGCCGGTAGCTCTCGTATGCGGGGAAGTAGCTGAGCGACTCGGCGAAGGACTCCGTGCCGCGCGAGAGGTCGCTGTCGAGCGCGTTGCTCTCCAGCGTGAGTTGCTCCTCGAAGATGGAGGGCAGCACCACGGCAGCAGCTCCGGCCTCTTGCAGACGCTGAATGTTCTCCGGGGAGTCGGTCAGCGGCGAGGAAGAGACCAGAATGGGACTCTTCAGCTTCAGGCCAAGATATTCAGTTGTCAGGTCGATCATTCGTCGCCTCCTCCCCCACCCAGCGGCGCAACGGCCCCTTCTTTCTCCGGCGGGGCGATGTGCGGCGACGCCGAGCGTCCCGCCATGGCTGCGCGACCGGAGTAGACGCGCCAGGTGCGCTCGACGTCGTCCTGCGCCTCCTGCAGCAGCAGCTTGGCCACTTCGGGACGGCTGCGCGCGAGCATGGTGTAACGGGCCTCGTGGTAGGCGTAGTCCTTGAGCGGGATGGAGGGCGCCTTGGAGTCGAGCAGGAAGGGGTTCTTGCCCTCGGCGCGCAGCATCGGGTTGTAGCGCATCAGCGGCCAGTAGCCGGAGAGCACCGCACTCTTCTGCTGCTCCATTCCGTAGGTCAGGTCGTAGCCATGGGCGATGCAGTGGGCGTAGGCGATAATGAGCGCCGGGCCGTCGTAGGCCTCCGCCTCCTGGAAGGCCTTGACCGTCTGCATGTCGCTGCTTCCCATGGCGACGCGCGCCACGTATACCGAGCCGTAGGCCACGGCTTCCATTGCAATGTCCTTCTTGCTGTTTGGCTTTCCGCCCTCGGCAAACTTGGCCACAGCGCCGCGCGGGGTTGCCTTGGACATCTGTCCGCCGGTGTTGGAGTAGGTCTCAGTGTCCAGCACCAGCACTTTGACGTTCTTGCCCGAGCCGAGCACGTGGTCCAGGCCGCCGAAGCCGATGTCGTAGGCCCATCCGTCGCCGCCCAGGACCCAGACGCTCTTGCGAACCAGCGAGTCGGCCACGGTGAGCAATGCGCGCGCCTCACTGGAGTCGACTGTGGCCAGCTTGGAGCGGAGTTGCAGCACGCGTGCGCGCTGCGCCTCGATCTCGCTCTCCTTGGCCTGGCTTGCGGTGAGCAGTGCGGTGACCAGCTCGTCGCCGACGGTGGGCGCGAGGCGCTTGAGCAGGTCCTCTGCGTACTCCTTCTGCTGGTCGAGGGCGAGACGCATGCCGAAGCCGAATTCGGCGTTGTCCTCAAACAGCGAGTTCGACCAGGTCGGCCCGCGTCCCTTGTCGTTCTTGGTGTAGGGTGTGGTGGGCAGGTTGCCCCCGTAGATGGACGAGCAGCCAGTGGCGTTGGCGATATAGATGCGGTCGCCGAAGAGCTGGGTGAGCAGCTTGATGTAGGGCGTCTCGCCGCAGCCCGAGCAGGCGCCGGAGAACTCGAAGAGCGGTTCGAGCAACTGAATGTCCTTGACCTGTGTGTGCGAGAGGCGGTCGCGATCGACCGTGGGGATGGACTCGAAGAAGTCCCAGTTCTTGGCCTCGGGAGCGCGCAGGGGGGCCTGCATCTCCATGTTGATGGCCTTGTGCTTGGCCTCGCTCTTGCTCTTTACCGGGCAGACTTCGACGCAGAGGCGGCATCCGGTGCAGTCCTCGGGCGCAACCTGCAGGGTGTAGGCCTCCTGCTCCATGCCTTTCCACTTCGGCTTGGCGCTCTTGAAGGATGCAGGAGCCTTGGCCAGCAGCGCCGTATCGTAGACCTTGGCGCGAATGACGGCGTGCGGGCACACCAGCACGCACTTGCCGCACTGGATGCACAGTTCCTTGTCCCATACCGGAATCATCTGGGCGATGTTGCGCTTCTCCCACTTGGCGGTTCCGGTGGGGAAGGTGCCGCCGATGGGCAGGGCGCTGACCGGGAGTTGGTCTCCGTGGCCGGCCGCCATCTTGCCCAACACGTTGTACACGAAGTCGGGGGCCTCCTTGGGCAGCATGGGCAGCAGGTCGAAGGTTGCCGTGGCCTTCTCCGGCAGCTTCACCTTGTGCAGGTTGGCCACCGCCGCGTCGACGGCGGCAAAGTTCTGCTGCACCACCGCGTCGCCGCGCTTGCCGTAGGTCTTCTTGATGGACTTCTTGATCTGCGCGATGGCCTCGTCGGCCGGAAGCACGCCGCTGATGGCGAAGAAGCAGGTCTGCATGATGGTGTTCAGCCGGTTGCCCATTCCGGTCTCGCGCGCCACGGTGTAGCCGTCGATGACGTAGAACTGCAGCTTCTTCTTGAGGATCGTCTCCTGCGTGGTGAGCGGCAGGTGGTTCCAGATCTCATCCGGCCCATAGGGGCTGTTGAGCAGGAAGACCGCGCCGGG
>JBEKWE010000141.1:0-6066 GCA_049513335.1 Acidobacteriaceae bacterium | reverse complement strand
GCGGTGGTCGTCTCCACGCCCAGCGACGTCAGCCTGCAGGACGCGCGCAAGGCCATCGAGATGTTCGCCCAGGTCAAGGTCGAGGTCATCGGCCTGGTGGAGAACATGGGACGCTTCACCTGCCCGCACTGCCATCAGGGGATCGATATTTTTTCCAGCGGCGGCACGGAGCGCACGGCTGGGCAGTTTGGGCTGGAGTTCCTGGGCTCGCTCGACCTCGATCCGGCCATCCGCGAGGGCGGCGACCGCGGGCTTCCGGTGGCGCTGGCCGGACCGGAGAACGCAGGGGCCAAGCCGTTCTTCGAGGTGGCGCGCAAAGTTGCTGCGCGCGCGCAGGAGATTGCGGCCGGAAGCGAGCAGATCCTGGAGATCAGTTGAACGAATTTATGCGAAGCGCAGGCTGACCTTGCCGGCGTGGGCAAACTCGACCTCGACCAGCGAGCCGGGACGGGCGGGCGTGTTGCCGGTCCAGCTTCCGGTGGTGATCCACTGGCCGGCCTTGAGGCCTCCGGTGCGCGCCGCGCCCTCGTTGGCGAGGAAGGGAAGCAGGCGCATGAGGTCGCCCGAGGTGTTGGAGCCGGTGCGCTCCACCTGCACCTTGCCGTTGATGGAGAGCGTCACAGTCTCTTTCTTGAAGTCGATCTTCTTCCAGTCCTTGCAGGCGGGGCCGTGGATGAATCCGCCGTGCATCTGCAGGTCGGCGAGCATGGAGAGGTGCGCAGCGGCCTTGGGATCGATGAGGCCGGACTCCAGCTCCTCGATGATGGGATGGCAACTGGCGATGGCGGCGACCACCTCATCGCGCGTATAGGGCTTGGCGCGCGGAGGCAGGTCTTTGCCCAGCAGGAAGGCGATCTCGGCCTCCAGAACGCGATAGCGGAAGCGCGGGCCGGCCAGCAGCGTGCCGCTGCGGGCCATCCAGGCCAGCGGCATGGGCGCGAAGAAGGGCGTGGCATCGGCCGAGCCCGCGCCGATCTTCCATCCGCCGATGGGCCCGAAGGCGGTGGCGATCATGCCGTGGATGACGGCAGCATCTTCCAGCGACTTCGGCTGCAGTTCAGGCGGAAGGTCGGCGATAGGCTTGTGGTTGCGGCGTGCGTTGATCAGCAGGTTGGCGGCTTCCAGGAGGTGTTGCATGCGCGCTTGGGTCATGATGGTACCAGTGTCGCTCAAATGGGCGGACAGTGTCATGAATTTTTCAATGGAGGAACGACGAAATCCCTAGAGCCTGTTATGAATTTAAAATTCAGCCCATTGAAAATAAATGGCTTGCGCGGATTATTCGTTATCTTGTCTAAGTCTATAAAGAATTGAATCAAAATTGTTTGCGCAACATCCATATTTGCGCAACATCCATAACGGACACTAGGGGGCTGTCCTAGATAATTCCCCAGTGAAGGAGGAAATCCATAACAGCCCCTAATTTTTTTCGTGGCTCTAGTATTACATCTCTTGCCTGATTTCCGCCGCAGTGCGATGACTTACCATTGCGATTTGTTAACCGTCGTGCAAGCAGTGAAAGAGGAGGAACCATGCCAACAGCACAAGATGTGAGGGCCCAGCTCGAGAAGGATGGAATTTTGACGGCGACGTTGAGCAACTCCATTCTTTCGCCGTTTGATGGCACCGGCACGAACCTGTACCTGCTGACATTCCATACGTTCATTCCTTCGGAGATTCAGTTCTATTCGTACGGCGCGACCGTCACGATTCAGGTCGAGTACCTCTACACTGCGGGGGGCACACCAACCGAAACCAAGTTCACATTGACGGCAGGGCAATACCAGATTAAAACCACTCCACCGGGTGTGAAAAGAATCAATGCAGCTGTTCAAAGCGCCACGGTTACGAATCCGTCCTATGCGTATCTCTGCACGACGTTTCCTGGCTAGAGCCTGTTATGAACTTAAAATCCAACCCATTGAAAGTAAATGACTTGCGCGGATTATTAATAATTTCGTCGAAGCCTATAAAGCATTGAATCAAAACGGTTTACGCAACGTCCATAGGAGGCCCTAGCGCCGCCGTTCCCGCCGCCGCGCCCGAACAAAGCTGCTCACCGAGAAGTAACCGAAGACCGCCAGCATCGCCAGCGAGCCCAACAGTTGGCGATGTCCGGCCGCGGTGGAATGCCACTCCCCGCGCCAACGCCACACGCCGCCTGCGGCAAAGAGCGCGAAGATCCCGAAGAAGACGCCCACAACCTCCAGCCACAGCACCCCCCAGAGGCGCACAAACGTTTTCCATGCCGTTTGGCCAAAGCGCCGGCTGCCGCGCCGCAGCCCCTGCCTGGCTCCACGCGCCTGGACGACGGTCTGGGCCGCGCGATGGGCTGCCTTGCCGGCCGCCGACTGGGCCGCCGACTGGGCCGAGTTCGCTGTCTGGAGGGTCTCCGTCTGGGTTGCCGTCTGGGGCGAGTCTGCCGCCGGGCGCGCATGCGGTCTGGGCGACGCCGCACCGGAAATTGTCCCCGCGCTCGCGCTCTTGCGCGAGGGATTCTCCGCCGTGGCCGCGTCCACCGCAGCCGCCACCGTTTTCACCGCCTGCCGCGCTCCGAAGCCAAGCGCACGTCCGAAGCGAACCACGTCCATGCTCGAAGTGTAGAGCAATTTCACGCTTCATGTGGCCTTCACAGGATTGCGCAAGGCCGTCTTCCCTGAGGAAAACCTGCCGGCAAGTGGCATTGCGGCAGCTTTCAGCGCGGCGTATCCTAGACCTCAGAGTCAGAGAGAACGAACCGCAATGCCGTTCCCGCCGGTTGGGGTCTTCGCAGGGCAGGGAATACACGATGCGGTCGAATCGCAAGCTGGATTTAAATCCCAGGGCAGCGCGGAGGCGGCATTGAATCCAAAAGTGAAGAACCTGATCCAGAAGCTGGGAGAGGCAATCCACGAGTCTGTCTCCGAGTCGGAAAGCATCGCGGGCGTGGTGAAGAACATCCGCGACCAGGGCTTCGACGTTCTACTCATGCTGGAGGCCACCATCGGCCTCAATGAGGTCGCAGCCGAGTCCGGCGAAACCTCGGACCCCGCCACGGAAGTTGCGATCGGTCCCTTTACCCGCCACGACCTCAGCTTCCTCAAGTCCCTGCGCATCACCCTACCCGAGTCCGATTCTGAAGAGCACTCCGACGGCCTCGGCATCGGTTCCTCTGCCGATTCGCCCTCGGGCCCTTCATCCGACGCATAGCAGTCAACCGTTCCTACCGCACTGCACACGGTCTGCGCCGTCCGCGCCACCTCTTCGCGCCCATGGGAACTGCTTCCGGTCCCACGCACCCGGCCTCGATCGCGCTCCCGGCCGCCTGTGCGCCCGCCCCCTGCACAAAAGAAACACACGCGTGGTAGACTCTCGATTCGCACCACTCGCGCTTGGGGTTCGATGGTTCCGCTCTGATATTGTCGTAGGCAGAGGCTCACTTCGCTTTCCAGGGGTTGGACGATGAGAGACACACTCGGTGTGCTGCTTGCAGGTGGCACTGGCGAACGGCTTTTTCCCCTCACGCGCGATCGCGCCAAGCCCGCGGTCCCCTTCGCCGGCCAGTACCGCATCATCGACATCACACTGTCCAACTGCATCAACTCCGACCTGCGCCACGTTTACATCCTCACGCAGTACAAGGCGCTCTCGCTCAACCGGCACATCCGCGAGGGCTGGGGCCCGGTGGTGGCCAGCGAGCTGGGCGAGTTCATTGAGATTCTTCCCCCCATGCAGCGCGTCTCCAAGTCCTGGTACCAGGGCACCGCCGACGCGGTCTACCAGAACATCTATTCCATCGGCTCCGAGGAGCCGCGCCATGTCCTCATCCTCTCCGGCGACCAGATCTACAAGATGAACTACGGCCGCATGCTGCAACAGCACAAGGACTCCAGCGCCGACGTCACCATTGCCACCCTGCCCATCGCGCCCAACGAGGTCTCCCGCTTCGGCATCGTCGAGGTCGCGCGCTCCGGCGAAGTCACCGGATTTGTCGAAAAACCCGAGTCCACCCAGATCCGCTCGCCCTTCGACCCCAACTTTGTGGATGCCTCCATGGGCATCTACCTCTTCAACACCGACATCCTGCTGCCCGAGCTCATCCAGGACGCCGAAGACCCCGACTCCACCCACGACTTTGGCCACGACATCCTGCCCAAGCTGCTGGGCCGGGTCAAGATGCACGCCTTCAACTTCGTCGACGAGAACAAGCAGCGCGCCCTCTACTGGCGCGATGTGGGGACGCTGGAAGCGTACTACGAGGCCAACATGGACGTGGCCGGCATCACCCCCATCTTCAACCTCTACGACAAGAGCTGGCCCATGCGCACGCGGCCCTACCAGTACCCCCCCGCCAAGTTCGTCTTCGGCGAACCGGGACGCACCGGCATGGCCATCAACTCCATCGTCTGCTCCGGCTCCATCGTCTCCGGCGCGGTGGTGCGCAACTCCGTCGTCAGCCAGGACGTGCGCGTCAACTCCTACGCCGACGTGGACTCATCCGTCATCTTCTCCCACGTCAACATCGGCCGCCACTGCCGCATCCGCCACGCCATCATCGACCGCGACGTGCACATTCCAGATGGCACCGTCATCGGCTACGACCCCAACGAGGACAAGAAAAACTACTTCGTCTCCGAGGGCGGACTGACCATCGTCACCCGCGACTACTCGGTCTACGAGAACCCCGTCAGCCCCGAGTTCCTGCAGCAGGGCAATAACGGGTAATCCCCCAGAGCCACACAAACTGGGCTCCCCATTCACGCGGCATTATCGCGATGACTGGGACGTGCACCCATGAAGTCGTCATTCTGGCCTGAACGAAGCCGGAAAGTCACGCGTTCACGCATACCGTAAATGACCCATTATCCAAAGGGCTTTAGCCCCGGAGGGCCTGAGCTACGCCGCTAAAGATGGCGTGGCCCAAAGTGCAGCCACCACACCACGCAGCTCGCCCCCAGGCAATAAATCCCGAACCAATACCAGCGGCCGTTCTCCAGCCAGTTGCTCAGCCACTTCAGCGCCACCAGCCCGGCCAGGAACGCGAACACCGCGCCCAGCAGGCTGATACCGAGTACCCCGGGTACTTCGCCAGGCGCTCCGGGCATGGACCCGGCCGCCGGCGAATGGAGGGAATGCACCAGGCGCATCGCCTCGCGGCCAATCGCGAACGGCGTAATCACCACCGCCAGCGCAAAGCTGAAGCGTTCCGACCGCCGTTTACTCGCGCCAGTCAGCATTCCGGCGGAGATGGTCGCGCCAGAGCGCGAAAAGCCGCGGAAGGGAAGGCATAGCCCCTGCACCAATCCCATCCAACCCGCCTGCCGCATGGTGACGCTGTCGGCCGGCCGCCGCGTAATGCTCAACGTCGCAGCCTCCTTCGCCGCCGCCTGCGCTTCGTCCAGCTTCTTCTCGCGCAGACCTGCGATCAGGATCAGAATTCCCGCGCAGGCCAGCGCCGGCGCCACCAGGTCAAGCCGCCCGAAGAGGTCTTCGATCTCTGCCCTGGGCGCGCCCTTGAACATCGTGTGCTCGACCAGCTTGATCAGCGCTTCGCCAACGATTCCCGTCAGCGCCGTCGCATAGACCAGGCGCAACGCAAACCGCTTGAATGCGTCCGCCGAGGCAAAGTAGCTCTGCCTCCACTGCCGCCAGAAGTACGCAATCACCGCGAACATCGTGCCGGTATGCAGCATTACCAGAAGCAGCGTCATCTGCGGCGTCGAGGGGTCCAGCCCCATCAGCTTCTCGGCGACAACAACGTGGGCGGAGCTTGAAACCGGCAGCAACTCGGCGAGTCCCTGCACAATGGCCAGAACAATAACTTGATAGATTGGCATTCCGCCATTTTATAGGGGAAGAGTTGCGCGATCTTGAAGGCAGTGCAGACGCGGTTTATTCGCGGTCATTCCCGTAGATGGGAATCTGCTGCTGCGCGCGGTAGGCGATGCTGGCCGCGCGCGCCGCGTAGTCCGACTGCGGATACTTCTGCTTCAACTCGTTCGCCAGCTCCACCGCGTTCGCCGCCGCCTGCTCGGACCGCTTCTTCTCGTCCTGCACCGTGTACATCTCCACCAGCACGCCCTGGCG
>JBEKWE010000140.1:0-6121 GCA_049513335.1 Acidobacteriaceae bacterium | reverse complement strand
GGTCGATCCTGTATCGCTCCGCATAGCGGCTAACCGCCAGCGCGCGGCTGCCAGTCCGCAGATTCGTTCCCGGCAACTGCGCCACCAGCGCATCGGAGAGCTGTTGCAGCCCGCCGCGCAGCGACATGAACATCGGAGGACGCTTTGCCCCGTGCGTCGCGCGCGGCCCCGCTTCGGGCTTTTCAGGCCGCTTCGCCCGCCTCATCATTCCGCGCAGCAGGCTGCCGTACTTCTTCTCCATCTCCAGAAAGATGGGAAACGTGCTCTTCAGGCTCAGCCGCTCCGGGTCCGCCGCATAGATGCCGCCCATCAGCGGCCCGGCAAGTTTGTTCAGCGCCTCCTCGCCCAGTCGCCGCCGCACAAATCCGGCCAGGCTCTCGTCCTCATCCGTGCGTGCCCGCGGGACGAAGATCTCCATCCCCATGCGCAGCTTGCCCGGCCACGAGAACAGCCGCGAGCGCAGGAATGGAATCACCATGGTCGGGGCCATCAGCATCATGCCTTCAGGCATCGCGTGCAAGCGCCCGCCGCTCCATATATAAACCGTCGCGCCCTTGCCGCTGTTGGAGCCAACCAACTGGTCCTCCAGCCCCAGCCGCTTGCACAGCTCGGTCCCCGCAGTCTTCTGCGTGATGAACGAATCGGGCCCGCCTTCGATGGTGAAGCCGTCCTCGCGCGCCGTCGTGATCTTGCCGCCCCAGCGCGGCGCGCCCTCGATCAGCGTGAATTCGCGCAGGCCGCACTCCTGCAGGTGGAACGCAGTGGCCAGCCCGCTGATGCCGCCGCCAACGATCACCGTCTTCGTCATCGGGTTGTCCCGCATCGAATCAAACTTCCCCCGCACAATCGTTGCGCAACGCCAGCGCTTAAGAGCTGGCATCAAGTCATTGATGCCTATCAGCATTATCAGTCAAATTGGGGCGCCGGCGCTCTCGGATGGCCTGTCTCGCATAGAACTTGCAGGGCTTCTGGAAAAATCCCTCAGGACCCTTCACGCCAGTGGCTCAGGCTGGGAATGGCAATGAAAGTTACAAAACTAATACGTTTGAGGGGTTCTGCTGGATGAAACACTTTAAGTATGAGTGAACCAGCAACGAGCGAACCATCGACGAGCAACCCACTGATCATCCAGGGTGGGATGGGCGCGGGCGTATCAAATTGGCGGCTGGCGCAGGCTGTCTCGCGTCTTGGCCAACTCGGTCTGGTCTCCGGCACGGCGCTGGACCCGATCCTCGCGCGGCGCTTGCAGGATGGCGATCCCGGCGGACACATGCGGCGCGGGCTGGATGCATTTCCCTTCCCTGCAATGGCGGAGCGCGTCTGGCAGAAGTACTACATCGCCGGGGGCAAGGCCGAGCGAACACCGTATCTCCCTGTTCCGCCGCTGGAGAAAGACATCCCTCGCGAGCTGACTGAGCTGTGCATCGTAGCCAACTTCGTCGAGGTCTATCTGGCCCGCCAGGGGCACACCAATCCAGTCGGCATCAACTACCTGGAGAAGATTCAGACGGCGCACCTGCCCTGCATCTACGGGGCGATGCTGGCCGGTGTGGGTTACGTCGTGATGGGCGCGGGAATTCCGCTGAAGATTCCCGGCGTGTTGGACCGCTACGTCAACCACGAGGCTGCGGAGTACGCAATCCGCGTCAGCGGTTCGCAGGAGGGCGACGACGTCACCATGCGTTTCGATCCGCGCGAGTTCATGGAATGCGACCTTGGCCCGCTGACGCGACCGAAGTTCCTGCCCATCGTCTCCTCCAACACGCTGGCCACGACCATGCTCAAGAAAGCAAACGGGCGCGTGGACGGGCTGGTGATCGAGACGCGAACGGCCGGCGGCCACAACGCTCCGCCGCGCGGCAAGCCGGTCTTCTCCGAGATCGGCGAGCCGGTCTATGGCGAGCGCGACGCAATCGACATTGCAAAGCTGCGCGAACTGGGCGTGCCCTTCTGGCTGGCCGGAGGCTATGGCAGCGCGGAGATGTTGCGCCAGGCGCTGGCGCAGGGCGCCGCGGGAGTGCAGGTTGGCACCGCGTTCGAGTTTACCAACGAGAGTGGCCTGCGCGAGAGCTACAAGAGGACGTTGCTGGCCAAGGCCATCGCCGGAGAGGCGCGCGTCTTCACCGATCCGCTGGCCTCGCCCACGGGATTTCCCTTCAAGGTTGCGCAGTTGGAGGGCACCTGCTCCGATGCCGAAGTCGTCGCCGACCGTCCGCGCATCTGCGACCTGAGCTTCCTAAGGGAGCCGTACCGGACAGCGGAGGGCGGCATCGGCTATCGTTGCGCCTCAGAGCCGGTCACTCTCTTTGTCTCCAAGGGCGGCAAGGTGGAAGATTCCGTGGGCAGAAAGTGCATCTGCAATGGACTGATGGCCAACATCGGCTACCAGCAGGTGCGCAACGGCAAGCGCGAGGAGGTTGGCCTGATCACGGCGGGCGACGATCTCGTCACCATCGCGCGCTTTCTGCAGCCGGGCCGCACCGAGTACAGCGCCGCCGATGTCATTTCGCAGCTCCTGAGCGGATGCGACGAGTCACAGCTTCCGGTCCCGTGCGACGAAATGTGTTTCGCATAACTCCGTTCGCTGGGAACGCCTCTCTCCTGACCTGAAATCTCAGCCGCCTGAATGAGCGTACCTGTGGGGTTCAAGTTTGAATCCCCGGCATTTTCCCCGGTATTGCCTGGCTCACACGCCGTCGCGTTGTCTTGCTTCCCGGTATGAGCGAACAACACCGGCCCATCGAGCGGGATCGCTTGGCTTCACTTGAGTCAAATCAGTGGTGGACGCGGAAGGAATTGAACCTTCAACCTGTCGATTAAGAGTCGAATGCTCTGCCAATTGAGCTACGCGTCCGCATGTGTTGCAACCTCTATGCTCGTTGCAACCGTGTATGTGTTGCGGCCTCTTGGGGGGAGGGGCGATCGGGCAATGCAGCCTGCTGTTCGAGGTCTGTCACGCGCAACCACCTTGAAGAGAATAGCACATGCAGGGGGTGGAAAAGCCGTGCTGATTTCTTGCTGATCGCGCGGTGGTTGCGCGGGCGGGTGCATGGTGGTTGCCCCGTGGAAAACGGGTTGGAGGCAGGGTCAGTCGACGAAATCGACTTTCGCCTGCATGGGAATGATGTCGCGCTCGAAGCCCATCCCGAGCAGCTTGCGAATGGCCTCGCGGCCGTCTTCGCCGTAGTTCAGAGTGCGCTCGTTGACGTACATGCCGACGAACTTGTCGGCCAGCGCGGGTTCCAGGTCGCGGGCGAACTGCATGGCGTAGGCGAGCGCCTCGTCGCGGTGGTCGAGCGCGTGCTGGATGCTCTCGCGCAGCGCGTTGGTCGTGGTCCGCATTGCATCTTTGCCCAATGCACGGCGGATGGCGTTGCCGCCCAGGGGCAGCGGAAGTCCGGTCTGCTCGCGCCACCAGAGGCCCAGGTCGAGCGCCTTGACCAGTCCGTTGTTGCCGTAGGTGAGCTGGCCCTCGTGGATGATGAGGCCGGCGTCGAACTCGCCTGCAACCACCGCCGGGATGATTTTGTCGAAGGGGAGGGTGACGGTCTCCACCTCGGGGCAGAAGAGCTTGAGCGCGAGATAGGCCGTGGTGAGCGTGCCGGGAACGGCGATGCGCGTCTTCCGGATCTCGTCCGGCGAGAGCTTGCGCGGCGAGACCACCATGGGGCCGTAGCCCTCGCCCACCGAGCCGCCGCAGGCCATCAGGGTGTAGGTCTCCTGAAGATATGGATAGGCGTGGAAGCTGATGGCGGTGACATCGTAGAAGGGGTCGTGGATGGCGCGCTGGTTCAGCGTCTCGATGTCGGTCAGCGTGTGGGTGAACTTGAAGCCGGGAACGCGCACCTTGTTGGTGGCCAGGCCATAGAACATGAAGGCGTCGTCGGAGTCTGGGCTGTGCGCGATCTTGATTTCCTGGATGGCTGAGGGGGGTGCTGTCATGGTTTGGCCGTTCCTTCGGCAGATTGGTTCAGAAAAATGGGAGAGAGATGTGCGCGGAGCCGAGAACAGCAAGGTCGAAAGAAGCCTTCTTGCAATGAAATGTTCCGACTCATCAAGAATACCAAGCGGCGCGGGATTGTGCGCACCGCGCGCGAAGGAAGATGTGGATTCCATCGACATTTGATTCGTTTGCATTAGATTTCTGTGCCGCTCACCAGTCCCATGTCCCGTAAGTGCCGGCGTTGTGATCGTCTGACCTTTTTGGGACCCCAGGACCCTGCCCTCGAACCTCGAACCTGGACCTCGAACCTGGCAGTCCCGGCAGGGGTGCCCATGTATGAACTTGGTTCCTGCCGCGCGCGGTGCGGAGTCTGGTCTTGACGGGAACGGCTGCGCCTCATCAACTGAAACAATGGAAGTGGACCCACCGATCTCGGCGAGGCAACGTCGTTTTGCGTCTCTGCGCGCGCTCTGCGGGCGGCTCACGATGCAGCGGCGCAAGGCCGCTACGCTGGCTGCCGCAGCGCTGGCGCTGGCCGTGGCGTATCACGTCGTCTTCGGAGCGAATGGGTTGACGGCGTATGAGCAGAAGCGGCATGAGACGCAGTTGCTGGACCAGCAGATGCAGGAGCTGCAACGCGAGAACGACCTGTTGACAGCGCACGTGAACCGGCTCCAAAGCGATCCCAGTGCGATCGAACAACAGGCGCGCGAAAAATTGGGCTACACGCGTCACGGTGAAGTGATCTACGCGCTGCCCAGCAAATAAAAGGAACTTCGCTAAATGGCCTTTGCCGAGCGGTCCAGCGCCACATGGCGGTAGGTCGGCTCGAAGCCCAGGCTGCGCGCTACGTTCAGAATCTTGTCGAAGTTGAGGTTGATGGTTGCGCCCGCCTTCTGTGTCACCTCGTCCTCAATGGGCAGGTCGAAGTCGTCCGCTCCGTAGAGCAGGCCCTCCAGAGCGCGCTCGTTCTGCGTCAGCACCGAGGTGCGGATGCGTGGGATGTTGTCCAGATATATCCGGCTCAACGCGAGATGGCGCAGGTACTCGGCTGGCGTGATCTCGATATTTCCCAGCTTGTCGCCGAGGGGGGTCGAGTACGGCTTGAAGTTCCAGCAGAGGAAGCTCTCCTGCGCGCCAGTCTCGTCCTGAAAGCGGCGCGTGCGGTCGAGGTGCTCGATGCGCTCCTCGATCGTCTCGTCGAAGCCGATAACCATGGTGGCCGTAGTCCGCAGGCCGGCGGCAACGATGGCTGCCTGCGCCGCGAAGAACTGCGCCACGGTGTATTTGAACTTGCTGTGGCGGCGGCGAAAGTCCTCGGTCAAAATCTCCGAGCCGCCTCCGGTGATCCAGCGGACCCCGGCCTGCTTGAGACGCTCGGCTGTGGCCGCGTAGGGGAGCGATGCGTGGTCGGCGAGGTAGAGGAACTCGGCGATGGTGAAGGCGTAGAGCTCGATGCGGTCGCCGTAGCGGGCGCGGATGGCGCGCACCAGATCGCAGTAGTAGTCGAGCGAGAGCTGCGGGTTGAAGCCTCCGTTGAAGCCGGCCAGTTCGCCGCCGAGGGCGAGCAGCTCGTCGA
Organism: Acidobacteriaceae bacterium; assembly: GCA_049513335.1. Lineage (GTDB taxonomy): Bacteria > Acidobacteriota > Terriglobia > Terriglobales > Acidobacteriaceae > Edaphobacter. The sequence continues at coordinate 599 of JBEKWE010000140.1, read as the reverse complement.
TCTTGGCGAAGACCTGCTCCTGGCTGAGGACGTATCCGCCCGCCTGGCCGGGCAGCGTGTAGAAGGCGCAGTAGTCGCACTGCGCCACGCACACGTTCGTCGTGTTGATGATCCGCATCAGCAGATAGGTGCAGGCGTTTGGCGCGTGGAAGCGCGCGCGTGCCAGCGAGGCCAGGCTGCGCATCTCCTCGTCCGGCGCCTCGCGCCACAGCAGGAGTGCGTCCGCGGGCGAGATGCGTTCGCGGCCCTCGATCTTGCGTCGGATTGCGGAGAGAGACGCGGAGGATGTGCTCACAGGCCCATTCTACTTCGTCGCGCAGGCGCGAAGGCAGACGCGTGACGTAAGATACAGGCAGGGCGGCCACCCAAATCCCACACAAAGAGCACATCGCAATCTTCATGAATAAAGGACTCGCGACCCTCTCTCTCTGCCTGCTCGCCGTCTCAGCGGCCGTCTGTCAACAGAGTTCTTCAAGCGCGGCCCCGGCCGCGCAGCCGACCGTCTCCCAGCCTCGGAGTCCAATCAGCGTACAGCAGAGCGTGCAGGTGACAACGACCGCCGAGCCGCTGCCGCTGGCCGAGAGCAATCGCTCCGTGGA
>JBEKWE010000139.1:0-8861 GCA_049513335.1 Acidobacteriaceae bacterium | reverse complement strand
GTCCGAGGTTGCGCGGAGGTCCGATCACCCATCTCAGAAGCGAGATGTGGGGCACCCGGCTGATTCAGATCTAATGATTATTTTGTAGATCTCTATACATACTATGATGTATTCTCGCTTCTGTGACAGAGCAACCCAAGATGAACGTGTCAGGTGTCCGTCGACTTCCGAAGCGGGGACTGCCCTCTGACTTGACTATTTACAGTGGAACCGCCGAACAGCTTCTCCGTTCGCTGGATCCCGCGATCAAGTTCGACCTCATCATCAGTTCTCCCCCGTACAACATCGGAAAACCGTATGAACAAAAGACCGAACTCGCTCTATATCTCAGGCAGCAATCCCAACTGATTGATTTGATGGTTTCACGCCTGTCTACGTGTGGGAGTATCTGCTGGCAAACGGGCAATTATGTGCAGAATGGTGGAAAGACCAAGGGTAGAATTTTCCCGTTAGATTTCTTGTTCGTCTCACTGTTTCAGAAACACGATCTACAACTTCGCAACCGGATCATATGGCATTTTGGCCATGGTCTCCATTGCAAGCACAGGTTCAGCGGTCGTTATGAAACTATCCTGTGGTACACGAAAAGTGATGATTACATATTCAATCTGGACGATGTCCGAATCGAATCTAAATATCCAGGGAAGACTTCCTATAAAGGGCCTAATAAGGGTCACCTCTCCGGAAATCCAATGGGAAAGAACCCGGAAGACTTTTGGGTCTTCGAGGACGTGTGGGATATTCCGAACATCAAGGGAAATCATATCGAAAAGACCACGCATCCATGTCAATTTCCCATTGGCCTCGTCGAACGGCTAATACTAGCGCTGTCTAGGAAAGGAGGGCTCGTCTTTGATCCGTATGCTGGCGTGGCGTCGACCGGGGTCGCGGCTGCTCTACACGAACGAAAATTCCTAGGGGCTGAGATACGCAATGACTATAGCGTTGTGGGTAAGAAACGTATGCTAGACGCAGTGAATGGCAAGCTGAAATACCGCTCCCACGACACGCCGATTTACGATCCCAGTCGGTCTAAGCTATCTCAAAAACCTACGCGGTAAAGGACGGGTATTTTTTTCGGATATGTTTCACGAGGTCGAGGTGGAACTTCTTCCATCCCTGTGATCCGACATAGTTCTGCTTTAGAGTCTTCGATTTCCAATCAAATCCCTTAAGTGCCTGGATGTATTTATGACATTTGTCTGGCGACTTAGTCGCCGGGTCATTAGCCAGCATTGACTTCAACAGCTTTAGGAAAGCTGTAACGCCTCTGTTAGTTGCGATGACGTACTCTGATGGAGTGTCCCATTCATCTTTGAATGTGGTTCTCACCAGTGAAAAATAGTTCGCTAGATAGGTTACATAATCTGCTGGTGTGTTGGTTGGGAATACATTTCGCAGCTCACCCTTCGGGCCAACCAGCCCCTTTAGGTCATAGCCGGAGACACCCTTCAAGGTCAAGGTTTGCTTGCCAAGATCGAGCACCCTCAGTTTCTTCTTGAATGGACTTCGTTGTGCTAGGTCCACTGCAACACGTATAGCCATTAGTTTGCTGTCTTTTTGGCAAATCGAGTCGTCCTTTTCGTATTGCAAGTATGCTACGAGATTTGGATCCATTCGCCTCGAATTATCATTGATTGCGACGAAAGTATTTTGCTTTTGTTTTTTGGACAGTCCCTTAACTCCGACTACTGCGAGGTTGAACTCTTGCCGTGTCGCTATTGGCGTTTCTGCAAACCCGAAGAGTCGATGTTGGCCGTCTAGTAGCTCCATGGTTCCGTATGCTAAGGGTATAGATAACACTACAAGATCGTGCGCTCCGGTCGTCAGCGTAAGTGCCTTAGACGTTAGGTTTTCAATTTTTGCAGACTTCTCCAATTCGTATACGGAAACTTTTGTTTCGTCGAGGCTAACAACGATATTTGTAGGAAGAAGTGCATCATATTTCGAAACGAACTTCCTAATACCTGGCAATCTTTTCTTGGAAACCATGCGCTGATAGGCTTCAGCGTTTCCGATTGCTCGCCTAAATAAACAACATGTCTTCAGTAGTCGTTCTGGGCTCATTGAGAACATAAAGAGTTCTGTAGGGGAGCTCGACGTGGGCTGCTTGATGCGGATGGCGACGACATTGACGGTAGTTTTGTCCTCTTTAGTTGTGAGGCCGAGCGAGTTAATAATCTCGTATCTAGCGTAATCACGAATCGCATCTGTCAATGCGTCGTAATATGCAAGTTCGTTATCCGTCCAGACGCACACGCCTGCGGCTTTAGCAGCCTTTATCTCGCTGGCGTCGACTTCGTAGCCGGTCATCGTTAGAATCGTGGCGTCTGCGTGCGCCGCTGCGGCGAGAAGTTTCAGGTCGCTGATGTGCGCGCTAAACCCACCGGCGATCTTTCCAGCTTTATTGGATCCGACAATTGTGACGCCGAGGGTCTTGTCGCGCGCCCAGAGGTCTAGCGGACGAGTCTTCTCGTGTACCGTTACCTCAAATTCTTTTGTCGTGGAAGAGTTCGGAAGGCTCTCGAATCCCGCCCTCTCGAAAAGACTTCCAACTCGCTGATTAAGTTTAGGCCCCTTCTCGTTATCGACCTGAGCGCTCAAAATATCCTCCACAAGAGCTTGTGGCGAGTCTCAATATCTGTGGATGCAAAGTCAAGGAAAGTTTGCTTATTCCACGGTGACGGATTTGGCTAGGTTGCGGGGCTGGTCTACGTCGCAGCCGCGGCGGACGGCGATGTGGTAGGCGAGGAGTTGGAGGGGGACGACCTCCAGGATGGGCAGGAGCAGCTCCGGGGCGGGGGGGATGTGGATGGTGTGTTCGACGAGCTGAGCGATCTGGCGGTCGCCCTCGATGGCGATGGCGATGACGCGGCCGGAGCGGGCGGTGACCTCCTGAATGTTGCTGAGGGTCTTCTCGTACTTGAGGACGGAGGCTGGGTCGGACGGGTCCTGGGTGGCGATGACAACGACGGGGAGGGTCTCGTCGATGAGGGCGTTGGGGCCGTGCTTCATCTCTCCGGCGGGGTAGCCCTCGGCGTGGATGTAGGAGATCTCCTTTAATTTGAGCGCGCCCTCGAGGGCGATGGGGTAGTGGATGCCGCGGCCGAGGAAGAGGAAGTCGTTGGAGGTGTGGAAGGCGCGGGCGAGCCTGGAACATTGGTCGTCCACCGAACGGAGGACTTCTTCGAGTTTGCCGGGGATTTTGTTGAGTTCGGCGACGAGCTGGATGGATTCGGCGTCGGTAACGGTGCTGCGGAGCTGGGCCATGTGCAGGGCGAGGAGGAAGAGCGCGGTGAGCTGGGCGGTGAAGGCCTTGGTGCTGGCGACGCCGATCTCGGGGCCGGCGTTGGTGGTGATGGTTCCCTGGGCCTCGCGGGAGACGGCGGCGCCGACGACGTTGCAGATGGCGATGGTGCGGGAGCCGAGCGCGTGCAGCTCGCGCTGGGCGGCGATGGTGTCTGCCGTCTCGCCGGACTGGGTGATGAGCAGGCCGATGGAGGCGGGGTCGGCGATGGGCGAGCGGTAACGATACTCGCTGGCGTAGTCGACTTCGGTGCGCAGGCGGGCGAGACGCTCGATCATGAACTTGCCGGCGAGGCCGGCGTGCCAACTGGTGCCGCAGGCGGCGATGGTGATCTGGCTGGCGGCGCGGAGTTCGGCGTCGGAGAGCTGCATCTCGGAGAGGAAGACGCGGCCGGTATCGGCGGAGACGCGGCCGAGGATGGTGTCGCGGACGGCGCGGGGCTGCTCGTTGATCTCCTTGAGCATGAAGTGCTTGTAGCCGGACTTTTCGGCCTGGATGGGGTCCCAGGCGATGCGCTGGATGCGGAGAGGGATGGGCGCGCCGTCGAAGTCGGTGAGAGCGATGCCGGAGGGGGTGAGGATGGCGAGTTCGCCATCGGCGAGGAAGTGGATGTCGCGGGTGTGATGCAGAATGCCGGGGACGTCGGATGCGAGAAAGAATTCGCCGTCGCCGAGGCCGAGGACAACAGGCGGGCCAAAGCGCGCGGCGACCAGTTTGTTGGGCTCGTTGGCGGAGAGGACGCCGATGGCAAAGGCTCCGGTAAGACGCTTAACGGCGCGGCGGACGGCTTCTTCGAGGGGGAGTGCTGGCTTGCGGCGGGGGAGGGTGAGGACAGCTTCACTGGTGTTGGATTCGGGGGCGGACGCGGCATCGAACCGCAGGTCCTTCGACTTCGCGCTACGCGCTCCGCTCTGGATGACACCATTCTTGGAAGAGGCGGCGGCGGCGAGGCTAAGCTCGTTCTCGATGGTCACTTCCTCTTCATCTTCGGCGGCGAGGTTGAGCTCGTTCTCGATGAGGTGGGCGATGATCTCGGTGTCGGTCTCGGAGACGAACTTGTGGCCCTTGGCGATGAGCTCGGCCTTGAGGGCTAGATAATTTTCTACGATGCCGTTATGCACGACGACCAGCGTACCGGAGCCGTCGCGATGCGGGTGGGCGTTCTCCTCGGTGGGGCGGCCGTGGGTGGCCCAGCGGGTGTGGCCGATGCCGAAGGTGCCGGAGATGGGGCTGGCCGCGATGACGGCTTCAAGGTTGCACAGCTTGCCGGGGGCGCGACGCAGCTCCAGGCCCTGCGGGCCGCCGGCGACGGCGATGCCGGCTGAGTCGTAGCCGCGGTACTCCAGACGGCGAAGGCCGTTGAGGATGATGGGGACGGGAGGCTTGGGGCCGATGTAACCGACGATTCCACACATGGCATTAGTGTAGATGCAGCGCGCGGGAATGTGTGAGTTGAAGAAGATGGGAGTTTTGGGGGAGTGGGGCGGGAACGGAAAGCGCGTGGGGTGGTAGTTTGGTGGTGGCTGCGGAGAGGCCGAGCGAATGCATATTCTGGTGCTGAATCCCGGGTCGTCGTCGATCAAGTTCTCCATGCATGAGGTGGGGGAAGGCTCGCATGAGGTGGGTGAGGGTGCGGCTGCCGCAGGCGCGGGCGCGGCGGAGAGTCGCACGCTGTATGAGGGCGAGCTGGGCGGGATCGGGGGCCGGCGGGAGAAGCTGGTGTTTCGCGATGCGGCGGGGAACGACCTGAGCGGCAGGCTGGGCGCGGTGAAGCCCGGCTCAATGCAGGAGGCGATTGCGATGGTGGAGCGCGCGGTGGGGCTGGATGGATTGCCTGCGATCGACGCGGTTGGGTATCGCGTGGTGCATCCGGGAGCGCACCTGCGCGGGCACCAGCGGCTGACGGCGGAGGTGCTGGCCGAGTTGCGCGAGGCGTGCGAGTTCGCTCCGCTGCACGACCCGGAGGCTCTGGAGATGATTGAGGAGATGATGCGGCGGTTCGCGGGTGTGCCGCATGTTGCCTGCTTCGACACCGTCTTCCACGAGACGATGCCGGAGGAGGCGACGGTATATGCGCTGCCCTACGCGGTGCGGCGACAGGGCGTGCGGCGGTACGGGTTTCATGGACTGTCGTGCGAGTCGATTGTGGCGCAGATGCGCGAGGCACAGGGGATTGCGTTTCCGCGGCGGTTGGTGATTGCGCATCTTGGCAGCGGGTGCAGCGTGACGGCGTGCATCGACGGCAAGTCGGTGGATACGACGATGGGGCTGACGCCGACCGGCGGCGTGATGATGGGGACGCGGACGGGCGATCTGGATCCCGGCGTCGTGCTCTTCCTGATGCGGCAGGCGGGCGCGACGGCGGATTCGGTGGAGCGGATGATCGATGGCGACGCGGGGCTGAAGGCGCTGGGCGGCGTGAACGACATGCGCGAGCTGCGTAAGCGGGCAGCGGAGGGAAACGCGCGGGCGCGGCTGGCGATTCGCGTCTTCTGCCGCACGGTGGTGAAGGCGATTGCTGGATTGATTGCACTCGATGGCGCGGATGCGATTGTGTTTACCGGGGGGATTGGGGAGCACGATGCGGCCACGCGCGGGGAGATTGCAGGCTTGCGGTGTATGTGGCGCCGGCGGAGGAAGACCGGATGATCGCGCGGCATGTGGCGCGAATGTGCCATGCGGCATCGGGAAGCGTGTCAACATAAATTGATCTGGCTGGAATGCGGGCGTACGGCTTGCGGACGTAAGCTGGCATCTGAAAGCAATGAGGCTCTTCCGATCGATTTGATCCGCATCAGGATTCTAGTAGAGGAGTTCAAATAAGACGATGAAACTCGTTCGATCAGATTCACCGGAAGTAGTACGCAATATCGCAGCGGCGGGCGCATGGGCTAGCCGGAATTGGTACACGATGGGTACCGCCTACGCCGCAAACGTGCTCGCCATTTTAATCGCCCTCACCGTGAGCCTCAGTGTTTCGATGCGTGCAGCGGCGTGGGTCACCGTGCCGGTTCTCCTTTCCTTGAATGGATGTGTGCTTTGGCGGGCAAAAGCCTCCCACCGGAGGTGGGTCATAGTGGGTTGTGCCGATCGACTGTACCTTCGGCTGTTTGTAAGGCCTGGAAGGTTCCCGGGTGACGTCAATGAGCCAGATGTACTCGTACTCGAAGTTTCTGAGATCACTTCGATGTCGATCAAAACTCTCGAAGTGTTTATAGATGGACCAAAGCCCAAAATTGTAGAGTGGTTGGTCATTGAACCTGCTCAAGCGGTCGGGGATGACATTTCACGTCACATCCGTCCGTTGCTGACGGCGACAGACCCAGATAAGGCAGTGCTCGTGGCTCACGACGGAGGGCGTCTCACCATCGAATGGAAGTGGTGGCGTCCTGCTCTGCGGGTATTTCTTCAGCAAGTCGTACAGGAATGTCCGTCCGTTGTCATAGCCCCCGAAGAACGTTCTGAGTTGGATTTGAATGGGATTTGGAGAGGAATTTCGAGGAGTCTGAGGAAGGATCTGAAGGATCTGACTGTGCTGGGGCGTCAGAAGCTCGTGCAGGCGCTGCACCTTGGATTCGGTTGCGAATGCGCTGGGCTTGTAGGTCAGTATAAGTCCATTTCGTTTCGACAGGCAGCGGCTTATCTAGCGGAGATTGCGCGAGATGATTCCGGGTTGAATTGTCATACAGAGCAGCAATGCGAACAGGAGAAAGACGATGGGTGAAGGTTCCGCAGTGCAGGGCAAGGCATCCGGGTCAACGATTTCTACTGACGCGAAGAAGCTTTCTGTAGACGCGCAGCCACTCTCCGCGGAGGAGCTGCGCAGGATGGATGCGTACTGGCGCGCGTGCAACTATTGCTGCGTGGGAATGCTGTATCTGCAGGCGAACCCGCTGCTGCGGGAGCCGCTGAAGGCGGAGCACATCAAGAACCGGCTGCTGGGCCATTGGGGATCGGACCCCGGGCAGACGTTTACCTGGGTGCATCTGAATCGGCTGATCAAGAAGTACGATCTGGATTTGATCTATCTGTCGGGGCCGGGGCATGGAGCGCCGGCGACGCTATCGAATAGTTACCTGGAGGGGGTTTATTCGGAGATCTATCCAGACAAGAGCCAGGACGCGGCGGGGATGCAGAAGTTCTTCAAGCAGTTTTCGTTTCCCGGCGGGATTGGCAGCCACTGCACGCCGGAGACTCCGGGGTCGATCCACGAGGGCGGCGAGCTGGGCTACAGCCTCTCGCATGGGTTTGGCGCGGCATTCGACAACCCTGACCTGATCGTCGCGGTGGTGGTGGGCGATGGCGAGTCGGAGACTGGGCCGCTGGCGACGAGCTGGCACTCGAATAAATTTCTCAATCCGGTGCGCGATGGAGCGGTGCTGCCGATCCTGCATTTGAATGGATACAAGATTGCCAACCCCACGATTCTGGCGCGGATTCCTCCGGAAGAGTTGGAGATGCTCTTCCGCGGGCTGGGCTATACGCCGTACGTCGTCGAGGGCGACGACCCGGCGGTGATGCACCAGAAGATGGCGTCGGTGATGGAGCACTGCGTCCTGGAAATTCGCGCGATCCAGGCGGGCGCGAGAGAAGCAGCGCGGGCGAACCCCAGCACAATCCCTGCGCGGCCGAGCTGGCCGATGATTATTCTGCGCACGCCCAAGGGATGGACCTGCCCGAAGGAACTGGACGGGCACAAGCTGGAAGGTTCGTGGCGCGCGCACCAGATTCCGATCACCGATCCGGTGACGAATCCCGCGCACCTCAAACTCGTTGAGCAGTGGATGCGGAGCTATCGGCCCGAAGAGTTGTTCGACGAGGCGGGCAAGCTGGTTCCTGAGTTGAAGGCGATGGCGCCGACGGGGACGAGCCGCATCTCGGGAAACCCGCACGCCAATGGCGGACTGCTGCGCAAGCCGCTGGATATGCCGGACTTTCGCGAGTACGCGGTGAAGGTGGAGCGGCCGGGACAGATCGAGGTGTCTTCGACCGCGACGCTGGCCGTGATGCTGCGCGATGTGATGCGGCGGAACATGACGAGCTTTCGCGTCTTTGGGCCGGATGAGACGGCGTCGAACAAGCTGGACGCGATCTATCAGGCAAGCCCCAAGACATGGATGGAGGAGAGGAAACCGGAGGACGACGACGGAGGATTTCTATCGGCGTCGGGGCGCGTGATGGAGATGCTGAGCGAGCACACGCTGGAGGGTTGGCTGGAGGGCTATGTGCTGACCGGGCGGCATGGGTTCTTCTCCAGCTATGAGGCATTCGTGCACATCATCGACTCGATGTTCAACCAACATGCGAAGTGGTTGGAGAAGTCGAAGCTGGAACTGACGTGGAGGGAGCCGATCTCGTCGCTGAATTTGCTGATTACATCGCTGGTGTGGCGGCAGGACCACAACGGATTTACGCACCAGGACCCCGGATTTCTGGATGTGGTGACGAACAAGAGCCCCGAGATTACGCGCATCTATCTGCCGCCGGACGCGAACTGCCTGCTATCGGTGGCGGACCACTGCCTGCGCTCGACGGAGTACGTCAACGTGATTGT
>JBEKWE010000138.1:0-6239 GCA_049513335.1 Acidobacteriaceae bacterium | reverse complement strand
GGCATCCTCTTCAACCACGAGTCTCCCATGCGCGGCGAGACCTTCGTCACGCGCAAGATCACGCGGGGCCTGGCGCGCATCAAGGCCGGCCTGCAGAGCGAACTTTACCTCGGCAATCTTGGCGCCCGGCGCGACTGGGGCCACGCCCGCGACTACATCGAGATGATGTGGCTCATGCTGCAGCAAGAGAAGCCGCAGGACTACGTCATCGCCACCGGCCAGCAGTACAGTGTGCGCGAGTTCGTCCAGCGCTGCGCCAAGCTGCTCGACCTCGACCTCACATGGCAGGGCTCGGACCTCGATGAGAAAGCCCTCGATCCGTCCGGCAAGGTCGTCGTCGCGGTAGACCCGCGCTACTTCCGTCCCACCGAGGTGGAGACGCTGGTCGGCGACGCCAGCAAGGCGCGGCGCGAGCTTGGCTGGACTCCGCGCACCAGCTTCGACGAACTGGTCCGCGAGATGGTTGAAGCCGACCTCAAGGCCGCCCAGCGCGACGCCCTGGCGTTGCGCCACGGCTTCGACGCATACAACGGCCACGAGACATAGACTCTTATTGGGTGTCATTCCGCAGCGAAGCGGAGGAAACTGCTTCTGCTCTTTTTCAGGACGAAGTTATGACCATCCCCTTCATGCATCCCGACAGCCGCATCTACATCGCCGGCCATCGCGGCCTGGTTGGCTCGGCCATCCACCGCGAGCTCCTGCGCCAGGGATACTGCAACATTCTAAGCCGCACGCACCAGCAGCTCGACCTGCTCGACAAACCCGCCGTTGATGCGTTCTTCACCGCCGAAAAGCCCGACTTCGTCTTTCTCGCCGCGGCCCGGGTCGGCGGCATCTTGGCCAACAGCACCTACCCAGCAGACTTCATCCGCGACAACCTCATTCTCCAGACCAACGTCATCGAGGCCAGCCGCAACGCCGGCGTCAAGCGCCTGCTCTTCCTCGGCTCCTCCTGCATCTATCCCAGGCTCTGCCCGCAGCCCATCACGGAAGATTACCTGCTCACCGGGCCGCTCGAACCCACCAACCGGCCCTACGCCGTCGCCAAGATCGCCGGCATCGAGATGTGCTGGAGCTACAACCGCCAGTACGGCACCCGCTACCTCGCCGTCATGCCCACCAACCTCTACGGTCCCGGAGACAACTTCGACCTGGCCAGCTCGCACGTCCTGCCCGCGCTCATCCGCAAGACGGCCGAGGCCAAGGCCTCCGGCGCAAAGCAGGTCGTCGTCTGGGGCACAGGGACCCCGCGCCGCGAGTTTCTCTACTCCGACGACCTCGGCCAAGCCTGCTGTTTCCTGATGGGCCTCGACGACGCCAGCTTCGGTTCCCTGCTCACAGAAGACTCACCGCCTCTGATCAACATCGGCACCGGAGAAGACATCACCATCCGCGAACTGGCCCAGACTGTCGCCTGCGTCCTCGGCTTCGACGGCACGCTCCTCTTCGACGCCACCAAACCCGACGGCACGCCGCAAAAGCTCCTTGACGTCGCCCGCCTGCACTCGCTCGGCTGGCACCACTCCACCCCCCTCGAACAGGGCATCAAACTCACATGGGAAGCGGTACGCGATCAGCTGACTTAACTCGATTCCCTGCCTTATCAAAGTCTTGAGCCGGCCAGACTCTCGCGGTGAAGAATCTTGTCGGCAACCTGCGCAGGGCCAGCTAAGTTGTTGAGAAATTGGCTCCTGAGGTAGGACTCGAACCTACAACCCTTCGGTTAACAGCCGAATGCTCTGCCATTGAGCTACTCAGGAACAGTGTGTGCCGCGTCCTGCTGCTTCGCCGCACGATTGCTTAGTTATAACAAACCCGCCTGCCAGGGTCAAAGATTGAGCTCAGCGCGAGATCCCTACGCTCATTCGCCGCTGCACAGTGTGACGATGCGCGCGCGCACCACTCCATCCGCCACGCTCACCCTGGCCAGGGTCACCGGAAGATCGAAGCGGCGTGGCCCGGCGCTCCCGGGATTCAGGTAGAGCACGCCGTCCCGTGCGTGCTTCTCCGCGCGGTGGGTGTGGCCGCTCACCACCACCGCAATACCGGCGGCCACCGGGTTGAGGTCGAGGTCGCCGACGGAATGCACGAGGTAGAAGAAGCGCCCGCCCAGCTCAATCACAACGCTGGCAGGCAGACGCCGGCAGACGCCCGTGACGTCCACATTGCCGCGCACGGCCGTCAGTGGAGCGATCCAGCGCAGCTTGTCCAGGATGAGCGGGTCGCCCACGTCGCCCGCGTGCAGGATGTGGTCCACACCCATCAGCGCATGGATCGCCTCGGGCCGCAGCAGGCCGTGCGTGTCTGAGAGGACGCCGATGGTCAGCGGCTTTTTCGCGCGTTCCGTCACAGGCCCGCCGTCAGCCGCGTTCGCGGGTCGAGGAGGTCGCCGAGCGCGTCGCCGATAAAGTTGAACGAGAGCACCGCCAGCATCACCGCGATGGCCGGAAACACAACCAGGTGCGGCGAATCGAAGAGATGGGAGCGCGCGTCGTTGAGCATGACTCCCCAGCTTGAGGTGGGCGGCGGCACGCCCAGGCCGAGGAAGCTGAGTGTGGCCTCGGCCAGCACCGCGCCCGCCATGCCAATGGCCGCCTGCACAATCAGCGGCTGCACAATGTTGGGCAAAATATGGCGGCCGAGCAGGCGCAGGTCAGAGGCCCCCAGCGCGCGCGCCGCCTCCACAAACTCGCGCTCTTTGACCGCCATCACCTGCGCCCGCACCAGACGCGCGTAGCCCACCCAGCCGGAGATGGAGAGTGCAAGAACCAGGTTGAACAACCCCGGCCCGAGAAACGCCACAAACGCAATGGCAAGCAGAATGCCGGGCAGTGCCATGAACGCGTTCGTCACATACACATTGATCACGGTGTCGGTCCATCCCCCGTAAAAACCGGCCAGCGCGCCGGCGATCAGCCCGACCGAGAGCGACAGCGAGACCACCGAGACCGCAACCATCAGGGAGATCCGCGCGCCATAGAGCGTGCGCGAGAGGATGTCGCGGCCAAGCTCGTCGGTGCCGAACCAGTGGCCGTGGCCCGGGGCCAGCAGGCGGCCGGTCAAATCGATTCGCGCGGGGTCCTGCGGCGCCAGCCACGGCGCAAATATCGCGCACAGCACAAAGCCCGCCAGCAGCAGGATGCCCAGCGCCGCCAGCGGCTGCCGCGCAATGCGTGTACCCCATGGATACCTTCCCGGCAAGGAGTGCATGTTCACCATCTCCATCCCTGTTTATCATATGGTGATGTCATGCGGCGCTGGCTGCCGATGAAAGGCCCGTTTGCGAATCCTGGTTTACGGCATTAATTACGCTCCCGAGCTCACCGGAATCGGCAAGTACACCGGTGAGATGGCGGCCTGGCTGGCAGAGCGCGGGCACGAGGTCCGCGTAGTCACGGCCCCGCCCTACTATCCCGCGTGGCGCGTACGCGACGACTACCGCAGCGCGTGGTATCGCACCGAGCGGGCGCCGGGCCAGCCGGTGGTCTATCGCACGCCGCTCTATGTGCCGGAGCGGCCGACCGGGACCAAGCGCGTCGCGCATCTCATCAGCTTCATGCTGGGAAGCCTACCCGTGATGCTGCGACAGATGTTCTGGCAGCCGCAGTTGGTCTTCACGGTCGAACCGACCTTCTTCTGCGCGCCGCTCACTCTCTTCGCCGCCAAATGCGCCGGCGCAGCCTGCTGGCTGCATGTGCAGGACTTCGAGGTGGACGCCGCCTTCGATCTCGATTTGCTTCCGGCCGAGGGGCCGGTGCATGACGCCGCTCTGCGCATTGAGAAGTTCTTTCTCTATCCCTTCGACCGGGTCTCCGGGATCTCATCCAGGATGGTCGACCGCCTGTGCGCCAAGGGAATCCCTGCCGGCCATGTCGTCCTCTTTCCAAACTGGGTCGATGTTGACACGATCTATCCACTCCCTCCGGATGTGAACCGCAGCAACCCATTTCGCCGCGAACTAGCGTCGCGCGTGCCGGAGATTGAGAACAAGGTCCTGCTGCTCTACTCGGGCAATATGGGAACGAAGCAGGGCCTCGAACTTCTCGCCCCCCTGGCCGAAGCATTCGCCGCCGACCCTCGTGTGCACTTCGTCTTCTGCGGCGATGGCGTCTTTCGGCCGCAGTTGGAGGCCCTTGTGGCCCACCGCGCCAACGTGACCCTGCTTCCGCTGCAGCCCCTCGACCGGCTGAACCAGCTGCTGAACGCCGCCGACATCCACCTGCTTCCGCAGCGCGCCGACGTCGCCGACCTGGTGATGCCCTCCCGGCTGACGGGAATGCTGGCCAGCGGGCGCCCGGTGATCGCCACCGCGCACCCGGGCACCCAGGTCGCACAGGTCGTCGAAGGCCGCGGCCTCGCCGTGCCGGCCGAGGACGCCGCCGCGCTGCACGCAGCGGTCTTGCGCCTGGTGGAGGACGAGCAACTGCGCCTGGCTCTGGGACGTGCCGCGCGCCAGTATGCCGTCGAACACCTGGGCAAACAGCGGATCCTCGAGCAGTTCGAGCATGACCTGAAGGCACTGGTCGCAGAGACCGGTTGACGAATCCCCCCGTCCCACCAAAGTGATACGATCAGCCGCCCCGTCGCCGCATCCATTCGCCGCGCTTGGGGTTGCATCTAAGTGGGAGGGTTCTTCCGCTCATGAAGCCGCTCCACGCATCGCCGCATCTTCTGCTTGCTCTGACGGCCACCATGGCGCTGCTGCCGTGCGCTGTCGCGCAGCATTCCGCCATCTCCGCAGATACCCCCACCATCGCCGAGCAGTACCTGCTCTCCGCGGCCAACCAGGAGCGCGCCGCGCGCAATCTGCCTCTGCTGCACCGCGATCCGCTGCTGGCCCGCGCCGCCGCCCAGCACGCCCAGGCGATGGCCACGCACGGATCCATCTCCCACCAGTTTCCCGGCGAGCCCGAACTCGCCCATCGCGGCGCCAGCATGGGCGTGGCCTTCAGCCTCATCAGCGAGAACGTCGCCGAAGCTCCTAGCGCAATCCAGATCCACGACATGTGGATGCACTCCGAAGGCCACCGCGCCAACCTGCTCGACCCCGCCATCGACTCCGTGGGCATCCGCGTCATCGCGCGCAACGGCGAGCTCTACGCGGTCGAGGACTTCGCCCGCACCGTGCCCTCCGCCAGCCTCGAGGAGCAGGAGTCCGCCATTGGCGCCCTCGTCGCGCAACCGGGCCGGATCTCGCTGACAGGCACTCCCGATGCCATCGCCGCCGCGCGCCAGACCTGCGCCATGGACACCGGATTCGCGGGCGCGCGTAAGCCCTGGTTCGTCATGCGCTTCACCTCCAGCAGCCTCACCCAACTGCCCGACGAGCTCAAGACGCGCCTCGCCTCGGGCCGCTACCGCCAGGCCGCCGTCGGGGCCTGCGCAGGCAACTCCACCGGCCCCTTCACCTCCTACAACATCGCCGTCCTGCTCTATCCCTGAGCGGCCACCGGGACCACGCCTGCCAGCGACTCGCCAGATGCTTACTTCGCGTCGAAGCGGACGCTGGCGAGGATGTCCGTAAGGCGGCTGCGAACCGCGTCGAGTTCCTGCGGTGTGATGTCCCTGACGCCGGAGGCCTCGCCGCAGAATGTATTGATGGCCAGGTCGAAGCGGTAGCATGTGCCGCGCCGCAGAGTGGTATAGACCTCGTCGCGCTCGATGGTGCAGATCGCTTTCTGCTCGTTGCGTCCATGCGCGAAGCTGATTCCCGCGATCTCGCTCTCCCCGCCGCGCCTTCCCTGCACCGCCGGCGCCGCCTGCCGCGCGCAGGCCGCATCGTTCAGGTGTGGAGTCACGCTGAAGTAGAGGTACGCGCCGCTGAAGGTCGACTCCGGAAACGGGTTCTCCGGCATACTGACCACCGCGCGCATCTGCGTCGTCCGCGCCGCCGACCGCGCGTCCAGGCGGAAGGTGCTGATCTCGCGGTCGCGCCGCGTGAAGTTCCAGTTCGCCGGGTAGTTGAACGCAATCCTGTACGCCGGATCGTGAAAGCTCCGCTGCGCAGGGACAGCGGGCGCACTCTGCGCGGGGAGCGTGTCGCAGGGGAAGAAGATCGCGAACAACAAGGCAAGCTGCCAATGCTTCATGAAACAATCTCCCGTTTCTGAATCGTAGTTTGGCGAATCCCTCAGGCCCTCATGCGTGGGTTGGCCAAGGTATACGCCACGTCGGTCAGCAGGTTGACCGCGACGTACGTTAGCCCGACCGCCAGAATGCATCCCTGCACCAGAGCA
>JBEKWE010000137.1:0-6824 GCA_049513335.1 Acidobacteriaceae bacterium | reverse complement strand
CAGGACGTTGAACTCCATCAGCTCCGCGCGACCGTGCGCCTCTGCCGTGCCGAAGCGCAGGGTGCGAAAGATTCCCGCCACGTACGACGCGTAGATGCCGTTCAATTCGGCGGCAGGAAGCAGCTTTTGATCGACCAGCCACTTGGCCAGAAAGATTCCGGTCACGTCGGCCTTGGCCTCTTCCAGCCCACTGTACGCAGGGCCAATCGCTTCGTTGATCGCGACTTGTTTGCCGTCAACCTGCGCGTAGGCTGGGCCGAGGCCGTGCGAGATCTCGTGCAGAATTACGCCGGTAAGATAACCCTCGCCGCTCACGTCCTTGGTCTGCTCCGGCGACAGCATCTTGCCCGCGATGGGCAGGATGACATTGTTCACGCGCGCGTCCATGAAGTTCTTGAAGAAGATTTTTTTCGATCCCTTCTCCGCGTGGATGCGCGGATCATTGGGCAGATTGTCTGCCACAGCCTGGTAGCCGTAATGCAGATCGCCCGCGCGCAGCGGAGCATCCACCACCTCCATCGGCGTCGCAAAGCCCTCCTTCGAGGGCCTGGCGCCAGAAGCCTCGTTCTGCTGATAGATCGCGAGCTTGCGGCTCTCCGCCTCATTGCGAATCAGGATCGCGCCGCCGTAGGAGGTCTTCACGCCCAGCACGCCGTCGAGATACGTCTCATACGGCGCGAAGATCAGATCGACCTTCGGACTCTTCAGGTCGAGCCAGGCAACGTCGCTCGCGTAGTAGTCGTCGGTCAGCAGGGCCTCGGCGCGCAGGTTCAGATAATGGGCAAAGGCTGGGTCATCGCTCAGCTTCGCAGCAGCCCTCAGATCGGCAGCCATCGGCTTCAGCCACTGGGCATACGCCTCGTGGTAGGGAACGATAAAGAGCTTCTCCGGTGTGCCGCTCACCACCGGCTGGCTCAAAGCAGGCGCCAGGTCAAGCGGAGCCGATCGGACCACCGTCCACGGATTGTACAGAGCGGCCTTCTGCTCCGGATGCGCCGCGGCGTATCTCTCAATCGCAGCGCTGGTGGTCCCGAAGGGATACAGCTCGTGTCCCGGCACCAGCGGCTCTTCGCCGAGGATGGGCGAGTTCCGGTCGGCCAGGTCCCAGCGGCTTCCATTGATTGCGAAGAGCCGCTCCATCACGGGATTCGCCGTGACGTGATAGACGGCCCATCCGCCCAGGTCGCTCTGGTGCCAGTAGAGCGTGTCCAGTAAATGACAGGCATCGGCGAGCTTGGCGATCATCTGCTGCTGGCGCGGGGTAAGCCCGGTCCGCACATACGGCATCGCGACGGGCTTCCAGCGGGCCACGCGCTCGGCCTCATTGTGCACAGGACGGCCGCCGTTGTTGCGTTCAGCCGCGAACTGGTCTGCCGGTCGCGCCGCGCCCTGAGCAGAACCAGCGGCAGAACGCTGAGCGGATCGAGCAGGGCTTGCAGCAGCCGACCCAGAGGCCTGTGCCAGCGCTGCAGCCGGAAGCACAAGCGCGAAAGAGAGGAATAGACCAACCGAACCGGATCGCACCACAGTGACCTCGCTAGGACGCACACCACTATCTCACCGCAAATCGTCTCCGCACAAGCGCCGGCTGCAACGGTTGAGGGATACACGTTGGAGACGAGCGAGCCGCGCAAAAGGACTCTTCCGCCGAAAGTGCGGCGTTGATGCTGTCGCCCGCGATCAATGGCGCCTCGCCTGGCAATCCTGGCGCCGGTGGCTTCAGGTGGTCGAAGAGACCGGCCACATCTTCGGCAACGCCGGGAACTGGACGCCGAGCTCCTGCGGGATGATGGGGCGCAGCGGCTTGTCCAGGCTTGAGGCGTCGTAGTTTGCGTAGGATTCCAGCAGCATTCCGTAGTAGAGCGCGGTGAATCCCCAGAAGCGCGTCTGGCCGAGGCCGTCGCCGCTCTCGGCGTTATAGTACTCGCGCAGCACGGGGTTCCTGAGCACAGCCATGGTGAAGAGACGCCGCGCCAGTTCGCGCGCCTCAGTATGGTAGCCATAGGCTTGCAGGCCCTGGAAGATCATGTAGTTGGTGGGCGCCCAGGTGGACCCGCGCCAGTTGCACTCGTGGTACGAGCCCTGGTAGTAGTCGGGCTCCGTCTTGGCATAGCTGGCGACCGGGTAGGTGAGCCAGAACTCGGCCGGGTTGAGCAGATGCTCGTGGACCATGCGCCGGGCGCGTTCCGGCGTGGCCGCGCCGGCAAAGAGCGGAGTAAAGTTGGTGGCCGATTTGACGTAAACGCGCTGGCCGGTCTTCTCGTTGCGGTCGAAGTACATGCCCTGCGTCTCGTCCCAGAAGACCGCGTTGATGAGCTTCACGACCTCGTCGCCATGCCGGTTGAAGGCCGCGGCGTCCGCCTTGTTGCCCAGCGCTGTGGCGATGACGGCCATGGCGCGCAGCTCGCGGATGAGGTAGCTGGCCAGGTCGACGCCTTCCACCGTAAACGAGCCGAGCGCGCCCGCGCGGGACCACTGGTTGTCGGTGCCGGCGGCGTCGGCGGAGTTCCATACCGGCAGGCCATTGTGATCGGAGTCGTAGGAGAACCATTTAACGAGGTACTTGGTAAGCCGGTCGTAGTAGTTGCCGCGCAGCCACTCGTAGTCGTCGTGGTTCTGTTTGGCCCCGAGAACAACCAACTGGGCGAGGAATGGCTTGAAATCCTGCCGGTCGCGCTGTTTGATCAGGCTGCGGTTCACATAGCCGTCGGGCTGCTCGCGGTTGAGGAACTCCCGCAGGTTGGTGAAGCAGAGCGGCCAGACGCCGTAGTAGGAAAGGTACAGGTTCTCGAAGTAGAGGTCCCAATCGTAGAACTCGTTGTATGGATAGCCTGTGAGGAATGTGCCTTCGACGCCGGGAATGTGGCGCAGGCCGCGTGCGACGAGGTCATCGTTCACCGTACGCAGGCGATGGTTGAGTTCGACCCATGCATCGGGTCCGATGTCGGCGTAGAGCGCCTTTGCGGTAGGCGTGGCGGGAGGCGCGACGGGAGCAAAGCTGTCTGCAGCGGGTGCGTTGGAGGCGGTTGTGGCAGCCGATTGCGCGAAGCCGAGCCGCTGGAGGGCCGCAATGCCCGCAAGCGATGCGGACGCAGCGAGGACAGAACGCCGTGTGATGGTCATAGGATTTCCCTGTCTCAGATTTCTCTTCCCAGGTGTCGATGGCCCCAGTTCTGGCACCTGTGCGTGGAGAAGGTCCACGATGGAAAAGCTGGGTTAGAAAGTACCATTAATGGCTCGTCTTGCGGAAGTCTGCAGTCGCGAACGAGTGCGGCGCCGGGCCCCGTTTACAATCGGTTCTGTGGACACCTCAACCATCGTCATTCTGGACTTCGGCTCACAGTACACCCAACTGATCGCGCGCCGCATCCGCGAGTTCAACGTCTACTCCGTGGTGCTTCCCTGCACCGCGCCGATCGAGCAGATTCGCGCGCTGGAGCCGCTGGGGCTGATACTCTCGGGCGGGCCCAGTTCGGTGTACGATGCGGACGCTCCCGCCGCCGATCCCGCGCTGCTCGCAATGGGCGTGCCGGTGCTGGGCATCTGCTACGGGCTGCACTTCATCGTGCATCACCTGGGAGGGCGGATCGAGCCTGCTCCCGCGCGCGAGTACGGCCACGCGCAGGTGGAGGTGATCGCCGAGACGGCGCTCTTTCGCGGACTTCCCACGACGCTCGAGGTGTGGATGAGCCACGGCGACGAAGCGAAGGCCCTGCCAGCGGGCTTCACGCAGACGGCGAAGACCGCGAACGCGCTGGCCGGAATCGCGGACGAAGCGCGGCACATCTGGGCCGTGCAGTTCCATCCCGAGGTGGTTCACACGCGGCAGGGAATGGAACTGCTGCGCAACTTCGTGCTCGGCATCTGCGGCGCGAAGGCAGACTGGACGCCGGAGCACTTCATCCACTCCACGGTGGAACGCGTGCGCGCGCAGGTAGGCGAAGGGCACGCGATCTGCGGGCTGAGCGGCGGCGTGGATTCCTCGGTTGCGGCCGTGCTGGTCTCGCGCGCCATCGGCGACCGGCTGACCTGCATCTTCGTCAACAACGGCGTGTTGCGCAAGGACGAGTTCAGCAAAGTGCAGAAGACAATGCGCGAGCAGCTTGGCCTGCGCGTGGTTGCGGTGGATGCCAGCCAGCGGTTCCTTGCGGCCCTGGCCGGCCTGAGCGATCCCGAGAAGAAACGCAAGGCGATCGGCGGCGAGTTTATCGCGGTCTTCGACGATGAGGCGAAAAAAATCTTGGCGTCGGAGAAGGGATCGACCCGCTCCGGCGGCGAAGAGATCGCATGGCTGGTGCAGGGCACGCTCTATCCCGATGTGATCGAATCCTCCAGCGTCAAAGGGCCGTCGCAGACCATCAAGAGCCACCATAACGTGGGTGGCCTGCCGGCGAATATGAAGTTGAAGCTGATCGAGCCGCTGCGCGATCTCTTCAAGGACGAAGTCCGCCGCATCGGGCGCGACCTGGGAATGCCGGACGAAATCATCGAGCGCCAGCCCTTCCCCGGGCCGGGACTCGCCGTGCGCATCCTGGGCGAGGTGACCGCGGAGCGCGTGGCGTTATTACAGGAGGCCGACGCGATCGTGGTGGACGAGATCAAGGCGGCGGGACTCTACCGCAGGGTTTGGCAGTCGTTCGCCGTGCTGCTGCCGGTGAAGACCGTTGGCGTGATGGGCGACCAGCGGACCTATGCCTACACCTGCTGCGTGCGCGCGGTTCACTCCGAGGACGGCATGACGGCCGACTGGGCTCCGCTGCCGTACGAGGTGCTGCGCGCCATCTCCGGCCGGATCGTCAGCGAGGTTCGCGGCATCAACCGCGTGGTCTACGACATCACCTCCAAGCCGCCCGGCACCATCGAGTGGGAGTAGGTGCTGGCCGCACGGTGAATCCAGCCATCTCTCCAAATGTTAGTTGGGTGAGGTACATTGGTTCTGCTTCTTTACACGCTGCGCACGGGGTGGCGTACGATGTTGCGAATCTGACGGCCGCGTGGGCGTGTGGCGGAGCCAAAGAGGATAAACCGATGAAGCGAATCGCTGTTGTGCTGGGTTTGGGAGTGTCTTCCGCAATCTGCTCCGCGCAGGGCATGAACTGCAATATGCAGGGCTACAAGACCGTGGATGGGGTGCGGGCCGTGGCGACAGCGGGCGGGGTGACGCTGGTGTGGCAGGGCGAAGTGCAGCAGGTGCTGCGGGCGGAGTTTGCCCTGAGGGACGGGCAGCCGGTGGTTGCGGAGCTGGCGGCGCGCAAGGCGGGCGGGGCGTGGATTGAGCTGGGCAAGGAGCTGACGCCGCAGTTCGAGGTGACGACGGGGCGGCGGAGAATATCGACGACTGAGCTGGACATCCTGAAGCGGCTGGGCAAGGACACGCCGGAGAATGAGGATTGGTACAAGTGGATGGTGTTCTGGGACGCGCCGCTGGTGGTTCCGGGACACGAGCGGCTGGTGGGGCCGGGACGGACGCAGGACGAGATTAAGCGCGCGGCGGTGAGTTACAAATCCGACCGATGCACAGTGAAGACGGACGGCGACCGGGTGAGCGTGACGTTCAATGGGCTGACGCTGGGGATCTTCAGCGGAGACTTGCAGTTCACGGTGTACAAGGGATCGAACCTGCTGCGGCAGGAGGCAGTGGCCAGCACGAATGCGAAGGACGTGGCGTTCATCTACAAGGCGGGGCTGAAGGGATTTGCGATTGCCAAGGACACCAAGGTGGTGTGGCGCGACACGTCGCAGATGTGGCAGGAGGACGATTTTGGCGGCGCGGTGAACCAGCAGGCGGTGAACATTCGCGCGAGGAACCGGCTGGAGATCATGCAGGCGGGTGCGGGATCGCTGGCGGTGTTTCCGCCGCCGCACAAGTTCTTCTTCGCGCGCGAGAACGAGGTGAACGGAGGCTATGTGTATACGCGCAAGGACAGCGACAGCAGCTTTTCGCTGGGCGTGATGCAGCCGGAACGATGCGAGGGTTACGATCCGTGGGGCGTTGCGCCGGAGGTGTGGACGCGGCGCGCGTCGACGGCGCGGTCGCAGGCGGAGAACTGCGCGCTGTACAACGCGCCGCCGGGAACGGTGCAGCGCATGGCGGCCTACTACTACCTGAGCGCGACGGGAAGCCACGCGACGCAGCAGGCCGTGATGGCGTATACGCACGACGATGTGTACAAGCCGGTGGCGGGATTCAAGACGGTGACGGGACACTTCCACCTGGAGCTGAACGAGATGGTGCGCGACCGGGGAACGTCGGACCTGAGCCCGACGTGGGTGCCCGTGTTCCGCGGGCTGGGGATCAACATTGTGTACCTGGGCGACTTTCACGACGACTCGGATGGCACTGACCCGGGGCCGAAGCGGCTGCCGGAGCAGAAGGCGTACTTCGAGGCGTCGGCGAAGCTGAGCGACAAGAACTTTCTGGTGATGCCGGAGGAGGAGGCAAACGCGTACATCGCCGGACACACGTACATCATGACGCCGGGGCCGATTTACTATACGCATCCGCGACAACTTGCGCCGGGAACGCCGTTTGAGGAGAATGTTCCGGGCTATGGAACGGTGTACCACCTGGGCTCGGCGGACGACGTGCTGCGGTTTATGAACGAGACGCACAGCATACTGTGGGTCGCGCATCCGCGGACCAAGAGTTCGGCGATGTATCCCGACATGTATAAGGACAAGGACTACTTCCTGAGCGACCGGTTTATCGGCGGATCGTGGGAGTCGCTGCCGGTGGACCTGAGCCAGCCGCGGCTGTGCGAGGTGCGCTGCTTCGGCGTGAACGATGACATGAGCAACTGGGCGCCCAAGCCGAAGTACATGCT
>JBEKWE010000136.1:0-6301 GCA_049513335.1 Acidobacteriaceae bacterium | reverse complement strand
CGGCGGCTGGGACGCACCGCTGCGCTGCTTACGACGGCGGTGCTCTTCGGTCTCGCGCACTTCAACAAGCGCGCCGCGCACTTCAACTGGCGATACGTTGCGCTGGCCGCGCTGGCGGGGATATTTTACGGGCGAGCATGGAGGCGCGACCGGCGGGTTGGCGCGTCCGCTATCACTCACGCGCTGGTGGACACGGTCTGGTCTCAGTGGTTGAGGTGATTCGCGGAGTAGGTCAGGTAGCCCAGGCCGACCCGCATGTTGCGAACGACCGGGCCGGGCACAGTCATCGCGAGGGTGACTCCCAGGATGGCGTGCGTCAGGGCTAGCGGGACCAGGTTGCGGTAGCGCAGGAAGAGCAGGCAGGCCGCGAGGCCCCAGACGAAGGCGCCCGCGGTCAGGATGGGATTGGGAAGGTGGGCGAGCGAGAAGATGGCCGCGGCCACCAGCGCGGCGGATCCCGGGCCGCGCATCAGGCGCAGCAGGCGCGCAAGGAAGAAATTTTGCAGCAGGACCTGCTGAATAACGGCCCATATAACGTAGCCCAGATAGCGGTGGAGAAATAGCATGGGACCGCCGGGCCATTGCAGCGTGTGCATCCGGCCGGCAAGGACCATGGCGATTGCGCACCCAAGCAGCGCGACACCAATCACCCAGATCGAGCGCGCCAGGTTGGCCGTGCGCAGGCCCATCTGCTTCCAACCGTTGAAGGAGATCGCGAGTACGGAGGCGAGGAAGACGGCGGCCGCGCAGTAGAGCAGTCGCTGCCAGGGGCGCGGCGTCCAGATCACGATGAGGACCAGCGCGTATCCAACGCAAAGCTCCGCCAGATCGCGCCGCTTGCGGCCTGTTTGTTCTGCGGGTCGCATAAGGAAAATGGTAGCGCGTGGCACCGGGAACGCGAAAGACGATCTTCCTGGTGTCTCCGGTTATGGACTCAGGCGGGTGGGTTGGCGAGAGGCCACCAGAGCAGGCGGGGCAGCGTGGGGTAGTAGAGCGCGAGGCGGACCTCTTTGGGCGCGGGCCGGTCCGGAGGGTGCGGGAGCTGGGTGAGGATGCGGGCGTAGGTCTCCAACTGGGGCGCATAGGCGGCGCGTTGGTGGACGAGGAAGTCTTCCAGGCTGGCGGAGCTGTGGGGCGCGGAGGTCTTGTAGTCGACAATCCAGAGGAAGTCTTCGCCGGCGGAGTGGGGTTCGGATCCGGCGCAGAAGATGCGGTCGATGCGGATGGAAGTGGGGCGAATGGCGGGTTGACCGTCCGCGTTATGAGTCTCGGGCCATGCGGTGAGGGCGAACTCGTTGGCGGCGGCGGCGTGGGGCGCGAGCAGCCAGAGGCCGTCAGGGTCGCGCAGAGTGTCTTCCAGGGCTGTGCGGGCCTCGCGGGCGAGGCGGTTGACGGTGGCGTGGGCAAGTCCGTCGGCGCGCAACAGTGCGGCGAGGCGTGGAAGCCACGAGGGAATTTCTGCAAGCAGCGCGCCGTGAGAGCTGCCGGCGGCGATGCGGTCGGCGATGGTCTCCAGCGCGGCGTGGACGACGTTGCCGAAGGAGCGCGCGGCCAACGAGCCTTCGGGACGGGAGAATTGGGCCAGGCTGGGGCCGGTGGCGCTGTCGGGATCACCGTAGGGCAGCCTGTGGGCGCGGGCGGCGGCGATGCGCGCGGCGGGATCGAAGGCGAGTGGAAGACGGTTCAGGTTGGCGTGGGACGGGATTGCGGAGGCGGCGAGGTCGAGGACAAACGGTTCGGCTGAGGCTGCCGGTACTGAAGCAATCTCAGGAAGTTGTGTGGCGGAGAAGTGGGACTCGGCGGCGGGCCAGGCGGCCTGGAGGAGACTGTCGTAGCGGAGTTGAAGCTCGCCATTGGAGGTAACGGTGGGCGCGGCGAAGAGGTGCAGATCCTCGCGGGCGCGGGTGCAGGCAACATAGAAGAGGCGCTTGCGCTCGGCCGCCTCGCGGGCACGATGGATTCCGTTGAGCCAGCTGTTGAGCGCCTTCGACTGTTCGCCGCGACCGGCGATGGGCGCGAGCATGAAGTGTGCCGCGTCTTCGTCGGAGGCGTCCAACGGTTCGAGTTCCGTCCAGGTGAGCAGGCGGGAGCGGTCTGCCGCAGGCTGGCGTTCGAGGGCAGGGACCAGGACGACATCCCACTCCAGCCCCTTGGCCTTGTGGATGGTGAGCAGTTCGACAAAGGGACCTCCGGCGGGAACCGGTTCGGGTTCAGCGTAGAGCTCTTGCAGGCGGCTTTCGAGGAGGGTTGGGTCGAGCAGGCTGACGGACTGATCTTTTTCCAGTTTAACTTGCGGTTTACCTAGTAAATCAAAGAATCGGTTGGTATTTATTCGCTCTGATTCGGTGAGCCATGCGTCTCCGCCGAGCGATCGCCAGGCGCGTTCGACGAGCTGTGCGAGGGTGAGGCGCGCACGCTGGACGGCGGCTTCTGTGAGGACCTGCCAGACGCGCCGGAGGCGCTTACAGGAGTCGTCGGGCAGCAGGTGGCCGCGCTCGTCCATCAGGCGCAGGATGGAGTGGCTCTGGAGGGCGGGGTCGTCGCAGCCAGTGAGCGTGTGCAGGTCGGCCAGCGAGAGGCCGCACCAGGGAGCGCGCAAAACGGCAAGCGCGGCGACGCGGTCGGCGGGGTGCAGTAGGGCGCGGGTGAGCGCGGTGAGGTCGAGCACCTCCTGACGCTGGCCGAGGGACTCGATCTCGACCGCGCGGAAGGGGATTGCATCTTCCTGTTTTAGTGCCGCAACGATCTCGATGAGGTGTTTGCGGCTGCGCACCAGGACGGCGATCTGCCAGGGCTCGCTGCGGCCCGGCGGAAGCGGCTTGGCGAGCCACTCGCTGACGATGCGGCGGAGTTCGAGCGCATCGCTGCGGGCCTGTTGCTGCTTGTGCTGGGCCGGGGTGAGGGCTTCGCTGGCCGCGTCGTCAGGGTTCGTCGAGATTGGATTGGCGTGCCAGACGGCGCCGCGTGCGCTGGGCGAGGCGGGCAGCGTGGGTTGGGCGGGCGTGTAGGGGAGGGCGTGGGGGTCGGATTCCTGGGGGAAGATAAGATTGAAGTCGCGGTTGAACTGTTCGACGAGGGTGCGCTGGGAGCGGAAGTTTGCGGTGAGCCGCAGGCGCGTGAGGGGCAGGTCGCCGAGCCGTTGGGTGTGCATGGCGCGGATGAAGCGCTCGACCCGCGCCTGGCGGAAGAGGTAGATGGATTGGCGTGGGTCGCCGACCAGAAAGACGGTCTGCCCGTAGCCGTCCCAGTTGGCGGTGAGCAGTTCGATCAGCTCGTACTGGCTGGTGGAGGTGTCCTGCATCTCATCGACCAGGAGGTGCTGCAGGCGCGCGCCGAGAGCGGCGGCCAGGTCTTCGGGGCCGGAGTCCGCGCGGAGGGCGGTGCGGGCGAGCAGGCTGAGTTCGGTGAAGTCGCACTGGTTGCGGGCACTGAAGACGAGCTGCAGTTCGACCAGCGCGCGGCTGAGAACGCGAAAGAGGCTCTTGGCGACAGCCCACTGGTCTGCGGGGTAGCGGGCAGGGGGAAGGGTTCGAATCTTCTCAAAGGCGAGGAGTAGGTCGTTGCGGTCGCGGAGCGCTTCAAGAATCGCGACCAGGCGCGTGTGATTGTGGTGTTTTCTGTCGTAGACAAACTTGAGGTTCTTGCCGGTAAGGCCTCGTTCCTTGCGCCAGCCTCCATCGGCGGTGGTGAGCAGATGGAGCAGTGCAAGCCAGTGGTCGAGGTGCGCGGCAAGGGGATCAGGTGGGTTGTGGAGATTGGCGCAGAGGGCGATGGGCGACGCCTGGCCTTTGTAGCCTTCGCAGTGGGCCATCTCGGCGGCGAGATTGGTGAGCTCGGCGAGAAGATCGGCGGGGAAGGCCTGCGCGAGCGGCGTGAGGGCGGCGCGGATGGCGTGGTCGAGCGCGAGTTCGAGGCGGGGCAGGACGTTGGCGTCGAGCCACGCTTCGTTGAGCTGCGGCCCGGTGATGGGGACCAGGTCGCCCCACTGGTCGCGCAGGCTGAGCATGTTGGCGAGCAGTGTCTCGCACTCGGCGAGGTTGCCGTCGCGGTGCAGCAGGAGGTCGCGCAGGGCAGTGTCGAATGCAGCGTCGCCCGTGCCGAGCAGCAGCAGCGTGCGCCGCGCGGCCTCGCGGTAGAGGGGTCCGGCGTCTTCCGCCGGGGTGAGGCGGCCGCCGGAGCCGGACAGAACGGGCAAGGTGCGCGCGATCTCGGCGCAGACCGAGTCGATGGTGCGGATGTTGAGCCGATGGGGGTGGTCAGTGAGCGCCCAGCCGAGCTGACGGTCGCGGGCGAGGACGGCGCGGGCGAGTTCCCGCGTCTCGGCCTGGAACTCGTTCTCGGCTGCTGCTGGTTCATATGCTGCTGCGGCGAGCTGCTCCAGGACCGCGGATTCGTCGTTGGATTGAGCTGCGGCGGTCAGATGTGCGAGGACGCGGTCGCGCATCTCGGCGGTGGCTTTGTTGGTAAAGGTGATGGCGAGGACCTGCTCGGGCTGCTCGACGGCGGGGTCGGCTAGCAGCTTGAGCAGGCGCTGGATGAGCAGGCCGGTCTTGCCCGAGCCGGCCGGGGCTTCGACGATGAAGGAGCGGCGGATGTCAAGGGCCTGCTGGCGGGCATCGGCGTCGGGCGGCGCGGCGACTGGGCTGGGTGGGAAGCGCAGGAGTTCAGCCACGTGCGTCCTCCTCGCATGCGGAATCGAAGGAGCCGGACTGGGAATCGCCGCCGGAATCTTCGTCCATAGAGTTGGCGTCGAGTGTGGCGGGGTCGAGACGGCAGAGCAGGCGCTGCTCGCAGTGCGCGCAGGTCTGCGGGTAATGCTTCGGGTCGACGCGCGCCTCGCCGGAGTGGAAGTCCTCGGCGAGCGCGGTGAGCACCTCGCGCCACTGATCGACCTGCGCTGCGAGGCTTTCGGCCTTTAACTTTGCAGCCTTGGGAAGGACCCCGTCGCGGGATTCGTAGCCGTGGAGGCCCAGGTCCTTGCCGGGGCGAACGCTGGCGAAGGCGACAGCGGCGAGATGGGGAGTTCCGCTGACAACGGCGTAGAGCGGAAGCTGTGGCGCGTCTGGCCGGTCGCCCAGCCAGTCGGCGGGGCTGGCAGGGCCGGTCTTGTAGTCGAGAATGATCTCGCTGGATGGTTGTCCGGTGTTTCCTTCACCGAGTGCAAGGTCGACGCGGTCGACGCGGATGTTGAGGCGCAGCTGGCCGATCGGAACGTCGTGGAGTGTTTCTTCGCGTGACTGAACGGTGAAGGGCGCGCGTTGGCTGGCCTCGTAGTCGAGCCACAGGCCGAGCAGGTTGAGCAGGCGTTGGCGTTCCGTGCGGAGGTAGGCGCGGGGCCATCCGGATGCGGGGCGGGCGTGGTCCTTGGCGAATGCGTCGTCAATAAACCGGTTGAGCAGGGCGGTACGCTCATCGAGCGGCAGGCTTTTGAGCGCGGACTGCGTCTCAACCTCCGCCCAGAAGCGCTCCAGAACGGCGTGGACGAGGCTTCCGCGCTCGCGTGGATCGAGGCCGAGCGAGACAGTGTCGAGCGCGGAGGAGAAGAGGCGCTTCTCGGCGAAGGCACGGAAGCCGCAGGCGGCCTGCGCCGCGAGAATGGATGCGCCTCCGTGAAGAACGCGCTCCGGCGGGGGTGGGATGGGTTCGTCGTCCGCGAATGCTTCCAATTCGACAGGTTCAACATCTGGACCGGCGGGAGCGATCTCGTTGGCGCTGCGGAAGTCGATGGCCAGCCCGTTCGCGGCCAGACCCGTAACCACGGGCGACGGGCGCTGCTGTCCGTCGGCAGTCTGCCGCGCGTAGCTGAAGAAGACGCTGGACGCACTGGCGGCGATGCGTTCGGTGATGCGTTGTGCGCGTGCGGTGTCGTGCGCGGGATCGGCGCCGGGCATGGCGAGTTCGCGCTGCAGGAGCCAGGGCAGCAGGGGATTGGGCGCGGGGTGGGAGGGCCATGCGAGGTCGTTGGCGCGCAGGAACCAGACCGCGTCGAAGCGGGAGCCCGCGGACTCCAGCGGCCCCATGATCTGCACCGGCGCGTGGCGCGACTCGGGCGCGAAGAGCGTCTGCGTGGCGATGCGCTCGAGCGCGGCAAGAGCGGCGGAGAAACGCACGCGTGTGCCATCGGAGCGCGAGTCGAAGTCCAGGGTCGCCAGCTCGTCCAGCGCGCTCTCCCACTTGCGCCGGGCCTGGAACTCGACGCTGCTGTCGCGGCTGCAAGCGGCCCAGCCTGCGGCTTCGAGCAAATCATGGAAGGTTGCGGCCCATTCGGCGTGGGTCTGTTCGGCGTGGTCTATGCGCGTGA
>JBEKWE010000135.1:0-6314 GCA_049513335.1 Acidobacteriaceae bacterium | reverse complement strand
TGATGAAGCGCGAGCCGGGGGACCCGGCGGACGACGACGACCGGACAGTTGGCGCTGCCCTGGTGGAGCTGCCGACGGGCAAAGTGCTGGCGCGGACCCAGTGGCGGATGCACGATCGCGGGCAGTACCTGTGGGAGCTGGGGCACGGACGGTTTCTGCTGCGAGTGCGCGACCGGCTGACGGTGCTTGCGCCGATGGCGGGGGGCGGGGCGCAGGATGCGTTTCGCGAGACGCCGCTGCTGCGCATCGAGCGGCACATTGTGGGTGTGCTGGTTTCGGCGAACGAGGACCTGCTGATGGTGGAGACGACAAAACCGGCGGCTGGTGCTGGGTCGGATGGCGCGGCTTCGGGGGATTTGGGGTTACAGAACTCCGCGCAGGCTGATCCTGCGCCGGTGCAACTGAACTTCTACCGGCTGACAAGTAAGGGCGCGGGCGCGGAGGGCCTGGTGGTGGCATCGGCGGGAGCGATTCGCGCACGGTCGACGGTGGATCTGCCGATGACGACGGGCGGGTTTCTGGATGTGATCGAGGGCGGCAAGGACCGCTGGCTGTTTAATTTTGATGCGCACACGGGCAAGGTGAGCGAGCTGGCGGAGTGGGACACAACGTGCGCTCCCAACCCCACCTTTGTCGGGCACAGCGAGTTTGTGGCCTTTGGATGCAGGGGCAGCGCGGAGAGGCAGGAGTTGGCAGGCTTCAACCTGAAGGGCGAGGAGATGTGGCAGCAGAGCTTCAGCGATCTGCACGTTGCGCCAGTGTTGGCGTTTGCGCCGGCGGCGGGACGGTTCGCGCTGGGACGGATTGTGGTGACAGGCGCGGTGGATGCGGATGGGCCGCTGGCGGAGAACATGGTGAGAGAGCAGGAGGTCCGCGTGGTGCAGAGCTACGACGGCAGAGTGCTGTTCAAGATCGATTGCACACCGGTGGAGCGGGCAGGGGAGAACTTTGCGCTGTCGGCGGACGGGATGCGGCTGGGAGTGGTGCGCGAGACTCTGGTGCACCATGCGGCGACCAAGGACGACGACGCGTACAGCGAGCGCGAGGCCGCGGTGGAGGTGTACGCGCTGCCGCCGCTGACGGAGAAGGACCAGGCCGAGGTGAAGGCGGCGGAGGCGCTGGCCCCGCCGGACGCGGGGGCGCGGATCGACCTGTCGCTGGAGCGGGTGTCGACGCCGCTGGCGACGGATTCAGTGGCGGATGCGGCGAGTGGGGCGAGTGGGACGGGGGCGAGTGCGGTGGGAGGAGATTCTGCAGCGCAGACTTTGGCGGGGGTGGGAGCGGGTGCGGGGGAAAATGCTACGTCGCAGGCTACAACACCGGAGCAGGGCGCGGCGGTGGCGCAGGGATCTGTGGTGCTGGGCGATCCGGAGCCGGGGGCCGCGCGCAAGCGGCCGACGCTGTATGGGCCGGACGAGAGGCCGGGGAGTTCGTCGCGGTAAGGGGAAGACGCAAAAAAGCCAGCCACTGGATCGGGCTGGCTCTCATGTTATGAAGAGAGATTGAATTACGCGACTTTCCTGGGAGCGGCGAGGGCCTTGACGCGGGCGTTGAGGCGGGCCTTGTAGCGGCTGGCGGTGTTCTTGTGGATCACGCCCTTCTGCACGCTTTTGTCGAGGATGGAGACGGTCTCGCTATAGGTGGCGGCGATGGTCTTCTTGTTGCCCTCGTCGATGGCCTCGCGCAGGACGCGCAGGGTGCTGCGGAGCTTGCTCTTGTTGGCGCGGTTGTCCGCGGTCTTGGTTTCGGTCTGACGGGCGCGCTTCAACGAGGAGACATGATTTGCCATAGAAACTGAACTCTTTTCCGGGCCCGCGCGATTGCAATCGACGACGGGGAGATTGGGATGCAGGCGGAGGCAGAGACGCCACATCGCTGCAACTATTTAGTCTACGGAAGGCGAGGGGCTGGGTCAACCGGGGAGTCTTGCGGCGGGGCTAGTTTTCCGTGGGGATTCGGTCGACGTGGTCGATGACGAGGGTGTCGATGGGGACTTTTTGCGGCACGAGCTTGAGGCCGAGCTGCTCCTGCACCGCGGTAAAGATGGAAGGCAGTGCCGCATCCGCACTGCCTTCGCTTACATTTTCTGGTGCGAATTTCAAATCGATATCGTAGTTGCCCGTGATCCCAGTCTTATCGACGCCAGCCCCCCCAGCCGCACCCCCAAGCATTGCAGCAATTTCCTTGATTGACACATTCTGAAATCGCAATTCGTTGGACAAAAAATAGCCATACTGTTTAGCGCCTTTGGTCGGATTTAGTTTTGGCCCGCCCTTTGCCACCACCAACTCATAGCCAGGAACCACCTTCTCCTCATGATGCACAACCAAGTGAAATCGCTCCTCCAGCAATCGCCTGAGAAGCGGCATCATCTGCTCGTGCGTGAGTTTGGTATCGCCCTCGATCTGCGCGGCGATATCGTAATGCGTATAGGAAAGCCATTCGGGCGCTGTGATTCTATTATTTCCAATTGCTCCGTAAGCGATCCGAATCAAGTTGGAAAGAGGTTCGTTTGTGGCGGTAAATCTGTTCGATGGAAGATCGTTGATATAGGGACGGGGACCATTTGGAGCGGAAAGTCGAACAGAGGCAACATCGAAGGCCAGTGGTGGCGTTGGTGTGGTTGCCGCTTGTGGCGCGGCTGCGGGCTGGGGCGGGGACTGGCTGGGAGCGGGGATTGCGGCGAGGGGCATTGCGAGGAGCGCGGCGAGGGCGAGGGCGAAGCTGAAGCGTCGGGAAGTGGGATGGTGCGGGGTAGACGTTCTCATGGTGAGTGCAATTCCTTCTGAGTGAGAATCCTATAGGAGAGACGCGCGAGATGGAGTTTTGTGGGAGAAAGGTTCGGGCGGTTGAGGCGGGACGGAGTTCATCGGGGTCCTTCGCGCTCGAAAGACGCGCTCAGGATGACGGCAAGAACAAGCAACGGCGAAAACAAGCAAAAACGAAATACAGAGATTCTGGCTGCGCCAGAATGACGGCTTCGGATGCTGCGCCAGAATGACGAGCAAAAACGGACGACGGCAAGAACTGATATGGGGTGTATCGCGGGGGGTACGGGGTGCATCTAAAATTGACTTGACTGGGCGCGGGGCGCGTTCTAGTCTGTGCGCAACTTCGGCAAATTATTGGCAACCCTCGCCAATCCGATCGCAAGCCCGCAACCGATTCACCGTGCTGCCCGGAGCTTGCGCCATCCGCCGAGACTCTCAGACATCCGACTCAGGGAAGATTTGAAGGTGCGTTCGAGATTCCCTCGGCGGCTAAAGCCGCGTTTCAATGGCTGCGCAACCGGCGGGACTGAAGTCCCGCCCTTTCAAAACGGCAAGCACTTGGTCAAAACGGCAATGCAACCGACGGGACTAAAGTCCCGCCCTATCAAAACAGAGACGTATTTACGAGATTCTGCATACCCTGACGGAGGTCAGAAAACCACTTGATAAAAAAATCGCTTGAGATCACGCCTGGCATTGAGCCCCTGTACGGGACCCGCGACGAGAACCTTCGGCTGATGGAGGATGGGCTTCAGGTGACGATCGATCTGCGCTCGGACGCGATCGAGATTGGCGGCGCGGCGGAGGGCGTGGAGCAGGTGGAGCGCATCTTTGCCGACTTCGAGGCGCTGCGCCGGTCGGGCGTGACGCTGCAGAACGGCGAGCTGAAGGGGATGCTGCGGCTGGTGATTGCGGACCCGGCGGTGACGCTGCGCGCGCTGGTGGACGCGGGCAGGCAGCGGTCGGCGGGGGTGAAGCGGATGGTGCAGCCGCGCTCGCCCAACCAAAGAAAGTATCTGGAGGCGATGGAGCAGGGCGACATGACCTTCGGGCTGGGGCCGGCCGGAACGGGCAAGACGTACCTGGCGGTGGCGATGGCCGTGTCGGCGCTGATGGCCAAGCGGGTGAGCCGGATCGTCCTGGTGCGGCCGGCGCTGGAGGCGGGCGAGAGGCTGGGATTCCTGCCGGGCACATTGCAGGAGAAGGTGGACCCGTACCTGCGGCCTCTGTACGACGCGCTCTACGACCTGCTGGAGCTGGGCAAGGTGGACAACCTGCTGGAGCGGAATGTGATCGAGGTGGCGCCGCTGGCGTTCATGCGCGGACGGACGCTGTCGGACGCATTCATCATCCTGGACGAGGCGCAGAACACGACGATCGAGCAGATGAAGATGTTTGTGACCCGCATGGGCAATGGCTCGAAGGCGGTGATTACGGGCGACCTGACGCAGATCGATCTGCCCAACCCGAAGAAGTCGGGGCTGTTTGACGCGCTGCGCGTGCTGGATGGAGTGGAGGGGATCCGCTTCTGCCACTTTGAAGATGTGGATGTGGTTCGGCACAGCCTGGTGCAACGGATTGTGCGCGCCTACGACAGCTACGGGCGGGCGCAGCAGATACCGCTGGAGCTGGGCGACGCCGGGCTTGCAGATGCGGTAGAGCAGGGAACAGAGACCAGGGAACAGGGAACAGTAAGTACCAAGCCGCAGTAGGGAGTGATGGGGGCTCGTCGATGCACTGGTATTTTTATCTGCTGGAATTTTTGGGCGGGGCGTTTCTGGCCAATGGAGTGCCTCACTTTGTGCAGGGGACCAGCGGGAACCCCTTCCAGTCGCCGTTTGCCAAGCCGCCGGGAAAGGGCGAGTCGTCGCCGCTGAGCAATGTTCTGTGGGGATTCGGGAACCTGTTGGCCGGAGCGCTGCTGCTGCACTTCTTCCGGCCGCGGGGCTGTGCGGCGTGGGCGGGATGGGGCGCGGTGGGGCTGGGTGCGCTGCTGATGGCGGTCCAACTCTCCGTGGTCTTCGGCAAGGTGCGAGCGGGCAGGCTCAGGTAGCATCAAAGTACAGATGATTACCCTGGAAGCTCCGCGAAGGTTGGCTGGCGAGGCGAAGCCCTGGCAGACGCTGGGGTTGTCGAAGGCGGGGCTTGCGCGGTTTGTGAACCGCGCGCGGGCGGCCGTCGGGGTCGAGGGCGAGGTGCATGTGTTGCTGGCCAACGATACGACGCTGCGGCGGCTGAACCGGCAATTTCGCGGGAAGAATGAGGCGACGGATGTGCTGTCGTTTCCGGCGGGCGATGCGGGGCTGGGCGTGGCGGGCGATCTGGCCATCTCGCTGGAGACGGCGGCGCGACAGGCGGCGCGGTTCGGCCACTCGCTGAGGGACGAGGTGCGGGTGCTGCTGCTGCATGGGGTGCTGCACCTGGCGGGCTTCGATCATGAGGAGGACGCGGGCGAGATGGCGGCGCGCGAGGCGGAGCTGCGGCGGGAGCTGGGGATGAAGACGGGATTGATTGCCAGGGCGAGTGGGCGCGTGGTTCGCAAGCGGGGGCAGGCGTGAGCGGGGCGTATGGGTTGACGTTGGGGGCGCTGCTGGCGGTGCTGGCTCTGGCCTCGTATGTGGACCGCGTGTACAGCGAGATGGGCAAGTTTCTGGCGCGCGAGTATCAGGACAATATCGATGCGTGGACGCGGCTGGTGGAACCGAGGCTGCGGCTGGGGCGGGAGAACCTGGCGCTGTCGGCGTCGGTGCTACGGCAGCTAACGCTGGCGGCGATTGCGCTACTGATGGGGCTGCGGCTGTATGGGTCGGTGGCCTACGGGCTGGCGTCGATGTGGAGCGAGGTTGCAATCACGCTCTTCGAGCTGGTGCTGCTGATTTTGATCTTTGACCGGCTGGTTCCGCAGATACTGTTTGCGCGGACGCGCGGGCTATGGATTGCGCGCATACGGGTTGTGCTGGAGGCGCTGTTCTACCTGATTCTGCCGGTGACGCTGACGCTGGGACTGCTGCTGTCGATTGTGGCGCTGGCCGAGCCGGAGGACGCCGCGGAGGAGGAGCATCCGTCGGAGGCGATGGACGCGCTGCTGGAGGCGGGCGAGGAGGAGGGGATCCTTGAAGAGAGCGACCGCGAGCTGGTGCGGTCGGCGGTGGAGTTTGGCGACAAGGTGGTGCGCGAGGTGATGACTCCGCGGCCGGCGATCTTCGCTGTACCGGAGTCGCTGAGCCTTGCCGGGCTGCTGGAGAAGTTGAAGGAGAATGCGTTCTCTCGCGTGCCTGTGTTCGCGGGCACGCTGGACCATGTGACGGGGATCGTGTTTGCGCGCGACCTGTTGCATGTGCTGGACGCAGACCTGGGCAGCCGGACGGTGGCGCAATTGCAGAAGCCGGCGGAGTTTGTGCCGGAGACGAAGAATGTGGCCGATCTGTTGCGCGAGATGCAGATTGAGAAACAGCACATGCGGATCGTGATCGACGAGTACGGCGGCGTGGCAGGCCTCGTGACAATCGAAGACCTGCTGGAGGCGATTGTGGGGTCGATCGC
>JBEKWE010000134.1:0-6724 GCA_049513335.1 Acidobacteriaceae bacterium | reverse complement strand
TTCCGCCTCAGTGTGGTCAACCTCAAGCTGCCTCCGCTGCGCGAACGCAGGAACGACATCGCCGTGCTGGCCGCGCACTTCCTGGAGCGGATGCACCGCGAGACCGGCGCCTCCCATGTCTTCAGCGAGGATGCGATCCGGTTGATGACCGAGTACGACTGGCCGGGCAATGTGCGTGAGCTGGAGAATGCGATCGAGCGCGCCTGCGCGCTCTCTTCGGGGCCGGTGCTGCACATGGCCGACCTGCCGACGCAACTGCAGGACTTCCGCATGCATCGCCGGGAAGCAAACCTGTCGCTGGCAGGCGAAGCGGGCGATGGGCATCCTGGGCACCATCCGCCAGTTGAACGGCGACAAGCTGATGGCGGCCAAGCTGCTGGGCATCGGCAAGACCACGCTCTATCGCAAGCTGAAGGAGTATGGCCTGGCTGAGGCGGGGGATCCGGATGGCGATTGACAGGTTGCGTGGTGCTTTAGGGTTACGGCAAAGGCGGTTGATTGGTGCCGTTGGGAGATGACGGAGACTGCCCCGTGCTGCTCGGCGACTGACCAAACCCTCCGGACGACTGGCCAAAACCACTGGCAGGCTGCCCCGTGCTACCGGGAGACTGGCCGAA
This sequence comes from Acidobacteriaceae bacterium, assembly GCA_049513335.1. Taxonomy (GTDB): domain Bacteria; phylum Acidobacteriota; class Terriglobia; order Terriglobales; family Acidobacteriaceae; genus Edaphobacter. The sequence goes on along the minus strand of JBEKWE010000134.1, from coordinate 6,107 downwards.
CGCGCCTCCGCCCAGCGCATCTGTGCCACCATTGAGGGCTGCCGCGAGCTTCAGCTTTTCGATCCGCGGGTCGTAGAGAAACTCCCAGGTCTGGTAGGTCGTCTGCTCGTTCTGCACAAGGATGGAGTTGCCTGTGGCGCTGCTGCCAACGCCCATGAACGGGCCGGTTGAGCCGGGAAGGCCAGTCCCCGGCTGGCTTCCCATTCCTGCAGCGCTTCCCGGTCCTGACTGGCCTCCAAGTCCAGATGAGCCTGCGAATCCTGACGAGTTTCCGAAGCCTGACGAGTTGCTTGAGTACGTCGAGCTGGTTGAGCTACCCAGCCCGGGCGAGCTACCGAACCCGGTCGAACTGCCTGGCCCGGCGACTCCGTTTGGTGTTGTCGATTGGCCGCCCATGCCGGGCGACTGCATTCCTGCCAGCGTTCCCAGGCCGGGACTTGCGATTCCGGCCAGTGGCTCACCGAAGAAGCCCTTCACCGTGGTCTTGTTCTGCCCCACCAGAATCAGCCGATAGTCGGCCTTGCCGGTGAGCGGGTCCACATACTGCTGGCGCAGATAGCGGGTGTTGTTGGTGTTCTCCAACTGTTCGATGGATCCCGGGTAGCGACCAAATTTCCTGTAGTACAACTGGATGGCGCGCACATACTGGTTGGCCCGGCGCGCCGACTCCACTTCGCGCTCGCGGCGCAGGCTGAGGGCCACCTGTGACGCAGCCGCGCCCAGCACCAGCAGGATGATCGCGATGGCCACGATCAGGCCCAGCAGCATGAAGCCCTGCTCAGCGGCCAGCTGCGGCGGCGTCGTCTCGAACCTCGAACCTTGAACCTTGAACCTTGTCATCAGTTTGTCAGCAGCGGGAGCGTTTGCGTGTATTTGTACTGCATGTCTTCCACCTGGATGGACTTTGCCGCAATCGAGACTACGCGATAGCGGCGCAGCACAACGTCGCCGGGGGAGGCCAGAAAGACGCTGTCCTCATGCAGCAGAAAGGCCTGGCGCGGTCCGTTGGGCGAGGCCTCTACGATGCCGAAGAACTTCAGGTCGATGGGCGGCGGCGGCGACGGGGGCGGCGGCGGCGGACAGTTGGGCGGACAGGGCACAACGACGGGCGCCGGCCCCGGCTTCGGCCTCGCAGTTGTAATCGGATTCGGAATCGTCACAACCGGCGCCGAGCTTGCGGAAAAGATATTGCGGCCGCTGCCGGAGTACTCCAGCGACTCTGTCACCAGCATGGCCTCCATGTGCAGGGTTGGGTCGAGCGCGGCCGAGGTCGTTCCCAGTGGCTTGGCTGCGGTTCCCACCGTCTTGACGGCAATTTCAGCCGGAACCGCATCGCCTGCCGCGACTGTTTTGTTGTCCGCTGAGACAGCGGGCGCGGTCGCGGCTGCGTCTGGCGCGGGCGTTGCGGGGGCGCCGGAGTAGAAATACTCAAAGTAAATAAGTCCGGCGGCGATCAGGACAAACCCAACCACTGCGGCGATCTTCTTGCGGTCCTCCGAGCTTCCGCTGCTGGCCATCTTCATCGCCCAGGCCCTCCATCCGCCACACCGGCGGTCTCGCCCTCGGCGGGCGCCAGGTCCTGCTCCATGGCTCCCCGCTCATAGGTCTTCAGGTGCAGGCTGAGGTTGACGGTTCCGCTCTGCTGGCCATTGAGCGTCTCTCCGGTGATAAGGAAGAACATCTTGTCGCGCTCGATGGAGTTGATGAGCTGGACCAGCGGGCGGTAGTCGCCGCTGAGTGTGGCGTCGATGCGAACTTCGGTCATCTCGCCCGCCGAGCCGACAAGCACCGGGGTATGAGTGTACTGCGCCCGTGTCAGGCGCACGGCCTGCATCTTGGACAGCGTGCCAAGCTCGCCGGCCACCTCGGAGTCGGATGCGGGAAGGCGCTGGCGCGAGAACCTGTCCGCCTCCTGGGTGGCTCGCGCCAGCTTTGCATCGAGCCCGCGCAAGGGTTGCGCAGCAATCCCGGCGGTCTTCAGCGCAATGCGCTGATCGGCCATCGCGCCGGCGTTGTGGTTGCTTGCCGACTGCCAGAGGAATCCCATCTGCGCCAGCAGATAGAGATTCAGCAGAGCCAGCAGCCCCACCCCACCCCAGTGCAGGTTCAGCGGGCTGAGCAGTGCTTTCGCTTGCAGCAGCGCACTGCTGGCGGAGACCTTCGGCCTGATCGCGGTCAGGGCGCTCATCGCGCACCTCCGTTGGCGGACGGCTGGTTGACGGTCTTTGAAGTGGCAGGCGGAGGCGCCTTTTGATCTGCCGCAGGCTTGTGGTTTGCGACGGCTGAATGGTTCGCAGCGCGATTGTCTAAGCTTTCATGGACTAAGGATTTTGCCGGCTTGTTATCTCTGGATGTGTCCTTCGGCTGCCCTTGTGTCTGCGGCTTGTCTTTCTGTTCCGGCTCCCTGTCCTTGGCCGGTTCGGGCAATGGGTTGTAGCCGCTCAAAATATCGAACTCCACGCCGCCGGGAACTCCGATTGCGGCGGCGGGGGTCAGGCCGCGCTCCTGCGACTGCGCCGTCTCATTGGTAAGGTGCGGAGCCAGAAAGCGCTGGCTGCGCTCCAGGTTGCGCACCAGATCGACGGCCAGTTCACGCTGCCCGCTGACGCGCAAGTGGATGTTGACATCGCCCTCCGCCGTGATCGAGGGTTCGATGCTGGTGACCTGCACTCCCGCCGGAAGCACGCGTTCGAGGTCCATCATCACCGCGGTCCAACTGAAGCTCTTGCTCGCAAACAGAAGGTTGAGGAATCTGGAGCGTTCGAGCACCGCGCGGTTCTGCGGCTCGTGCATGCGCGCCTCGTTGGTCTGTCGCTCCGTCTGGGCGGCGAGGGTCTGCTTCTTGAGATCGTCCATCTGCGCCTGGTCCGCACGGGCGTGTGAGTTGAGAACATGCAGGACGACGCCGAGCGTGATTGCGGTGAGCGCCAGCGCAGCCATGGCAAGACGAAGCCGCGCAAACAGCGGTCGCAGCTCGACGAAGGGACGGGTCGCGAGATTGATTGCAATGCGCATCAGTTGGCCAGCGCCCCCCGCACTCCCGCCAGCCAGCCGAGCGGAACTCCGCCGGGCGAGCCGGCCGAGGCTGCTCCGGCGCCCAGCATCTGGGTGTGCAGCATCTCCTGCACGGCGAGCGGGCCGACGTGCGCAGCATCGAGCAGCGCGGCCAGCGTGCCGGCGCCCAGCGTTCCGGCTGAGTGGACCGCCGCGGGCGACGTCTGCAGCGTGTCCTCGAAGTAGGCCGCGGCGACGCTGACCGCCTGGGCGACCTCGTCGGCGGTCTTCGCAAGGCTGCTCTCCGCGGCGATCTCCTGCGCGATCTCGGCTTCGATTTCGCGGGCGAGCGACGTGGTCTCGATCGCGGCGGCAATGTCGTTCTGTCTCTCAAACCCGGCCGGCTCCATCCCTGCCGGCAATGCATTGCTTGCGAGTTGTGCGGCGGCGGCATCCAGAAGCTGACTGGCCACACGCTGTTCGGCCTGCCGATCGGCCTGCTGATCGGCGCGCAGGTCCGCGCCCAGATCGACGGTGCGGTGCAGCAGCAGGACTCCGCCCTTCACGATTGCCGTGGTCACTCCCTGGCGCCCCGCGTTGACCACCAGCAGCGGCGCATCTCCCACGTCCAGACCGGCCAGCGCCGCCAGCGTGCTGGGCAGAATTGCGCCCGGCTCGAAGCCGGCCTCGCGGACGACGGACTCGTAGTCGGTCAGCAACTCGCGCGGCATGGCGACGGCGAGGACATGCAAGAGGTTCTTCGACGAGGACATGACCTGATAGCTCACGGCCGCGTCGTCGGCGTCGAAGGGGAGAAGTTTCTTGAGGCGGAAGCGAACGACGGGCAGCGCCTCGGCGAGCTTGGCGGGAAGCTCGTCGAACTCCAGCAGGAGGACGCGTACCGATGCGTCGGGGACGACCAGCGTGACCTCGCGCGAGCGCAGGCAGACGGCTTCGAGCGCCTTGCGCATAGCTGCGACCACCGCCGCGCGACCCGCTGCGTCTCCGCCTACGCCGGATGGTGCGGCGGAGTTGTCAACTTCTCCGTTGGCATCGACCGCGCGCAGGCGGGGAACTACAACCTCGTCCGCCAGCGGCACTCTCGCCACCGCGGAGAGCACGGCGAATGCGTCTTCGGCGCGCGCCGCAACGACACCCTCGGCGCGCACCTCGCAGGCCAGGCGCGGCCGCGTTCCCAACGATCTCGGTAAAAATACCATTCAGTCCTAGGTTACTCTTCGCCCGACTCGTAAAATTTCCAGAGCGTCCATCCCGCATAGACCCAAAATATAGTCCCCACAATTAATAGCAAGACCTTCGCATACCAGATGCTCGCATAAAAGTGTGGACTGAGATGTCTGCCAGCCATCCACAAATGCGCAAACAAATACAAAACCAATATCAGCAAACTATAGCCTGCACAGCCGCTAATCCCTATCTTTAGCTTCTTCAAAGTCGGGCTCAGTATTCTGCTTCTCTTGATCGAATTAGATCCACCGTCCTGCATGTTTCTCCTTCTCCAATGTTATAGATCGGGCCTTCAGCCCTCGGTGGTTTGTTTGGGCTTGGAACCTAGGCTGCGCCCTAGGCTGGTATTGATCGCGCCTTTGGCGCTGTTCGTGCAAATATCAACTAACAACTAGCAATACTCATCAACAAACAACCTGCAACTGTTCTTATCTCCCTGCCTCGATGAAGGTGACTTTGTTGATCTCTTTCAGAGTGGTGATGCCGAGGCGCACACGCTGGATGGCGGAGTCGCGCAGGAAGTTCATGCCCTTCTCGCGTGCCTTCTTGCGAATCTCGCTGCCCGGCCGCTTGGCGAGGAGCATCTCGCGAATCTCGTCGTCCAACTCCAGCAGCTCGTGAATGGCGGAGCGGCCACGGAAGCCGGTGCCCGCGCACTCCATGCAGCCGGGGCCTTCGCGGAAGTTGAAGCCGCGCCACTCCTCCGGTTCCAGGCCGCTGGCCAGCAACTCCGCGTCGGAGTAGTGCACGTCGCGCACGCAGAACTCGCAGACCGTGCGCACCAGGCGCTGGGCCAGAATGCAGTTGAGCGCGGAGACGAAGTTGTACGGCTCGACGCCCATGTTGAGGAAGCGGCCCAGCACATCGACGACATTGTTGGCGTGGACGGTGGTGAAGACCAGATGGCCGGTGAGCGCGGAGTTGATGGCGATCTGCGCAGTTTCGGCGTCGCGGATCTCGCCGACCAGGATCTTGTCGGGGTCGTGGCGCAGGATGGAGCGCAGGCCGCGGGCGAAGGTGAGGCCCTTCTTCTCGTTGACGGGAATCTGCGTGATGCCGCGAATCTGGTACTCGACCGGGTCCTCGATGGTGATGATCTTGTCCTCTTCGCTCTTGATCTCGTTGAGCGCGGCGTAGAGCGTGGTGGTCTTGCCGGAGCCGGTGGGCCCGGTGACCAGCACCATGCCGTAAGGCTCCTTGATGTAGCGGCGGAATCGCTCCAGATCGTCGGGCATAAAGCCCACCACGTCGAGCGAGAGCTTCTTGAACTTCTCCGACATCGACTCCTTATCGAGCACGCGCAGCACGGCGTTTTCGCCATGTACGGTGGGCATGATGGAGACGCGGAAGTCGATGAGGCGGCCCTTGTAGCGCACGCGGAAGCGGCCGTCCTGCGGCACGCGGCGCTCGGCGATGTCCAGTTCGCTCATGACCTTGATGCGCGAGAGGATGGTCTGGTGGTGCTCGCGCGCGATGGGTGCCATGGCCTGCTGTAGCACGCCGTCGATGCGGTACTTCACCATCATGCAGTCGTCGCAGGTCTCGAGGTGAATGTCGGAGGCGCGGCGCTCCAGCGCGGTGAAGATGGTGGTGTCGACCAGGCGGATGATGGGCGAGATGTCGTCCTCGCCGGTGAGCCGCTCGATGGAGATGTTTTCGTCGGAGTTTTCGTCGCCGGAAAGCACGTCGAAGGCGAGGCCCTCGCTGGCCTCGTCCAGGACGCGCTGCGACTGCTCGGTTTTTTTGAGCAGATCGGTGATCTGCGACATGGTGGCGACGCGGGTGACCAGCCGCTGGCCGAGCAGGCCGGAGATCTCGTCGAGCATCATCAGCTTCGATGGATCGCTGACGGCGATGGCGAGGCG
>JBEKWE010000133.1:0-6404 GCA_049513335.1 Acidobacteriaceae bacterium | reverse complement strand
TCGGCGATGCGCGCCAGCGCTGCGATCTCGCCCGCGTGGTTCATCCCCATCTCGACCACCGCGACATCGTGACCCGCTTCGAGCTTCAGCAGTTGCAGCGGAAGCCCGAAGGCATTGTTCAGATTGCCCTGCGACTTCAGAACCCTGTCTTTTCCGTGCAAGCCACGCGCGCCCAACACTTGTGCCACCGCGTCCTTGGTCGTGGTTTTGCCCGCAGAGCCGGTAATCGCAACCACGCGCCCGCCCCAGCTTCGCCGCACCGCCAGCGCCAGCCGCTGCAAGCTGGCCAGCACGCAGTCGGCCTGCGCATCGGGAACGCGCAGCAGCCGGCTCCGGTCCATCCCCTCCGGCGCAACCCATCCCGCGCTTACTACCGCGGCCACCGCGCCCTTGGTGAGCGCAGCCTGCACAAAGTCGTGCCCATCAAAGCGCTCGCCGCGCACCGCAAAAAACAGCTCGCCAGCCGCGACGGTGCGCGAGTCGATCGAATAACCCATCGCCTCCGCATTCGCCGCGAACTCCCCCTCGGCGTGAATCCACTCCGCCACCTGCCCCAGTGTCAGCTTCACCGCATCTCCTTCAATATGGTCTCCGCGACAACCACATCGTCGAACGGGACTGTGCGGTCGCGCAGAATCTGCACCTTCTCGTGCCCCTTGCCTGCGAGCAAAACGATGTCTCCCGCGCGCGCCGCGCGAATCGCAATCGCGATGGCTGCAGCACGGTCCGGCTCGACAATGCACTCGGTCGTCGTCTCGCGAACGCCCACCAACGCTTCGGCAATAATCACCATCGGCTCCTCGCTGCGCGGATTGTCGCTGGTCAACACTACGAGATCGCTCCCTTCCGCGGCAGCGCGTCCCATGCGCGGGCGCTTCGTCCGGTCGCGGTCGCCACCACATCCGAAGAGCGTGATCACGCGCCCGCCGCGCTCTTTCACCAGCTCGCGCGCGAGCGCAATCAGGTTGCGCAGCGCGTCGTCGGTATGCGCGTAGTCCACTACGACCGTGAATCCCGCCTCCGCCGATCCTGGCACCGCCTGAAACCTTCCCGGCGCCTGCTTCAATTCGCGCGCTACTGCGGCAATCTCATCCAACGTCAGCCCGCGCGCCAGCGCTGCGCACATCGCCGCAAGCAAATTTGAGGCGTTCACGCGCCCCGTCAGCGGCGAGCGAATTTCAACTACTCCTGAACTTGATACAAATTGAAAACGCGTTTCGCCCGCCTGCATCTGAATCCGCTCCGCGCAATAATCACCTCGCCCGTCCACGCTGTACATCATGCGCTGCGCGTGGCCCGAGGCGCGAGCGATGACCTCTGCCGCTGGATCGTCCGCGTTGATCACCGCGACGCGCGGCGGCGGCGTCCCTACGCCCTCAAACAACCGCAGCTTCGCAGCCGCATACTTCTCCATCGTCCCGTGATAGTCCAGATGGTCCTGCGTGAGATTGGTGAAGATCGCCACGTCCACCGGAATGCCCCACACGCGCTCCTGCTCCAGCGCGTGCGAGCTCATCTCCATCACGGCCTCGGTCGCGCCTGCGCGCACGCCGTCCGCAAAGATATTCAGCACATCCGAAGCCTCGGGCGTCGTATGCGGCGACTCGTGCACCTCATCGCCCACATGCGTCTCGATCGTCCCGATCAGCACGCACTTTCGCCCCACGCTGCGCAGCATCTGCTCCAAAAGATACGCGGTCGTCGTCTTGCCATTGGTCCCCGTCACCGCGCTGATCTTAAGCCGTCGCTCCGGGTGGCCCAGCAACGCGGCGCTCAACTCCGCCAGCGCGCGCCGCCCATGCGCAACACGCACCGCGGCGATCTCCGGGTGCCCACGGCGCAGATTTGCATAGGCCTCCTGCGAGTCGGTGACAATCGCCGCAGCACCCTGCGCGATGGCCGCGTCGAGGTAGCGATTGCCGTCGGTCGTCCCGCCGCGCATCGCCACAAACACAGAGCCCGCCCTCACGCGGCGCGAGTCGTACTCGACGCCAGCGACTTCGCCGGCGGCGCCTCCACTCTCGATCCTTGTAACTTCCCGCAGCGCGTCAGCCCAATGCATAAGTTCAATTCTATGTCCGCACGCCGATGAGGCCGCGCAGCAATGTGATCGCGCAGCAATGAGTCCACGTTCTATCGCGTGAAGCGCACGACCACTTCGGTGCCCAGCGGGACCATGGCGCCGGCCGCGGGAACCTGTTCGCGCGCCAGACCGCTGCCCACCGGCTCAACCCGCAGGCCGAGTCCGGCCGCCGTCTCCACCACGTTGCGCAGCGCGGAGCCTGTAAACGACGGCACGGCCACACGCGCGCCGGCATCCACCACCACCGAGCCATTGGCGCGCGACTGAACCTGTGGCGCGACGATGGGAGCGCGCAGCGCGGCAGAGGCGCCCGATGCAGCGTCCGGCATCGCCGAGTTTGTTTCGCCATTTGCGTTGAAGGCGGCCAGCACCCTGGCCGGCAGAAGGCCCAGAATGCGTGAGGTCTTTGGAATGCCAGCGGCCTGTGGCGACGGAACAGGTGTGCCGGCCGCATCCGTTGGCGCGGCAGCACGGGCCGCGTTCGCATCCGCCGCGGCGATGGACGAGGCGCGCAGCGGGTCGTCCGCGGGCAGATTGTTGATCTCATCGAAGATCGCGTTCAAGTCGCCCAGATGCTCACTTGGCGCATCGTCCGCAGTGCCCTCAGACGCCGCCGCGACCAACTGTTTGGTCGTCTTCAGCGGCTGGTCGTGGGGCACTCCCAGGTACTCCAGAACCTGCTGCGCCAGGACCTGGAAGACAGGGGCCGACACCGCCGTGCCGTAAAAACTACCCACCGTTGGGGTGTCGATGACCACCGCGATGGAGATCGCCGGCGAGCTGACCGGCGCAAAGCCAGCAAAGCTCGCCACCAGTTTGGTATGTGAGTAGGTATGCGTGGCCGGATCGATCTTCTGCGCCGTACCGGTCTTGCCGCCTGCGCTGTACCCGTTCAACTGCGCGGTCGTTCCGGTGCCCTCGGTCACGATGCCCTGCATCATGGAGCGCATCTTGGCCGCCGTCAGTTCCCGGATTACGCGGTGCGCGCCGTCTGGCAAATTATCCGGAAGCTGGTTCGCGGGATGGAAGGCCGCGGGCTGCAACCGCGCGTCACCCTTGTTCTCATCGGTGGATTGCAGCAGGACGTGCGGCGGCATGTATACGCCGCCATTGGCGATTGTGCTCACCATGGTGACAAGCTGAATGGGCGTCACTCCCACCTCCTGCCCGATGGCCAATGACAGGATGCTGGTCGAGCCCCACTTCCGTGGGCTTTGCAGAAGCCCGCGCGTCTCGCTGGGCAGCTCGATGCCCGAGCGATCTCCGAAGCCGAAGCCCTTGATGTATTTGTAGAACGTATCGGGACCGGTCTTGAGCGCCATCTTGGCCGCGCCAACGTCACTGGAATGTTCGAGGGCATACTGCACCGTCACCGCACCGAAGTGGTCGGCCTTGTCGTCGTGCAGCGTGCGGCCGTACATGGTCATCGAGCCGTTCTGGCAGTCCACAATGTCCGTCGGCTCGACGCCCGCCGCGTCGAGCGCAGCCGAATACGTTACCAGCTTGAAGGTCGAGCCCGGCTCATACACATCGCTCACGGCAAGGTTGGTCAGTGAGCCCGGCTCCATGTGCCGCGAGTCGTTGGGATTGAACCGTGGCGAGATGGCAAGCGCAAGGATCTGCCCGGTGTGCGGGTCCTGCACCACCACCGTGCCGTGCAACGCCTTCACCTTGGCCATCTGCTCGTCCAGCGCGCGCTCGGCCATGTACTGAATGTTGGCGTCGATGGTGAGCACAAGATTGTCGCCCGGCAGAGGCTCGTTCTCCACGCTGCCCATCACGTGGCGCCGGGCGTCCACCGCGGTCAGCATGTGGCCGGGCGTGCCATGCATCTCGTCGTCGAACTCCTGCTCCAGTCCGCCCAGTCCCGTGTCGTCGGCGCCCACATAACCCAGCACCTGCGCGGCAAGATCGTTGTTGGGATAGAAGCGCTTGAACTCCTTCTGCAGATAGACGCCCTTCAGGTTCAGCTCGCGCACGCGATTTGCCGTATCTGCATCGACGCGTCGCGCCACCCACGCAAAGTTCTTCGAATCGTTGAAGCGCGCCAGGATCTGCTGTTGCGATGTGAAGTTATCGCCAGGGTCCGTATGCACAATCTGGGCCAGCATCTCCGCCGCATTGGCGCGATTCCCGCCCAGCTCCGTTGGGTCCGCGTAGATCGAATCCACCGAGACCGTCATTGCCAGTTCGCGCAGGTTGCGGTCGTAGAGAACGCCGCGCTGCGGTGCCAGCGCAAAGGCGCTGTGCTGCTGGCGTTCGGCCTTGTCCACCCACTCCGCGTGGCGGAGCACCTGGAGCCACACCAGCCTTCCGCCGATGACGCCAACCCACAGGCAGAAGAAGATCGCCACCCACGCAAAGCGGACCTTGCGGATCGGTGCGGTCAGTGTCCGGCGTGAAGTCGGTCGGGGCGCTTTATTCATAACTGTGGCAACTACTTAGGGCAGCGATGGCGTCGATGCCTGCGCCAGCACAGAAACGTTTCCGCCGGCCCCATCGGGGCGCACCACCTGGCCCGGCTCGGGCGCGGCCAGTCCGAGCTGCTGGCGGGCGATCTGGTCGATGCGCACCGGATTGCTCAACTGCGCCTCGCTCAGCCGCAGTTGCCGGTTCTGCTCCTGCATCTGCGCCACCTGCTGCTTCTGCGTCTCCACCTGGTAGCCGATTTCGATGGCCGAAAAATGCTGCCACACATAGATCATCACCAGCAGGAACAGAATGCTCATGGTCATGGTGAAGAGCCGCATCTCTCGCCTGCGCTCGGGGTCGTCGGCCTTCACGATGCGGCTATTGTCGATGTGCTTGACGAAGAAGACCTCGGGCGTGGGGCCGCGGCGTGCGCTCCGTTGCAGATCGAAGAGCTCGCGGTTGCGCTGTGCGCGGGCCTGCGACGCGAGGTTCATGCTTCCCATGCCCATTCCGAAGATCGCTCCCTGCCCTGCCGCCGCCATCGTCGCCATCGCACCCTCCTTTTCTGTCGTTCGCTAGCCACTACTCACAACTTCTCCGCCGCTCGCATCTTTGCGCTTCTGGATCGCGGGTTTCGCATCTGCTCCTGCTCTTCGGCGACCACCGGCTTCTTCGTCAACACTTCATAAATCCCAGCGCGGCCGGCCTCGCGCAGCGCGTCCTTCACCAGCCTGTCTTCCAGCGAGTGGAAGCTGATCGTCACCAGCCTTCCTCCCGGCTTCAGCAGAGATGGCGCGCTCCCAAGCAGCGTCCTGATCTCTCCCAACTCATCGTTCACTCGAATTCGAAGCGCCTGAAAGATCCGAGTCGCGGGATGAATCTTGTCGCCTTTCATTGATGGGGCCGCGGCCGATACGATTCCAGCCAGTTCTGCTGTCGTCCGTATCGGCCGGGCCCTAACAATGGCTCTGGCGATTCTCCGCGACCTCCTTTCCTCTCCGAATTCGTAAATCAGGTCGGCGAGTTCGTTTTCGTCTTCCTGATTTACCACTTGCCCGGCCGTCACTCCGCTGCGCGTGTCCATCCGCATGTCCAGCGGCCCATCCGACCGAAAACTGAATCCTCTCTGTGCCTCGTCCAACTGCAGGCTGCTAACGCCAAAGTCCGCAAGCAGTCCATCCAGACTCCCCGGCTCGATCGCGCCGGCCAGCTCCGAGAACGCCCGCGGCTCGAAGATCACCTCCGGCATCGCGCTACCCAGCTCGTCCATCAGCTCGTCCATCCGGGCCTTGGCCAACTCCATCGCCTGCGGGTCGCGGTCGAAGCAGATCAGCCTGCCCGTCGCGCCCAGCCTCATGGCAATCTCCGCCGAGTGCCCGCCCAGCCCGACCGTCGCATCCGCTATCACGCCGCCGGGCCGCACATTGAGGAACTGCAAAACTTCATCTAAAAGAACCGGCACATGTTGCGGTTTGTTCATCCCGTCCGCCTCTGTGCTGCCCCTGGGGGCCAAACCAAACTCTCGCTACCCTGCAAAACTCATCCCGATCTACGTCTCGTTCGTCTTCCCCGCAAACGAGCTAAGGTCCTCGTCCGTCAGCTCGACCGCGCCCGTGGCCTTGGTCATCATGCCGGTGAAGACCTCGCTGTTCACAACCTCCAGCAGCGTCTGCGACCCCAGCACCTCGACGTCGCCCGTCACCTTCGCCATCTCGCGCAGCTTCTGCGGAATCAGCAACCGGCCCTGCGCGTCCATCTCAGCCATCTGCCCATAAAAGTTCGTCACATCCTGAAACTTGCGCCGCACCGGGTCCATGGGAGACATCTTCTTCAGCGACGCCTCAATCTCCTCCCACTCCTTCAGCGGGTAGATCTGCGCGCGCTTGCCATCCATGCTGGTGATGTAGAA
>JBEKWE010000132.1:0-6480 GCA_049513335.1 Acidobacteriaceae bacterium | reverse complement strand
GCCTGTGCGGCGAAGAGCAGTTTGTCGGTGAGGGCGATGCTGGCGGCGGCGGCCACGGGGGCCGTGCGCAGGAAGTTGCGGCGAGACGTGTGATTGGCCATGCGTGGAAGTGAAGCACATCCGGGCCTGTTCTGCCAAGAGGCAGGCCCGCTGGCCCGTCTCATGCCTACCGGAGCGCGCCGCCGTCGTCGTATACTTAGGCCATGTCCATCGTGAAGAACGCCGCTGCGATTGCCAAGGGGATGAGCATCACCCTGGGGCAGATCTTCCAGCCCACCGAGGTGGAGAACTACCCCGACGGCAAGGGGCCGATGCGCGGCGCGCAGTTTCAGGAGCGCTTCCGCGGCAAGCACCAGTTGCAGCGCGACGAGAACGGCCTGGAGAAGTGCGTGGCCTGCTTCCTGTGCGCGGCCGCCTGCCCGGCCAACTGCATCTACATCGAGGCGGCGGAGAACACCGAGGAAAAGCGCATCTCGTCGTCCGAGCGATACGCGAAGGTGTACAACATCGACTACAACCGGTGCATCTTCTGCGGCTACTGCGTGGAGGCATGCCCGACCGACGCCATCACGCATGGCCACGGCTTCGAGCTTGCCAGCCTGAACGCAACCGGCCTGGTGATGCGCAAGGAGGACCTGCTGGTTCCCGCGCATGGCCTTCCCGATGCGGTCGCGTCGGACAAGGACGAAGCCGAAGTGCTGGCGTGAGTTTGCGCGCTGACGGCGATTCGCGCGGGTGAAAGAGGAAATAAATGCGGGGTGGCTGCGATAATGGAGGGGTGAAGACCGCACCCAGGCCGCCGCTTCCGCCGCTGCAGGACGCGCTCGACCGCATCACCGAAAACACGCGCGCGCTGGTGCAGGCCGAGCGGCTGGCCATCTCCGAACATGCAAGCGAAGAGCTTTTTGCCACGGGCATCGAAGACCGCATCCTGCGCGCGGGCGCGGCGATGCCGCAGTTCACGCTGCCCGACGCGCTCACCGGCAAGCCCGTCTGCTCCGCCGACCTGCTTGCGCTCGGCCCGCTGGTGGTCAAGTTCTTCCGCGGCCGCTGGTGTCCCTACTGCGTCACCGAGCTGGAACGCTGGCGCGACCTGCACGCGGAGGTGCGCGCGCTGGGCGCATTCCTGGTGGCCATCTCGCCGCAGACACAGCGCCATAACGACTTCACCCTGCAGCAGCTTCGCCTGCCGTTTCCCATTCTTTCGGACACGGGCGCGGAGCTGGCGGAGAAGTTTGGCATCGCCTACAGCGTGCCCATGGCGCAGCGCGACTACTACAAGGGAATCCTGGTCAACATACCCTTTGTGAACTCGGGGGCGATGTATAAGGATGCGCCCGAATCGAGCTGGCGGCTTCCTCTGCCCGCCGTCTTCGTGGTGGCGCAGGACGGAACGATCGCGTTCAGCGAGGGCCACGCCGACTTCCGCGTCCGCCCCGAGCCGAGCGAGGCAATGGAAGCGCTCGCGACTCTCGTACCTTCATCCCCATCGAGATAAAACCGCGATGAATGGGGCACCCACTTTTTATAATTAGATTAAGATTTCAAATACTTAGGGAGGGCCACCCGCCTCATGCGTATATCAATATCGTCCGATATCGAAAAAATAGTTCAGTTAGTTCGTGTTGAATTTGGCGACAAGGCAGAGTTATTCAAGCCGATTGTGCTGCCAATGGACCCATTGGATGGCGCAGAATTCAAGGCAACAAAGACTGCCGGGGTGTATGTATTCGTACACGATGACTTGGGTTGCATAAGAGTTGGCAAGAGCTTTTCGAATGCTTACAAGCGAGCCCTGCAACACTGTGGAAGTGACAACACAAGCTCCCCAGATAAGGCGATACAAATGTCGAAGCTTCGTCATAGCGACAAAATGCACATGCTCGTTTTTGCGCTTCAAAAGCCAGAATCTATGCATTGGATATCGGCGTTAGAACAGTATTTGGAAAACAACCTAGAGCTTAGAATTCCTCCAAAACGCAAAGGATAGGAGAAAGCCTCATGACGCTGGGCAGCATCTTTAGGTTCCCCATCGGAACCTGGAGGTAGGTATTATCGTTAGGCCTTTGACCGATATTCGCTAATCAGCTTTATCCATTGTGTCTTGTCAGAAACTACGAAGCGTAAAGACTTCCCATCTTTCAGTGTGATTTTTACGGCTGAGTTTACGAGTAATGGAATGATGAATAGAAAAGCAAAGAGATTCATGTTTCGACCAGCACCAACATACAATACATCATTGAGCTTGTATTCCGAATGAATCTTTGTTTTCCTACGATTGCAGAACAGTAGCCTTTGGTTTGTTAGAACCAACTTGCCACCGCCTGACATCAACAAACCTGTTTTGTTGGCGAAAGCACTTATAACTTCCATCTCGCCTGTATTTAGTTGTATCTCAGCAGCCATAAATCCTCCCTCATGAATGAATGCGATTGCCGGGTTCCCCATCGTTCGCATTTTTCTAGCGAAGGGTGGGTTACCCTCGCCCAAGCAGCAGGCATGTCTCCTCATCTTTCTCGATGAAAGCCCGCACGATCTCGTGCGCGGAGCGCAACTGCGCTTCAATCTCCGAGGTCGAACAGTTGCCCAAGCGAATCCAGATGACCTTCGGCGGCCCGCTCTCCAGTACGCTGCGTTCGGCAAAGTCCGAATCCTTGGAGACAATCGCGAACCCATATCTCTTAGCATATTGCCAAACGGCGGAGTCTTCGGCCCCGCCCAACTCCACGCCGCTGACATGCTGAGATTCCGGGTACACATCCCTCAACGCGTCCACCAGACGCGGCGACAGGTTCTCATCGAGCAGGAGCTTCACGCCGCCAGGGTCTCCGACTTGCGCTCACGGTCGGCAGCGAACGCGAGGCACGCGCGAATGTCCTCTTCCGTCAGGTAGGGAAAATCGCGCAGTATCTCCGCGTGGGACATCCCCGACGCCAGGTATCCCAGCACGTCCCCGACGGTCATGCGCAGTCCGCGAATGCACGGCTTGCCGCTCCGCTTGCCCGGCTCCATCGTGATGATCTGCGAGTAGTCCATACACGCAGACTAAGCCATCGTTGCGCCTCAGGTAAAGGGAAATAGGGCGGGTGGGTTATGCGGGCCAACAAATGGCGCGGTCTTTCATAGCTACTTGCTGGCGCGGTAGCGGCGGATGAGGCTGGTGGTTGAGGAGTCGTGCGAGGTGGCGGGCTCGGTGGAGCTTTCCAGTTCGGCGAGGATCTTTGTGGCGAGGACCTTGCCGAGTTCCACGCCCCACTGGTCGAAGCAGTCGATCTTCCAGATGGCGCCCTGGGTGAAGACGGAGTGCTCGTAGAGGGCGACGAGCTGGCCGAGGACTGCGGGCGTGAGCGCGTCGGCGAGGATAATGTTCGACGGGCGGTTGCCCTGGAAGACGCGGTGCGGGACGAGCCATTCGGGCGTGCCCTCGGCGCGGACCTGCTCGGCGGACTTGCCGAAGGCGAGGGCCTCGGCCTGCGCGAAGACGTTGGCCATCAGCATGTCGTGGTGGCGGCCCAGCGGGTTGAGCGACTTCGCGAAGCCAATGAAATCGCAGGGAATCAGCCGCGTGCCCTGGTGGATGAGCTGGTAGAAGGAGTGTTGCCCGTTGGTTCCGGGCTCGCCCCAGAAGATTGGGCCGGTCTGGGTGGCGACAGGTGTGCCGTCGAGCGTTACATGCTTGCCGTTCGACTCCATGGTGAGCTGCTGGAGGTAGGCGGGGAAGCGCTTGAGGTACTGCTCGTAGGGCAGGACGGCGATGGTTTGCGCGTCGAAGAAGTCGGTGTACCAGAGGGTGAGCAGGCCGAGCAGCACGGGCAGATTTTTTTCAAACGGCGCGCTGCGGAAGTGGACGTCCATCGCGTGGAAGCCGTCGAGCATGGCACGGAAGTTCTCCGGGCCGATGGCGATCATCGTCGATAGGCCGATGGCGGAGTCCATCGAGTAGCGCCCGCCGACCCAGTCCCAGAAGCCGAACATATTTTCCGTGTCGATGCCGAAGTTCGCGACTTTTTCCGCGTTGGTTGAGATGGCGACGAAGTGTTTTGCCACAGCGGATTCGTCGCCGCCCAAGCCGGCAAGCGACCACTCGCGCGCGGAGAGCGCGTTGGTCATCGTCTCCTGCGTGGTGAAGGTTTTGGAGGCAACGAGGAAGAGCGTCTCTTCGGCGCTGAGGTCGCGGACGGCCTCGGCGAAGTCCGTGCCATCTACATTCGATACAAACCGGAAAGTGAGGTTGCGCTGCGAGTAGTGTTTGAGCGCCTCGTAGGCCATGACGGGGCCGAGGTCCGAGCCGCCGATGCCGATGTTGATGACGTTGCGGATGGGCTTGCCGGTGTGGCCCTTCCATGCGCCAGAGCGGACGCGGTCGGCAAACGCCGCCATCTTATCCAGCACCGCGTGGACGCCGGGGACGACGTCTTCGCCGTCGACGAGGATGCGCTCGCTGCGGGGCGCGCGCAGAGCGATGTGCAGGACGGCGCGATTTTCGGTGAGGTTGATCTTGTCGCCGCGAAACATCGCTTCGATACGGTCTCGCAGGCCGGAGTCTTCGGCGAGGGCGACGAGCAGGCGCAGCGTCTCGGCGGTGATGCGGTTCTTGGAGTAGTCGAGGAAGAGGCCGTCGGCTTCGGCGGTGAAGCGCTGGCCGCGCGCCGGGTCTTCGGCGAAGAGATGGCGCAGATGCTTTGCGCCGATCAACTGGAAGTGGCTTTGCAGCGCCTTCCATGCGGGGCGCTGGGTGAGCGGCAGGCGGGTGGAGGATTCGGAGTCCATAGGCGTCAATTTTCTCACAGCGAATCTCTCAGGACCTGTCGAGATGCTACGAGGTTCAATCTCCAAGGTGAAACCGACAACGACGAAATACGGGGATTCTTCGCTGCGCTCAGAATGACAACTCGATAATCCGTGGCGCTCTTGAGAACTGACTCGATTGCAGACCTCAGCGGCTAAAGCCGAATTTCAAATGCAGCATCTACGGCACGGCTGAAGCCGTGCCCTTAAGCAAAACAGGACAACTACGGAGATTCTGGCCTTCGACTTCGCTCAGGCCAGAATGACGATGTGGGGGATGGTTGCGGTGGAGACTTTGTGCGTTTATCGTAGGAGTAGTCCGGCTATCGGACTTATTATTGAGCCGGTTCGCTCCCGGATTCAGGTTGAGCCACGGCACATCCGGCGATGTGATTGCCGGAGAACGAGAAGGAAGACCGATGAGTCCTGCGTCCCGTCGTCCCGCTGCTTCTTTTTCGGCCAATCCCGCGGCTGCCAGCAAGGCGCGGCCCGCGAGTTCTGGGGCCGCGCGCAGAGCGCCAGCAGACGCAGCCGTCGCATCCGCGAACTCCAAATCCACACATGCCTCGACCCTGGACGCCTTCATCGGCGACCCCAACTTCATGACCTCGCTGGCGCGCGGGCTGCTGGTGATCCAGGCCTTCACGCCGCAGACGCCGCAGATGAGCATCTCGCAGCTTGCGGCGAAGACCGGCATCTCTCGCGCGGCGGTACGGCGCTGCCTGTATACATTGGCCAAGCTGGGATTTGCCGGCGCGGAGGAGGGACCGCGCTACGCGCTGCGCCCGCATATGCTGGCGCTGTCGAACAGCTACTCGGCCTCTAACTCGCTGTCCACGGCGGCGCAGCCCATTCTGGAACGCATGTCCGCGGCGCTGCACGAGAGCTTTTCGGTGGCCACGCTGGACGGCGATGAGATCGTCTACATTGCGCGCTCCACGGTGTCGCGCGTGATGAGCGACGACCTGCACATCGGCAGCCGCCTGCCTGCCTACTGCACCAGCATCGGGCGCGTTCTGCTGGCGTATATGCCCGCAGAGCAGTTGGAGCAGTATCTGGCGCGCGTGGTTCTGACCCCGTACACCGCGCGCACGGTGAGCAGCGTGGAGAAGCTGCGCCTGGCGCTGCGCAACGTGCGCCGCCACGGCTACGCGCTGGTGGACCAGGAGTACGAGGTGGGCCTGCGCTCGATTGCGGTGCCCGTCCATTCGCCTACGGGGCGCGTGGTGGCCACCATCAACCTGAGCGGAAGCGCGCCGCGAATCTCTCTGTACGAGATGCAGACGCGGTTTTTGCCGCATCTGCGCAATGCAGCCACGGAGCTGGGCGCATTCCTGCGTTAGGCCTCTACTGCTTGATTGCGGTAAACGTCCCGTCCACGCCCATGGGCGCGATAGACAGGGTGCCATTCATCTTTGCGCCGTCGGCGGACAAGGTTGCGTTGATGGAGAACGAGATGGGCTGGCCATGAAACTGGTCATCGAAGCGCCAATTGACTCCCTTCGGTGTTGCTGTACCGGTCAGCGCACGCGGCGTGGTGTCTTCGCCCGCGCCGGTGCAGGTACCGGCCAGCTTATGATCTGCCTCGGTGAGCACGCAGGTCATGGTCACTGGATTTCCCATCACATTGCCATCGATCTTCCAGGTCCCGGTGGCAAGCGGTTGTGCAGATGCTGGAGTTGGTTCCGCTGC
>JBEKWE010000131.1:0-7409 GCA_049513335.1 Acidobacteriaceae bacterium | reverse complement strand
GCACGCAGCGGCGGCACATGGCCCAACTACTACACCGCTGCCGCCGACGTCTGCATGTGGGACATTCTGGGCAAGGCGGTCAATCAGCCGATCTACAAGATACTCTCCGGCGGCACGCCGACCAAGACCCGCCTGATGGCCTACGCCAGTTCGCAGCACCTGCCCACGATAGAAGATTATGTGCCGGATGTCCTGAAGGCGAAGGCGCAGGGATACAAGGCATACAAGATCCATCCCGGCGGCGGGCAGCACCCAACCGGGCCGGCCATCCCCAGCTACATCGGGCACATGGAGGAGATCAAGCAGGTGCGCGCGGCGGTGGGCGACGAGTTTGTGCTGATGCACGATCCGGTGCAGCAGTACAACCGTTTCGAAGCCATGGCCGTCGGCCGCCTGCTGGATGAGCTGAACTACGCATGGTTCGAGGACCCGATCCGCACCATCGATGAGGAGGGCCTGATCGAGCTGTGCAGGGAGTTGAGCCTTCCCATCCACGTGGGCGAGTTCCTCTTCTCCATCGCGGACTTCGCCGAGTACATCAAGCGCGACGCGCTGGGCGTGGTCCGCCTGATCGCCGACAACGTGGGAGGCATCTCCGGATCGATGCGCGTGGGCCTGCTGGCCGATGCGCACGGGCTGGAGTGCGCTCCGCACAACTGGGGCAACCCGCTCGACCTGGCGGTGCACTTCCACGTGGAGCTGGCGCTGGCCAACGTCTACTGGTTCGAGATGCCCTTCCCGGCGGAGTACACCGACCGTTCCTACTTCAGCTACAAGTTCCGGCCGGACGCGGACGGCTACATCCCTGCGCCAACCGCGCCGGGGCTGGGCTATCCGATCGACCGCGCCGCGCTGGACAAGGTCACCACGCGAATCGACCGCTGAGGGCTGCTGCAATCGCGCGTGAGAGAAGGAGGAGTCGCAATGTTGCGAACCAGGATACTTCTGTGCGTTCTGCTGTTGGGGATCTTTCCGGCGCGTGCGCTGGAGAGGCCGGAGGTCACCTTCAAGGTCTTCCAGTTTCCGCCGAACATGATTCCGCGCATCGACGGCAACGACGACGACTGGGCGATGGTTCCGGACAGCTACGCCATCGGCATGGACCAGTTAGTCGATACCGAGGCACCGGCTGGCACGGTGACGCCGCGCGATCCCAAGAAGCTGGACGTCAAGGTGAAAGTGGGCTGGGTGAAGGGGCTGAACCGGCTGTACTTCCTGTATGAGGCGACCAAGGACTACTGGGACTTCTCGCGTCCCGACCTGCACAACGACATCTTCGAGGTGGTGGTGGACGGCGACCTCTCCGGCGGGCCGCTGATCGATATGTACCACCGCGACGTGTGGACGCAGAAGGCGGTGGGGGACATGTCTGCGCTCGACCCGCGCATCAGCAGCTCGGACGCGTACTTTGCCCAGCAGGGAGCGCACGCGCAGAACTACCACATCTTCACGCCGGCGCTGAATAAGGACTGGACCATGGACTGGGGCTGCGCGCAGTACACCAAGGAGCTGCCCTACGCCAACCACGCCATCAAGTACAACTTCAAGCCGGGCGAACCGGGCAAGCTGGTGCTGGAGTTCTATATCACTCCCTTCGACTACGCGGGATGCGAGGGGCCGGAGCGCGCGGTGGAGAGCGTGCTGACGGAGAACAAGCTGATCGGGCTGTCGTGGGCCGTCATCGCCTACCACGATCCCAACTCGAACAAGCGGCAGTTCTGGAACCTGTCGCACAAGCAGACCTTCTTCGGCAACGCGTCCGACCTGGTCGCCTTTCGCCTGATGCCCCTGGAGCCGCAGTTCCGCAAGGACATCGACGCAAAGTGGTCGTTCAAGGTCGTCGATGCGGAGCGCCGGCTGGTTGTCTTCAAGGACGAATCCGAGGGCGAGATCACAAGCTGGAAGTGGGACTTCGGCGATGGGACGACATCGACCGAGCAGAACCCGATCCATCAATACAAGGACCGGCCGGGCAGGGAGGGGATCTATTCCGTCATCCTGGACGTGAGCGGGCCCAAGGGGAGCTCGCGGCTGGCCAAGGTCTGGGACGTGCATGTACGAGGCTCGTCGCCGCCCGCCGCGGTGCAGCCATGATGCAGAATCGCCGCGATGACTGATTGCCGCGCAGGGAACTCAATTCGCGCTGACCTGCGCCGGTCCGCCGCGAGCGAGCATTGCAAGAACAAGCAGCCGGAGATTGTGTGCAGATGATGAATCCAGATTCCAGCAAGACCAGCTCCATGCGGTTTCCGGTCCGCTATCTTCTTGTGCTCTGGCTGATGGTCATCAGCGCGGCGGTATACGTCGACCGCATCAATATCTCGATTGCCTCCAGCGGGATTAGCAAGGAATTCTCCATCAGCAATGTCCGGATGGGATGGGTGTACGCCGCATTCCTGGTGGGCTACGCCGGCCTGCAGATTCCCGCCGGCGTGCTGGCGCGGCGGCTTGGCCCGCGCCTCACCCTGGGATTGCTGGGCGTGTGGAGACCGATCTTTATTGTCCTGATCGCGTTTATTCCTCACGGCTTTGGCAATCCGCTGATCCTCCTGATCCTGCTGCGCTTTGCCCTGGGCGCGGGCGAGGCCACGATGTTTCCCGCCACCAGCCAGTTCGTCGAGCGCTGGTTTCCCGCCAGTGAGCGGGGCAAGGCGAACGGCTTTATCTTCGCCGGCATTGGCCTCGCAGGGCTGACTACGCTGCTGATGGGAGAAATCATCCTGCGCTTCGGTTGGCGCGCGACCTTTTGTTTCACCTCAACCATTGGCGCGCTGGCGGGACTTGTCTGGTACCTTGCCGCTCGCGATACTCCCGAGCAAAGTAAGTGGGTGGGCGATGCGGAGCGGGAACTCATCATTAACCAGCGGCGCGTTAAAGCCGCCGCCAAAGAGGACGATGCTCAATATGGCAAGCATAAGATTCCCTGGCTGCAGATATTCAGCAGCAAGGCCGTGCTTGCCGTCACCCTAAGCTACTTCGCCTATGGCTATGTGGCTTGGATGTTCTACACATGGTTCTTCAGCTACATGCTGCAGGCGCACGGTCTAAACCTGAAGACCAGCGCGCTCTACACCATGTTGCCATTCATTGCCATGACCACCGGTTGCCTGCTGGGCGGCGCGCTCAGCGATTGGATCGCAAAACGATACGGCGCACGCCAGGGCCGTTGCACGCTATCTGCCGTCTCGCTCGCCATGACCGCCTTCCTTCTGGTGCTGGGTTCGCGGATCGAGAGTGCCATGGCGGCTGCGTTTATGCTGGCCTTCGGAGTGGGCGTCCTCTTCATCTCGCAAAGCATCTACTGGGCCGTCGCCGCCGACATCAGCGGAGAATACGTCGGCGTGGTATCGGGAATCATGAATATGGGAGCACAGGTCGGCGGAGTATGCACGGCCTTACTGACTCCGCTGATTGCAGCCCTGTTCGGCTGGAACGCAGCGTTCGCAACCGCCGCTGTTATTGCTGCGATTGGCGCGCTGGCATGGCTCGTCATCGATCCGAAACGCGATGTGCTAGTGGTCCACGGATAACGGTTCGGGTGTGTATGGACGGGCGCGCACGCCGCCGTATACACTCCTCGCGAAAGATTCGGTCCGCCGAAGAGCAGTTCAGTTTGATTCGATTTGCAACTCAGCCGGATGCGTGGACTGCGCGGTCTGCCACAACGAATAAGTGAGGGAAGGGAAGCACCGATGGACAACAAAATTTCTCGCCGGCAGTTTATCGGCGCCGCAGCCATGGCGGGCGCCGCGCTAACAGGCATGAGCAACGCAGTTGCAGGCGCGCAGGCACCCCAGTCCGCCGCGGACTGGGATGAGAAGAACGGCGCCGCTCCTGCCGCGCCGGATGCCCCGCAGGCGCTGCCTCTCCGGCCGGGCGCAATCCCCATCATCGACAGCCACATTCACCTCTTCGACCAAACCCGCCCCGTCTTCAGCGGCTACACGGGCGGGCTGTTCTACCGGGCGCTGAACAAGCCGTCGACGCCCGCGATGTACGCTGCGCTGGCACGCCCCGCGGGGATCGTCGGCGCCATTGTGGTCGAGTCCGCCGCGCAATTCATCGACGACAACCTCTGGTATCTGGAGGTCTCACGCGACAATCCCATCATGGTTGGCGTCTCGGGAAACATCGATCCCGGCTCGAATGACTTCGCCAAATATCTGAACCACTTTCACCGCGACCCGCTCTTTCGCGCCATCCGCTCCAGCCGCTTCTATACCAGCGACGCCAGCGGCAAGATCGCGCTCAATCCCGCGCAGGTCGCCAACCTCAAGCTGCTGGCGCAGGCCGACCTCGCGCTGGACACCGCCAACCCATCCATGCCCCTGATGCAGGCCAACGTGCTGCTGGCCGACGCCGTTCCCGACCTGCGCATCATCATGGACCACCTGCCCAGCTTCGATCCCGAACCCGACGGCCAGGCGGCCTACGAGGCGGTGGTGAAGGAGATGGCGGCGCGGCCCAACATCTTCGTCAAGCTCACCGAGGTCTACCATCCCACGCCCGGCGACGGCGGCATCATCGTGAAGAACTATGAGTTCCTGCGCGCGCGACTGGAATATCTCTTCCAGGCCTTCGGCGAAGACCGCGTGATGTTCGGCACGGACTATCCCAACAGCTACGGCGTGGCCACCATCCCGGAGGAGGTTGGCCTGATGCAGCAGTTCTTCTCCACTAAGACGCGCGCGCAGCAGGAGAAGTACTTCTGGCAGAACTCGTCGAAGATTTACAAATGGGTGAAGCGGGCTGACGACCAGCCTGTACCGCTTGCGCAGGGGAAGCCCGCTCCGCCAGCACCAGCCCGTGGCGGCGGCGGACGGGGTGGACCAGGTGGCCCCGGAGGCCCGGGAGCACCGGGCGGCCCTCGATCCTGATTCAATGGCATGGGGACCTGATGCGACGATCAGCCACATCCGGTGCCCGGATTGTGTATATTGGCTTCGACTCAAAAAGGACCCCTTCCATGAAACTGATCGCATCCGTTGCAGCCACCCTCGTTCTGCTGTCTGGCATGGCCTATGCCCAAACCAAGCCGGCCACTCCCGCGAAGCCCGCGACAACCGCGCCCGCGCAGCCCACGAAAGCGGCGGCTCCCGCGCAGAACGCAGCTTCCTCCACACAGCCGGCCGCGCCCGCGCAGAGCACAAAACCGGCGGCTCCGGCGCAGAGCAAGCTCCTGCCCTATCAGGACTCGCGGCTGCCCGTGGAGCAGCGCATCACCGACCTGATTAAGCGGATGACGCTGGACGAAAAGCTGGCGATGCTGGGCACCGATCCCACCATTCCACGCCTCGGCATCGTCGGCACCAACCATGTGGAGGGGTTGCACGGCCTTGCGCTGGGCGGGCCGGGAGGATGGGGCGGACGCGGCCTCGTGACGCCCACGACACAGTTTCCCCAGTCGCACGGGCTGGGCCAGACGTGGGACCCCGATCTGCTGCGCCAGGCTGCGGCGGAGGAGGCCTACGAGACGCGCTGGGCCTACAACAAGTTCCACAAGGGCGGGCTGGTGGTGCGCGCGCCCAACGCCGACCTGAGCCGCGATCCGCGCTGGGGCCGCACCGAAGAGTCCTACGGCGAGGACCCGTTCCTGGTGGGCACGCTGGCCACGGCCTACACCGAGGGCCTGCAGGGCAACGACGCGAAGACGTGGATGACCACGTCGCTGCTGAAGCATTTCCTGGCCAACAGCAACGAGGACGGGCGCGCCGGATCGAGCTCCAACTTCGACGACCGCCTCTTTCACGAGTACTACTCGGTGCCGTTCCGCATGGCCATCGAGCAGGGCCACGCCAACGCCATGATGACCGCCTACAACTCGTGGAACAAGGTGCCGATGGGCGCCAACCCTGTGCTGCATAGCGTGGTGATGAAGCAGTGGGGATTCGACGGCATCATCTGCACCGACGCGGGCGCGCTGGGCAACATGGTGCGCGCGAGCAAGACCTACGCGACGAACGCCGAGGCAGCCGCGGCCTCGATCCACGCGGGGATCAACCAGTTCCTGGAGAACGCGACCCCGTCCGTGCAGGACGCGATGAAGCAGGGGCTGCTGACCGAGGCGGACATTGACGCAAACCTGCGAGGCGTCTTCCGCGTGATGATCAAGCTGGGAATGCTGGAGCCGGCGGCGAGCGATCCCTACTCGCGCATCGGAACGGAGGCCCAGGCCAACGGCAGCGTGGACGATCCGTGGTGGTGGGCGAAGAACAAGGCGCTGGCGCGCAAGGTGACGGACGAGTCCATTGTGCTGTTGAAGAACGAGGGCGGGTTGTTGCCGCTGAAGGCGTCAGCGATCAAGAGCATTGCAGTGATCGGGCCGCTGGCGGACAGGGTTGCGCTGGACTGGTACAGTGGAACGCCGCCGTATATCGTCACGCCGCTGGAGGGGATTCGCGCGCGCGTGGGCAAGAATGTCGAGGTGACAACCTCCGATGGTACGGACAATGCGGCTGCGGCGGAGCTGGCGCGCAAGGCCGATGTTGCCGTGGTGATTATCGGGCAACCACCCGACATGCGATGCAGGTTGGGCCAAGTGTCCGCTGCCCAGCGATGGCAAGGAGGCCATCGACCGCAAGACCCTGACGCTGGCGCAGGAGGACCTGGCCAAGGCGGTGCTGGTGGCCAATCCGAAGACGGTGGTGGTGCTGCAGGCGAGCTTTCCCTTTACGACAACATGGACCGAGGACAACATTCCCGCCATCCTGATGATGACCCACAACAGCGAAGAGCAGGGTGATGGCATGGCTGATGTTCTGTTCGGCGACTACAATCCTGCGGGCCGCCTCAGCCAGACGTGGGTCGCGTCCATGGATCAGCTTCCGCCGATGATGGACTACGACATCCGCAACGGACGGACGTATATGTACCTCGCAAGCAAGCCGCTGTATGCCTTCGGCTATGGGCTGAGCTACACGAAGTTCGCGTACTCCAACCTGCGCGTCAGCAGCCCGCATCTCGCCAAGGACGGCACGGTGACGGTGAGCGTCGATGTGAAGAACACCGGCTCGCGCGCGGGCGACGAGGTGGTCGAACTCTATGTGGCGCACGTCGGTTCCAAGGTCGCTCGTCCACTCGAGGAGCTGAAGGGCTTCCGCAGAGTGATGATTCGCGCAGGCGAGACGAAGACTGTGGCGATTCCGCTGCCCGCGAGCGTGCTGGCCTACTGGGATGGCTCGGCGATGACGGTGGAGAACGACAGCGTGGAACTGCGCGTGGGCGGATCGTCGGACACGATTGCGCTGCGCAAGCAGATTAAAGTCGGCGAGTGAGTAGAGGGAATAAACAAATGAAGCAACCTGCGGGATGGGCGGCAGGCGCGTTGGCGCTTGCCTTGGCGATAACGCCGGCGATTCATGCGCAGCAGATGATTGTAGCGCGCGGCGGGGCCACGGTGATGGTCGAGC
>JBEKWE010000130.1:0-6717 GCA_049513335.1 Acidobacteriaceae bacterium | reverse complement strand
GGAGACGACGGGCTTTCTTGTTAGGGCGCGAAGTACCCATTAATGTCCAGAACCAGGTGCGTCGGGTTCGTCACATAGATGCTGATCGCCCCGTTCGTCCCGGCCGGCACAATCGCCGCGTTCGCCACTATGCTGCCGTCAAACGAGTTCAGCGTCGAAACCAGTGGCTGCGACAAGCCCGCCGGCCAGGCCGTCAGGTAGTACAGAACACCGCTGGGCACCACCGTCACATTGAGAGAATACGCCGCCGCCGTGCTCGGAATGTCGCAGGCGCTGGCTGGGATCGTAAACGAGCGCGTCTCCCCCGCCCCCAGCTCCGGGCCACCGAACTGCCCGGCCGCATTCCGGGTGTCCGCTACCCGGCACGGCGTTACCGGGTAGAACGTCAGCGCGCCCGTACTCCCCGGCGCCGCGAAGTAGCCATTGCCGTCCAGAATCACGTCCGTCGGGTTGGTGACGTACACGGAGATCGATTCGTTGGTCCCCGCCGGAACAAGCGCGGCATTCGCCACGATCTTGCCCGTCTCGGAGTTTAGCGTGGAGACGTACGGCTGCGCCTGTCCCGTCGGCCACGTCGTCAGATAGCCGAGGCCACCATCGGGCACCACCGTCACATTCAACGAGTACGCCCGCGCCGCGGGCGGATAGCTGCAGGGACCGTAAGGAATCGGAAAGTCCCTGCTTTGGCCGCCGAACATGGAAGGCCCCCCAAACTCGCCGGTGGGGTTTCGAGTATCGGCGATGCGGCACGGCGTGGCGGGATAGAAAAAATACGAAGTCGCGCCACTGGTCGTCGCGAAGTAGCCGTTGATATCCAGGATCACATCGGTCTGGTCGCTGACGTAGACGCTCACCGCTCCGCCCGAACCGGCCGGGACCAGGGCCGCGTTGGCCACCACGATTCCGCCACCGGAGTTCAGCGTAGAGACGTAAGGCTGAGACTGGCCGGCAGGCCACAGCGACAAGTAGCCCAATGGCCCGTCGGGCACCACCGTCACGTTCAACGAGTAGGCCAACGCCGTGGTTGGAATGCTGCAGGCGCTTTGTGGAATCGCGAAGGAGCGCGTGGAGCCGGCCGTCATTGTGGGTCCGCCGAACGGGCCGGCGGAGTTGCGCGTGTCCGCCACACGGCACGGGGTTACCGGCACGAACAGCAGGCCCGCCGACGGAGTCGGTGTTGGGGTGGGGGTCGGCGTTGGCGGCGGGGTCGGCGTTGGTGTGGGCGTTGGCGTTGGTGTTGGGGTGGGCGTCGGGGTTGGTGTCGGCGTTGGAGTCGGTGTCGGCGTCGGAGTGGGCGTCGGGGTTGGAGTTGGCGTTGGCGTTGGTGTCGGAGTCGGTGTTGGGGTGGGTGTTGGCGTCGGCGTTGGTGTCGGAGTCGGAGTGGGAGTCGGCGTTGGGGTCGGCGTCGGCGTCGGTGTTGGCGTCGGTGTTGGCGTCGGAGTCGGCGTCGGCGTGGGTGTCGGAGTTGGTGGCGGTGAGGAAACGCCGATCACTTGAAAGGTCTGGTTGACCGGTGTGGCGGCGGCGTAGCTGGCGTTTCCAGGCTGCGTCGCCTGGATGGTGCAGGCGCCGGTGGCGAGCAGCGTCACGGTGGTGCCCGATACCGTGCAGACGGCCGAAGTAGTCGAAGCGAAGCTGACCGTCAAACCGGAGGAAGCCGTCGCGCTGACCGTAAACGGCGCGGTGCCGAGCGGCAAATTCGGAATTGCGCCCATGCCGATCGCCTGGTCCGCCGGCCCCGACGCGATGGTGTATTGAGCCGACCCCACGGCGCTCGGCGCCGCATAGCCAGTTACCGCGGCGATGGCCTTCACCGTTTCCGAGGCAGAGACAGAGATGGGACTGGAAACGGAAAAAACCGCCGAACTGCTCGTGGGTGTATCTCCGTTGATGGTGTAGTAGATCGTCGCCGATGGAGAAGTCGCAGTGGCGATGGTCACCGTCTGCGCCGAGGTG
The DNA here is from genome assembly GCA_049513335.1 of Acidobacteriaceae bacterium. GTDB lineage: Bacteria > Acidobacteriota > Terriglobia > Terriglobales > Acidobacteriaceae > Edaphobacter. Next base: position 4,761 of record JBEKWE010000130.1, on the reverse strand, counting down.
TACGTCGCGGCCGCCGGGGTGAACGTTGGCGGAGCCACCACCGATCCGGACACCGTGACCGTAATCGGCGTGCTCGCGGTGCTTCCGTAAGCGTTCGTGGAGTTCAATGTATAGGTCTGGGTTGCCGTGGGATTAATCGTCACACTCCCGCTGCCAGCCGCAACCGGACCAATCATGTCGATGTAATCGTAGGAGTCGCCGCTCACGCTGTAATGGAAGGTGACGGGCGACCCGGAGCTTACGGTCAATGCCGAGGCCGTGAAGCTGGCGATCGCCGGTGAAGCGCCGGTAGGCGCCGTGGCCGAATCCCAACCGGGGAATTCGGGATTCATTTGGACCACCTCGAAGTTCTCCGAGCCGACGTTCTTCAGATTCGACAAGTCGTCGTCATCCCAGCGCGGATCCGAGGCGCCCTGAAAATAGAAGTAGCCGCCGTTGTCCGCCAGGATCATCCCGTACTGCTTCATCGCGGTTAGTATCACCTGATTGACCGCGGAGTAGCTGGAAATGTCAAAGCTCGCCTTCAATCGTATCCGCATCCCCATGACGTTGGACACACCCCAGATGTTGCCCGCAGCATGAGTGGCAGGAAGCACAAAATACCCATCGTTGGCATCGTCTTTTGTGTGCTCCATGGTAAAGCGGATGGCGTGATTGATCGCCCCGGAAGCTACTTCGTCGTAACGCACCAGCCCGGGAAAGATCGGCAATCCGGCGGCATCCGCCGAAGTCCAGCCATATGGACGCGACTCATAGTTATTCATATCCCAAATGGTCTCGCTCGAAGCGTCCCACGACCCATTGCAGCGATTCGTGTTGAACGTCTCATAGAGCTCGCATTTGGCGCGGTCCAGCACGAGGACGTGAGCGTCGCCATTGTAAGTGTCCGGCCAACCCGAGCAGTCGGCCGGAGCGCCTTCGATGGGAGCGGTAATAGGATATGGCGCCACAACCACGTCGCTCTCGCTGGCGTAGTCGAGCACATTGATTGGCACGGTTGGGGTCGTGGTGGAGTCTACGACCACATAGGGGATGCCATAGTAGCTTTCGGACCCAAAATCGGGATGCAGGTACAGGCCGGCAAACCCTGACGCGGCCGTGATCGCCGCCGAATTCGGGTCAAGGGGCGCCGACGCAATGTTGGTGTTCCAGGCATTGGTGGAGGGAAACGGAATAAATCCATTCAGGCTCGCACCATTACCGAGTGACATGTTAGAGCAGGCCCCGGTTCCCGCATCCGGGACGAGGGCGAGGTTCGGACGGACATTGACGGCGCGGGCCGCGGCGTTGCCGGACGCGCCCGTCAACTGAGCCGAAGACGGTGCGGTTCCAGGCGAGTCCAACTGCGTGTGGCTCCGTGAAACGGCAGCTTCTTGGGCCCAAAGCGCACCGAAAACGACCGCGAGCGCCACAGGCAACGTGTCGATTCCTCGACCAATCATTTGATCTTCACTCCGTAGTAGTGAACTGCGATACCGCCAGGATTTCCATCCTGCCATCCCGGACAGCATCGATTATACGTCCAAACGCCTCATTTCAAGCGGCTTCTCAGACACTCCGCGGCAGCCTTCCGGTGGGGTAAGCATGCGGCGCAGACGGCGCTTCCCCCCATCGGCGGGCGGGCCGTGAGACTGGCACGGGAGGACGGCGAAATCGATGCGGGAGGGATGCGGTGCGTTACGCGTGGCGGGGATCAGGCGATCCCTCTCCTGCCGCGCCGGGGCGGCTGGAGTGGCCGAACATGCCGTGGCAGAAATGTTCGCGTTCCTCGGGAGTCATGCGCTCCCAGCGGTCCTTCATCCGGCGTCTCCAGTCTGAGCCGTGGCCCGGCCCGCCGCGAAATCCTCCGAACAGGATCTTGCTCAAGATCAAGAGGCCGAGCGCCTGCCAAAAAGTGATCGAGCGCAGTCCGAACAACGCCGGCGCAAGCCAGTTCCACAGACTCATCACCACGAATCCGAAGACCGCGACGGCCAGGACGCCAATGATCGCGATTTTCACTCCTCTTTTCACCCATCGTGTTTGCATGTTGTTAGTCCTCATGAACCCATAAACTCTTCGTAGATGGCCTGCAGGCGGCGGTGCAGGCGAAGAACCGCATAACGCTTGCGCGAGAGAAGCGTGTTGACGCTCAGGCCCGTCTCTTCGGCAAGTTGCCTGAAGCTGCGGCCGTCGATTTCATGCGCGACGAACACCGCACGCTGTTCATCGGGAAGCTCCTCTAAAGCCGCGTCGAGCTCCTCAAGAAGGACGCTTCGCGCGTACAGGGCCTCCGGTCCGGCATCCGGCGAGGGCAGCAGATCCTCGAGGCGGAGCGCGTCCTCCTCACTTGCGTTGCGGGGAATCTCGCCGCCGGCCTCGGGCCTTCTCTTGCGGAAACGGTCGACGATGCGATTGCGCGCCACACGGTAAAGCCAGGCGCCAACCTGCTCGATAGGCTGCATCAGCCGGTACGCCTCCGTCAATTCGTAGAAGACATCTTGCAGGATGTCTTCCGCATCTCCCTCGTCGTCCACGCGCTTCCGAATGAAATGGAACAGACGCCGGCTTTCCCGGTCGATCACCTCCGCGATGCGCCGATTCTGCGCGGCGCGCCGCTCGCCGGGTTCGAGTGTGAAGCTCAGCACGTCCTCCATCTACATTTTGTAGACGAAACGGGTGGGCCCGATATTGTATCGAAGTTATTGGCGCGGAAGGACGGCGAAATCGATGCGGGAGGGATATCCTGGGGCGATTTTGAGGCAGCGACGCGCCAGGTTTGGACAAGCTGAAGCTTGTCCTACTTCTTGAAGGATTGGAGGGTGCGGCCGTAGGCCCTGAGGTCGGCGGCGGGGGCGGTGCCGAGGGCGCGGAGGCGGTCGAGGAGGCGGAGCATGAGGAAGATCAGGGACTCCCCGGAAGTGGAGAGCGTGAAGGCACGGGGGGGTACACTCGAAGGCCCCGTCGCGGAGGGCGCAGCCGAGGTCGAGGCGCTCGTCGGGGGCGAGGAGGGCGAGGGCGTCGGGGAGGCGCTTAGCGAACTTGGTGGGCCAGCCGGAGCGGAGGGCGAGGATGCGGGCGAGAATCGAGCGGCAGCGAACGGCGGCGCGGCGCCTTCCGGCGGAGAGGACGGGGACCGAGGTGCGGCGGAGGCGGCGGACCGAGGCGGCTTTGAGGCCGGCGTCGTAGATGAGGCGCTGGTTGAGATCCTGCTTGACCTCGAAGACGGCGTAGACGCTCTCGGTGGGGATGTGGAGGCCGGCGGCGTCGGGGAATAGGAGGGGCGAGTAGAGGTTGTCGTAGATGGCGATGTCGATCTGGCGGGAACGGTCGCCGTCGGCATCGACGATGAAGGCGCTGGCGGCGCGGTAGCGTTGGGGAAGATAGCTGTTGAAGAGAGCGAGCCAGTGGTGCTCGGTGACGGCGCCGGCGGCGGTGGGATGCTCGAAGAGCTCGCCGGCAGCGAGGTGGGAAAGCATCTCCTGCTGGACCTGGAGGAACATGGCGGAGAGGTCGATGGTGCAGGTGTTGGGGTGGCGTCCCACGAGTTCAGGATAGGGGAGGAGTTGGGCGAGAGCGGCGGGTAGAGTTTGTAAGTTGTTGGCGGGGAGGCGATTGTTGATTCGGGGCGAGTGGGACTGAGTTTAACTAACGCTTGATGATCGACTTGGGGACGGGGGGCTTGGAGCCGAGGTCGGCGGTGGCGTAGTAGCCTGTGCGGGTGCGGGCGACGGGGTGGTTGGGACCGGTGACGGCGAGGCGGATCTGGCGGTAGCTGCCGTCGAGCTTGGGATTGGAGGGCGTGTAGGCGACGATGTACTGGCTGCGGATGTCGCGCGCGACCTCGAGGGCGATGCGGCCGACGTCGTCGACGTCGCTGGGGTACCAGACGTGGCCGCCGGTGGAGCGCGTGATTTCGGCGAGGGCCTCGCGGGCGCGCTTGGCGGCGTCGTGCTCTTCCTCGGAGAGCAGGCCGATGGCGTAGACCAGCACCTCGCGCTGCTGGGCCTCGCGGAGAAGCTCGGGGAGGGTAGCCTCGCTCATATTGTCATCGCCGTCGGTGACGACGACGAGCACTTTCTTGTCGTGCTTGCCCTTGGCCTTGGCGTAGCGGACGCCGGAGAGGATAGCGTCGCGCATGGCGGTGCCGCTCATGGAGTCTATGCGGGCGAGGCCCTGAGCGAGCTTCTTGGGATCGGAGGTGAAATCGACGTCGCGGTAGACGTCGTCGTTGAAATTGATGACGAAGACTTCGTCCTGCGGGTTGGAGTTGGCGACCAGGTCCTGGGCGGCGCGCTCGACCTTCTGGCGCTTGTTTTTCATGCTGGCGCTGTTGTCGATGATAATGCCCATGGAGACGGGGACGTCTTCGCGTTTGAAGAGCTTGATCTGCTGCTCGACTCCGTCCTCGAAGGGGCGGAAGGCGGTTTGCGGGAGGCCGGTTACGAGCTTGCCGCTCTTATCGATGACGGAGGCGTTGAGGACGACCAGGCGCGCGTCGGCGTGGAAGAGGGCGGGCTCCTCATCTTGAGCGCGGGCGGAGAGGGCGAGGGCGAGGAGCGGCAGAAGAGTGCGGCCGAGCCGGGGCATCCAGTAGCGATTATAGCGGGGCGCGCTGACGCGCGCCGCTCGTGGCTTGTGGCTCGTTGCCCGTCGCAGGAACGCAGGAGTGCGTGCGCCACGCGGATGCCTCACTGCAGGCACTGAGCGAAGATTTCGGCGGCGGATTCGCAGTCGGCGCGGGTGACGTCGAGGTGGGTGACGAAGCGCATGAGGGCGCCG
>JBEKWE010000129.1:0-6875 GCA_049513335.1 Acidobacteriaceae bacterium | reverse complement strand
GCCGGCGTGGCCTCCAGCCTCCCGTTGGCGCTGCACATCGCCGCTCTGGTGGCCGGCGTCATCGTGTTGGACGTCGGAATGCAAATGGCGCAGGTGGCCAATCAGACGCGCATCTTCGGCCTGGACCCCTCGGCGCGCAGCCGGCTGAACACCGTCTACATGACCAGCTTCTTCGCCGGCGGGGCCGTCGGATCGGCGCTTGCCACCATGGTCTGGGACCGCTGGCAGTGGAACGGCGTCTGCCTGCTCGCTCTGGGACTGATCGCTCTGGCCGGCCTCTGCCACTCGCTCGGCACGCGCACCCGCGAGCCGTTCAACCCCGACTCGCGCAGAGAACACGCCCTCGACAGCGTGCTGGAGCTCTAGCCCGCATCGCTCCTGCTCCGCGAGAGAGTTGTCATTCTGACCCTGAGCGCAGCGAATGGGGAAGAATCCCCGCATTTCGTTCGTAGCGCGATACCGTACTGCATCAGAAATTGGATCGAGAGCGGCCCAGTCTGTTCTACCGCTTCAGCAAATCCACCTGCGCATTCACGTCTTCGATGCGGAAATAACCTGCCAGCGCCGGATGCCGCCTGGCCACTGCGCGGTACATCTCCCAGGCCACGCGCCGGTAGCTGAAGTGTCCCGCAACGCCGCTGCGCAGTTCGGCGATATAGAGTGCCTCGGCAAAGTCCATCTTGAAGACCGCGCGCACCCGCGTCCCCAGCGGCAGCAGATACGCCGCAGCCTCCGGCCCCGCCGCATCGCGCAGCGCACGGTAGGCAGCGTGCGCGGCATTCATCGCATTGCTATACGTCTGGTCGAGCCCGGCCTCAGCCAACGTGGGCTGGCCCGGACAGACTGGCGTCTCGTATCCGTGCGCGTCGGTATAGGGCTGGATGAGCTGTACGCATCGCCGATGGCGGTGCATGTCGCGGAAGCCGCCGATGTCCATCAGGATGTCGAACCGGAAGCTCTGCCCGGCGGAGAAGGCGCGCGGCAGCTCGTCGTGGCGTCCGCGATGCTTCACCCCGAGCGTGACAATCTCCGCGATCTTTCGTGAGTCCAGTCCAGCAACAGTACGCTGAATCTGCCGCCACGAGTAGTGGCTCTCCGCGTAGAGCAGCGAGGTCGCAAGTTCGATCTCCAGCGGTCCCGCGTCTTCCACCAGATCGACCACCGGTGCGTCCTCCATCGCCTGACCGGCCATCAGCTCGGCGGCGGCCTGGCGCATCTCCGCGCGCGTCGCGATGGCGTACTCATTGGCCGCCGAGTACTTCACCAGCGTGGGCGCGGTCTTCACTTCGCGGATGAGCGCCTCGGAGAGCCGGGAATGGAACCCCTCGCGGCCCTGCGCATCAGGGATGGCGAACGACGCAGCCTCAGCGAGAAGGACACGCGCCTCATCGTGCGTGACACTCCACGCCGGCGCGGCTGCGGCAGCTTTGAGCTTTTCGCCCAGGCTGCGCACCTCGGCAAACTCGCTCGCCAGCAGCCGCGAGATCTGGTTCTCCAGCGTGCGCGCGCTCACAATCTGCCCCAGCGACGTGTTGGTCGCCAGCGGCAGCAGGTAGCGCGCCACATCGAAGGCGCGGGCCTTCAGCGTACGCACATACGCCTCGTCCTTCATCTCTGCCGGCTTTGCAATCGCGCCCTTCAGCGCCTCCAGCATTCCCGCCCCAACCTGATCGTAGGCCGTAAAGAGAGCCTCAATCGTCGCCGTGTAACTGGCCGTCCGTTCTCCCAGCGCAGGCGTATACCAGCCCGACTTGCGGAAGTTCTGGTAGCGCGTGCTGCGCTCCTGCCCGTCCCAGCGCTGCTCGTCCACCAGCGCAACCGCCGCCAGCAGGCTCAACCGCTCGATGGCAAACGCAATGTGCGCCAGGTCGGCGATGGAGCGATGCCCGTACTGGAAGTAAAACGTGTTCAAAAACTCTTCAGCCCGCTGCGAGCTGATCTCGGCCAACGACTCCTTCATGCTCAGTGCCGAGCGCGAATACTTCGCCATCGCGTAGGCCAGAACCTCGGGATCCGCGCCCTGAATGGCGTAGACATCGGTCTGCTTCGCGGCGGAGGTTGAGGCAACGGGAGTCGAAACGGCTTGCTTCGGATCGGCGGCGGCTGGCGGTTTGTCGGTCATCACCCTGCAAGGATAAGTCATCCGGCGACCCACGCGCCCTGAACTCTGTGGAGGAATGGCCGTGGGTTCGTATAAGCTTGCATTCAGGCGGAATGGAGACAGATGAGCACACTTGCAGGCCGGGTTGCATTGGTAACGGGAGCGTCGCAGGGCATTGGGCGCGCATGTGCGTTGGCGCTGGCCGAGGCGGGCGCGACCGTCGCGCTTTGCGCGCGCAACGAGGCAAAGCTGGCCGAGGTCGCGGCCGAGATTGCCGCAGCCGGCGGCGTAGCGCACCCCTTCGCACTCGACCTGAGCAGCGAGGAGTCCATCCAGGCCTGCGCCAAGGCCGTCATCGCGCGGCTCGGCAAGGTGGAGATTCTGGTCAACAACGCTGGCATCACGCGGGACACCCTCACCCTGCGCATGAAACGCAAGGACTGGGACGATGTGCTGGCCACCAACCTCACCGGCACCTTCCTGATGACCCAGGCCGTCATGGGCTCCATGCTGAAGGCGCGCTGGGGGCGGATCATCAACATCACTTCGGTGGTCGGCCAGACCGGCCAGGCGGGGCAGGCCAACTACGCCGCGTCGAAGGCGGGGCTGATCGGGCTGACCAAGTCGCTGGCGCGCGAACTGGCCAGCCGCGCAATCACCGTGAACGCCGTCGCGCCGGGATACATCGAGACCGCAATGACCGCCATTCTGACCGAAGCCCAGCGCACAGCCATGACCTCGCAGATCCCGCTGGCGCGCGCCGGAACGGACCGCGACATCGCCGCCGCCGTCGCCTTCCTCGCCTCCGAGGAGGCCAGCTACATCACCGGCCACACGCTCGACGTCAACGGTGGAATGTACATGGGGTAGTTGCAGGTTGTCGGTTGCAGGTTGCGAGTTGTCAGCGGGATCGTCTTTGTTTTCAACTGAAAACATGCAACCTGCAACTGATAACTTACTCCAATGCTATTAACTTAACCGATAATGCCTTCGCTGGTTCACAACCGGCCTGGGGTTCAAGTAGAGCTTCAAGGGAGAAGCTCTATCTGGCTCCCGGTGAACCTTGGCGGGTACGCGAATCCAGGCATTGCACAAATTAGCCATTGACCACGCCGAGCTGAATGTTTACTTTATGGCTAATGGCAGATATGCAAACACTACCCACACCGCTGAACAGCCTTCCTCCTGTGGCCACCATTGCGATGAGCATTGGGGCGACGATCCGCGCCTATCGACTGCAAAAGGGGATGTCGCAAGGAGACATCGAGAAGCGGACCGGGCTGCTGCGCTGCTATCTGTCGCGCGTGGAGAACGGGCACACGGTGCCGTCGCTGGAGACGCTGCAGAAGATCGCCTTTGCGCTGGACCTGCAACTGGCGCAGTTCTTCTCCGATCAGACCGTCAGCCAGGACATGTCCGCGCTGCACTTGGGCGAGGACGAGATCCGCTTCCTCACCCAGATCCAGCGCTACTCGGCGCGGCTCTCGGAGAACGACCGCAAGCTGCTGCTGGCGATGGTGCGCAAGTTCGCGCAGACCACGCTGGTCTAGACGTTTTCCGTTGTTCGTTCTACGTTGCTCGTTGAAAACAACGGGGACCGAGCCGATGCGGCTGCACTATCACCACGGACAACGCACAACGGAAAACGGACAACTGCATTACAGCAGGTTGGCGATCCAGTAGCCGAAGAGTGCAAGGACAAAGCACGCAACAGCGAAGGTGACCTTCTGGCGATTGAGGTAGCGTTCGCGTCCGGCCGTCATGCGCGGAACCAGGGGGACGCCCAGCGCCAGGCCGCTGACGAAGCCGCCGATGTGGGCCATGTTGTCGATGCGGATGCCGACGTAAACGACCATCGTGCTGAGACCGAAGACCAGATTGATGGCAGCGAACTTGATGACACTGCTGCGCAGCCTTCGCAGTTCTTCCCATGGAAATGGGAGCTTGCGGTTGCTGAGCAGCACGATCAGGATGCCGGCAATGCCGAAGACCGCGCCCGAGGCTCCCGCGCCCACCTGCATCAGATAGCCCGGATCGTGTGTCCTCAGGGTGAAGACGACGTTGGAGGCCATGCTGAGCAGGTTCCCGGCGATCCCGGTGAGCAGGTAGACGGCAACCATTCCGTAGGGGCCGATCAGCGGTTCGCCCAGAATGCCCAGGTTCCACAGGCACCACATGTTGCAGGCGATGTGCACGAAGCCGACATGCACGAAGGTCGCGGTCAGCAGGCGATACCACTGGCCGTGCAGGACGAGCCCAGTGACGTTAGCGCCATAGTGGATCAGGTCAGACGGATTGTTCCAGTCGACGCGGTGGGCGCACATCCAGAGATAGACGGCGATATTGACAGCCAGCAGCAGGTAGGTTCCGGGGGCGGAGCGTGGGTTCCAGACACTGTACTCGCGGCGGCGGCGCGCCTGCTCGGGCGTGTAGGCTTCGGCGGGAGTATGCTCCGCGGCCGTGACGGTGGAGTTTGCTGGCGGAACGATCTCGCCCTCGAATTGAGATTGCATGGGAGACATGGCACTACTTCTACGCTAACCCATTTCTGCAGTCAGCGTAGGCAGGCAGACGCAAATCCGGCCATGAATTCACATGATTCATAATGACCATCGGAGATCAGGCGGCGTTCTTCATGATGCGTTCGCGGATATGGGGCGGGATGCGCTGGATCGCGTCCGCCACCAAGCCAGGGATCGGCGTCGCAATTGCGACCAGGACCCACAACGTCAGCGAGATGAGCAGGCCGGCTATGGCGGTCGCCTCCAGCGAGATGGTGATCGGCGTGTGGTACAAATGCCCGTGCAGGCTGCTGCCCAGGTGGGCGATGGCCTCCAGACGGTGCAGCACAGCCGCGGCCAGCAGAAAGGCGAGGATCGACAGCGAACTGACGGAGATCAGCAGCACATCGATGGTGCGCGCCAGATGTTGGCGGCGGCGGCATTGAGCGCACTCGGAGAGATGATGATCGTAGTCCGTGCGCATCGCGGGCGAGAGACCGGATATGTCGTATCGCCAGCCGGCGAGGATGTCTCCAATGACCGGGTCTGTGCAGCGCGGTTCGGTCATGCTGCGTGATCTGGTAATTCGTGAGGCAAAAGTTACCATAGTGGTATAGACACCATTCTACTTGACTTGATAGCGCAAAACGGGGAAAAGTACAACTTGGGCCGGATTCTGTCCCATCGGATCAACCGTGAGCGTTGGCCTGCTGGCTACTCTCTATCTGCGGCAGAATATTGAATCAAAATCGGTTATAGGCAGATTGGGGCGATCGGCGCGTTCTGCTGCGCGAGCAGAACGCGGTTGCCCAGCAGCCTTCCGCGCTCCCGGATGGCCTCTTCGGCCGAGAGCAGGGCAAGCTCGGGAACGTTGTTGGTCTCCGACAGGTGGCCGAGGACGATGTACGTGGCGTTGCCGTCGTAGTCGCGGGCCAGGAACTCGGCGGTCGCGTGGTTGGAGAGATGGCCCACGCGCGAGAGCACGCGCTGCTTCACCGCCCACGGGTAGGGACCGTCCTTGAGCATCTCCAGGTCGTGGTTGGATTCCAGCAGCAACACGTCGATGCGCTCCAGCGCGCGCTTGACGTTGGGCGGCATGGAGCCGAGATCGGTGGCGATGGCCATGCGGATGGCCTCCGTGGCCGACTCAAAGACGAAGCCGCAGGGGTCGGCCGCGTCGTGCGGAGTGGTGAAGGGCGTGATCATGAGGTCGCCGATGGAGAAGTTCGTCCCCGGCTGGAAGTACTCCACCGCGGGCAGGCTGGCCGGGTCGCGCCGGGTCGCCGCTTCCGGCGCGGCTTCGTCGAGATCGTCTTCGGCGGCTGCGGCTTCGAGATCGGTCAGGACGCCGACTGCGCCAGTCTCCAATTCTGAGAGCGCGGCGCGTGCCTCTTTCTCCTTCTGCACGTGTTCCATCCACTGGGCGTAAGTCATCGTTGTGCGCGGAGTCATCTGTCGCATCCAGGCGCGGTGCGTCGGCTCGCTGAAGTACACCGGAATGCGCAGCCGGCGCGCCAGCACCGCCAGGCCTGCGACGTGGTCCGTATGCTCGTGCGTGATCAGGATGGCGTCCAGCGCGGAGGGGTCTTCCTTGGCCATCGCCATGCGCTTCAGCAGCTCGCGGCAGGAGAGCCCCGCGTCCACCAGCACACGCGTCTCGACGCTGGCGATCACCGTCGAGTTGCCCTTCGATCCGGAGGCGAGAACCGTCATGCGCATACGTCTCAAGATACGCCGCTACGGTGTGAATTAGTGGGCCTTGGGTTGACTTGAAAGGGACGGGCTTCAGCCCGTCCGTAAAGCCCATACATCTTGGGGACTTTAGTCCCTGAGGGAAAGCCCAGTTGCCGAACTCACTACCTGCGCAGGACGTAGATGCGGTAGCCTGCGGGCGTCTCTTCGCGACTCCACCAGCGCGCGGTGCGGCTCGGCGTCCACGCGGTCTCGAGCGTGTAGTCGTCGGCGAGGAAGGCCTTAAATGCGGGCCAGCGATCGAGCTTGCGATAATCTCCCGGCCCATCCACGTAGAGAGCGCTCGTGACCACAATGACCTGTGGCGGCGTTGCGTTCATTGCGGCGGAAAATCGCTCCCGCGTCTGCCGCACAAAGGGGACCTCATCGGCGCCGAAGAGCGGAAAATCCACCAGCAGGCCGTTTGCGGGCTTCAGCCTCATGCGGTAGAGGACGTTGCCGCATCCGGAGATGGTGTCGATGCACTGGATGTGGCCGGAGAGCCTCTGCCCGCCCAGAGCGTCGAGGTTCTGCTGGAGCGA
>JBEKWE010000128.1:0-6901 GCA_049513335.1 Acidobacteriaceae bacterium | reverse complement strand
TCTTGCTGCAGGCATCTTGCTGCTTATGCCATTGCGTTGGTGAGGTTGTTGCCAACCGTGTTGAATGCGTTGCTGATCTTGCCAGAGAGGCCGGTCATGGCGACTACCGCGCCCAGACCGATCAAACCCGCTACCAACGCGTATTCGATCAGGTCCTGGCCCGACTCGTCCTTCACGAAGGCGGCAAATACATGCTTGATCTCGAGGAAAATCAAAAACCCATATCCGGCTTGGCAAGGCGACGAATGGTGATGTATTCGCCCTCGCCAAGATCGCCGGACATTCGAGCATCACCATCACGCAGCGGTACGTTCACACTCAGGCGGACACGATAGAGGGGATTTTCAACAGGGCAATACAGGCCCAATCGGACGCGGCGAAGACCACGGCGAAGTGCATAAAGCATCTGGAGGTGGGCACAAAAACAGGCACAGTCAAGAGGGCGGCCAATCGGTCGCTACAAGCGGATACACCGTAACTCGTTTGTTTTATTGGTGCCGGGAGGGGGGGCGGATTGCCTCCGTGTATTGATTCTAAATAAGTTATTGAGAATCATGGACGCTCATACCTGTCAAAACGCAGAAAACGCAGTTTCCACACACGTAATACACACACGGGGTTTTCAGCAACTGGCCTCTCCTCAGCCCACGCAAAGGCAATTCCGCATCAACCGACGGCACCGAGGTAAGAGTTCTATCCCGACGTGGCCGCGCACTACATCCGAAAGCATCGGGAGAAACTGCTCCGTCAGCAGCAGTAATCTTCTTCTGTTCTCGCTGGCCTCCCCCGTCCCGATTCATTGACCTGTGGCCCTCGCGCATCAATCTCCTGCTCCGCCTGAATCCTTTTCCTCCACAGCCCCTCTTCCTAAGTAGAGGATCAATTGGGCCCATGTCAGAAGTACTCTGCGAAACGACCATCGACGTTCAGGAACTCTGTCGCTCCACCGATCCCGCCCTCCGTTGCATCGACGTGCGCTCCCCAACGGAGTTTTCCGCGGGTCATATTCCAGCCGCCATCAATATCCCCATGGACGAAATCGAGAGTCGCCTCGGCGACCTGCGACCGCAGGATCACCTCGTACTGGTCTGCCAATCGGGTAAGCGCGCCTCTATGACTCACGCGCTCCTTGCTCACAGCGGCTGCGATCTCACCGTTCTCAGCGGAGGCACGGACGCATGGCGGCAGGCTGGTCTTCCGCTGGTAGCCTCCACCCAATCGCGCTGGTCGCTGGAGCGTCAGGTGCGGCTCGGCGCGGGCCTGCTCGTCCTCACCGGAGTTGTCCTCGGCCTGCTCCTCCATCGCGACTGGTTCTATCTTGCAGGCATCGTCGGCGCTGGCCTCATCTTTGCCGGAACCACAAACTACTGCGCCATGGCGAATCTGCTCGCTTTGTTGCCCTGGAACCGCCGTGGCAGCAGCAAGCCATGCTCCACCGCACTATCCTGTGGATACACCACAAAGTAACCGCAACGGAACAGGATCAAGTGAACTTTGAATCTCTCGCCAACGAGCACAAGGACGCGATCTATCGGCAGATGTTGCGCGTCTGCGGCAATCGCGAAGATGCCGAAGACGTCCTCATAGAGGCCCTGCTGAAGGCCTATTGCAGCCTCGACCAGCTCCGCGATTCAGCTTCCTTCAAGGCCTGGCTGGCGCAGATCGCACGCCGCGTCTGCTGGCAGCTCAAGCAGCACGAGGCGCTGCTCCCCCTGCTGCAGCTCTCCGAAATGGAAAGCGCTGGCCATGAGTTGCACGACAAAGCCCCAGCGCCCGAAGAGATCGTATCCGCCGCCCAGATGAAGCAGTTGCTGCAACAGGCCGTCGCACGACTTGCTCCTGAGTTCCGCGCCGTCTACCGGTTGCGCGACCTCGACGAATTACCCGGCGATGAGGTCGCAGCGATGCTTGGAATATCAATCGCCGCGATGAAGTCTCGCCTGCATCGTGCGCGCTCCATGCTCCGTGAGCACATTGAAGCTGCAATGCTCGGTAACCCACCGCGTACGAAATAGCACCAACCCAAGGAGGCAACACCATGGAAGTCCACGTAGAGCACGTAGGCGCAGTTCAATTTGAGATCAAGGCACGTCAGCACACCATCGCCTGCGACCAGCCCGAAGCCTTGGGCGGCTTTGACGAAGGTATGACTCCACCGGAGCTGCTGCTCTCCGCGCTCGCCTCCTGCGCTGCCTACTACGCCGTGGCCTATCTCAAAAAGAAGGGTCTCACAGCTCCCGGCACACGCGTCTCGGTCACCGCCGACAAAGTGCCCAACCCCGCCCGCATGGACAACTTCCAGATCGCGCTCTCCGTCCCCATCGATCTCTCCGAGGAGCATCGCGCCGGCCTCGAACAGGCCGTGCATCACTGCCTCATTCACAACACTCTGCTCCACCCTCCCGCCATCGGCCTAACCATCCACGAGTCCGTACCCGAACTCTCCGCTTAGCCGGGTGACCCATTCTCGGTGTGTGCCGAGTGCCCCACATCTTGCCTTTGAAATGTGGGTTCAAACTCTGCCCTCGACCTCGCTGCCCGCTGAGGTCAAGAATCCGAAGGACTCACTTCCTACCACAGGGACCTACAGAACTATTTCCAATGGGAGTTACTGCCCCGTCTGGAAGCGCAGCTCGGCCAGCGTCTGCAGGTAGGCGTAGCGTGCGCTGGCGTATGCAATCTGTGCCTGCGTCTGTGCAAGCTGCGCCTGGCTCAACTCCACGATGGACGACAGTCCAAGCTTGTAGCGCGTCTGGGCCAGGTCGAATGCGGAGTTTGCCTGCTCCAGCAACTGGCGGCTCACATCGATGCGCTGGAATCCGGACTGTGCCTCCAGCACTGTATCGGTCACGTCGCGCGCGATCGTCTGGCGAAGCTGCTGCACACTCTGATCGGCGGCCTGAGCGCGAAACTTTGCCTCGTTCGCTCGCGCGGAGAAGAGCGAGCCGTTGAAGATGGGAACGCTCACGTTCACCCCGGCGGCCCCGTACCAGGGAGTCGTAATCTGGTCGGCGCGCACCGGCGCATCTCCGGCTACGCCGACTGCGGAGATTGTGGGCCGCGCGAGGTCGCGCTCGGCCTGACTGAATCTCTCCGCAGCGCTCGCTTGCAAGTTGAGCGAGGCGAGGTCTGGCCGGGACTGGAAGGCAAGCTGGAGCAGCGGAGCTGCGTCCTCCGGCGCTGGCGCCGGCGCGGCTGGCGTCTCATCGACAAGCGTATAGACCGCGGGCAGTTCTTCGCCCAGGATGGCGTTCAGCGCGGCCTGCGACTCCTGGTTGTCGTTGGTCGCATTCAGCAGCAGCAGCTTGGCCTGTTGCAGATCGACGTTGGCGAAGCTCAGGTCAAGCTCCGAACGCAACTTTGCCTCTGTAAGAGCGCGGACCTGGTCTGCCGTTGCCTGCCGCGCCACCACCGTCTGCTGGGCGACAAGCAGAATGGCCTGGCTGGCCAGCGCGTGATAGAACGCCTCATCGACGGCGAGCAGCACATCCTCGCGCGATGCGGTCTGGTTGCTTGCAGCGGCCCGTGCGCTAAAGTTCGCGCTGGCAATCAGCGCGTGGGTGCGGCCAAAGTCTGTCATCAATTGCGAGAGCGTAACCCCACCGGCTGCGCGTTGATAGACGCTGGGATTATTGAGCGCGCCAGCCGTAATGCGATCTCCTTCGTGCGTATCGACTGCCGTTAGATCACCCGTCAAGGTGGGAAGATTGGCTGCTCTCGCCTCGCGTCGCACCTGCCCCTCGGCCAGCGCAATCAGCCGCGCGATCTGCACGTGCGGATTTTGCTGCAAGGCAATCTTTTCGGCCTGCTCCAAAGTTAACGTCACGGGTGCAGGTGTCGGCGCAGGTGTAGGTGTTGGCGTGGACTGGCATCTGCCGACTAAAACCGCGCCAGCTATAGTAGCCAATGCAATCAGAGCAAATTCTCTTCTCATCTATATTTCCTCTCCGGCAATTGCGATGCCTTGCCCGTCCGGCGGCCTCGGCGTCTCTTCCCTGCGATGCACCAGCAGATACGCCGCGGGAACCACGAAGACGGTGACCAGCACCGAGACCGTCAGCCCGCCGATGATGGCGCGGGCCAACGACGCATACTGCTCGCTGCCCGCCTCCAGCGCAAGCGCCATTGGAACCATGCCGAGGATCGTGGCCAGCGAAGTCATCAGCACCGGTCGCAGACGCACGCGGCAGGCCATGGCCACGGCATCGCCGATCGCCATACCCTCATCGCGCTGCTTGCGCGTGAACTCCACGATCAAAATCGAGTTGGATACCACAATGCCGGTCATCATCACTACCCCCATCAGCGACATCACGTTCAGCGTGGTTCCGGTGGCGAGAAGGAAGAGGATGACCCCGGTGATTCCCGGCGGAATGGCGAGCAGAATCACCATCGGGTCGATGAACGACGCGAACTGCGCCATCAGAATCAGGTAGACGAGAACCACTGAGAGCAGCAGTCCGAAGCCGAAGCTGGAGAACGAGCGCCGCATCCCTTCCACGGAGCCGCGCATCGTCACCTGTAGGTTTTCTGGGACCTTCTGTTGTGCGATGACGCGGTCCACACGCGTTGCCAGTCCGCCGAGGTCCTGCCCAGAGGGTGAGACATAGACGTCGATCACGCGGCGCAGTTGGTAGTGGTCCACCTCTGTCGGTGTGTTGATCTGCTTCATGTCGGTTACCGCGCCGAGGTTGGTCGTCTCGGCTCCGTTGGCCCGCACAGGGATCTGTGCGAAGTCGGTCATCGTCTGAATCTGCGTGTCCGGGAACTGCACGGTCAGAAAATAATTATTGCCGCTCTTCGGATCGACCCAGTAGCTGGGAGCGATCATGGCATTCGATGTCAGCGAGGTGATCACGTTGTCGACAATCTCACTGGAGGTGAGGCCAAGCTTGCCTGCCATCTCTCGGTTCACGTTGAGCTGAATGCCGGGATAGTCGATGTCCTGTGGGATGAGAACATCGCTCACTCCCTGTAGCTTGCGGATGCTCTCGGCAAGGCTGCTTGCGGTGGCATACGCCTCCTGCATGTCGTTGCCGCTCACTTGAATATCGATGGGCGCTGGCAGGCCCAGGTTCACCACCGCATCCACCAGCCCGCCAGTCTGGAAGTAGGTGGATAGCTCCGGCAGATCGTCGCGCAGCTTGGCGCGCACCAGGTTCATGTAGACGAAGCTGCTCTTGCTGTGGCCCTCCTTCAGGCTCACCTGCACGAAGGCCGTGTGCTGACCGGAGTTGCTAGTGTAAATGGCGGAGAAGTCCGGCGTAATGCCGATGTTGGAGACGATCATGCCCAAGTCTTCGGGCGGCACCACAGAGCGGATGTCCTCTTCCACGCGCGCAATGTACTTGTCGGTAAGCTCCAGCCGCGTTCCGCTCGGTGCCTTGACGTTGATAACGAACTGGCCGGGATCGGTGCGCGGAAAGAACGAAAGACCCATGAACGGGAAGAGCGCCAAGCTAAGCAGAAAAATGCCAAGTACGCCTAGCACCGTGGCCCACGGCCGCAGAAGACTCTTCGCCACGGCCTTGTCATAGTGTGCCAAACCACGGTTATAGCGATGATTAAACCAGCGGACGAAGCGCTGAAAGTAGCTTGTGCCACCGTGATGTCCGCCTTCGGTGTGCTCCATCAGATGCGGATTGTGAATGAAGCGCGCGCAGAAGAGCGGGACCACCGTCATGGCAACCGCATACGACGCAAAGAGCGAGAGCACCACCGAAAGCGCCAGCGCCGTAAACAAGAATCGGCTGACCCCGTAGAGGAAGACGACCGGGAAGAAGACGATGGCTGTAGTAAAGGTTGCCGCCAGCACTGGCAGCGCCACCTCGCGTCCACCAATTTCCGCCGCATCCTCGGGCGTTTTTCCCGTCTCCAGATGGCGGAAGATGTTCTCCAGCACTACCACCGAGTTGTCGATCAATCGCGAAAAGGCAAGCGCGAGCCCGCCCAGCACCATCGAGTTGATGCTCGCCCCCATCAGGTTCAACACCAGAAACGCTGCCAGCGCGGAGAGCGGGATCGACAGCATCACGGCGACAGTGGCGCGCATGCTGCCGAGAAAGATCAGAATCATCGCCGCCGTCAGCAACAGTCCAATGCCGCCCTCATTGCCCAGGTTGCGGATCGCCGTCTTCACAAAGACGGATTGGTCGAAGACTACGCGCGTCACCAGGCTCTTCGGTATGTCGACGAGATGGCTGATGGCATCGCGAATGCCGTTGACCACCGCGATGGTGTTGCTTCCGCCGCCCTGCTTCAGGATTGGCAGATAGACCGAGTGCTGGCCGTCCACTCGCACAATGTTGGTCTGGATGGCTGCCGCGTCTCTGGCCACGCCGATGTCGGAGACCAGCAACTGGCCGTTGCCCACATCGCGCAGCGGCATGCGGTCGATCTCCTCGGTGGTGGGCATCTGTGAGTTGGTGTAGATATTGAAGTCGCGTGGGCCTATGCGCACATCGCCCGCCGGCAGAATCTGATTCGCCTGGTTCACCGAGCGCACCACATCCATCGCGCTCAACTGGTGCGCTTCCAGTTTGACCGGGTCCACGTAGATCTGGATCTGCCGGTACTTTCCGCCGAAGGGCTGCGGTACGGACGCGCCCGGCACGCCGGCGATCTGGTTGCGCACGTCGAACTGTCCAAGGTCGTGCAACTGCGTCTCGTTCAGTCCTTCGCCCTTCAGCGTAATCAGGCAGACAGGAAGGCTCGATGCATCGAACTTGAGTACTACCGGCGGCAGCGTGCCCGGAGGCAAGCGGCGCAGTTGCGCCATCGCGAGATTGGAGATAGTGGTAACTGCCGCGTCGGCATTGGTTCCCGGCTGAAAATAGACGCGGATCAGGCTGACACCGGTTAGTGAGCGCGATTCGATGTGGTCGATACCGCTGCCCAGCGT
>JBEKWE010000127.1:0-7009 GCA_049513335.1 Acidobacteriaceae bacterium | reverse complement strand
TCAACTTTATCATCATGCAAATATCGCGCAGGAGGCGGATCAAAGTTGCGTATCAAGACCCACTATATCTTCTGCACGCGCTGGACATCGTGGACGCCCTGCACGCGGCGCAGCTTGTCCACCAGGCGGTTGAGATGGCGGAGGTCGATGGTCTCGACGACGAAGTCGACCACCGCGCCGCCGTTGTCGGTGGCCTCCGAGCTGGAGGAGCGGATGTTGGTTCCCTCGTCGGAGATGATGGCGGTGAACTCCTTGAGCAGGCCGGCGCGGTCGTCGCAGAGCACGGTGAGTTTGACGGGGTAGGTCTGGGGCTTGGGTGCGCCCTCTGAACCTGAGTCCCCGGGCAGTGGCGCCCACTCCACCTGGATTCTGCGGTCCGACTCGTAGAGCAAATTCTGTACGTTTGGACAACTGCGCGCATGCACCGCGACACCCTTGCCGCGGGTAACATAACCGATGATCTCTTCGCCACGAATGGGGTTGCAACAGCGCGCGCGGTAGACCAGGAGGTCGTCCTGGCCCTCCACCTGGAGCGACTCCGAGCCCTTGCCGAAGAAGACGCGCTTGACCGCGTCGGACATCTGGCCCAGCGTGTTGCCAACGACTCCCTCGGGAGCTGCGGGCTCGACTGCCATAGTGGAGCCGGGCTCCAGCTTGTTGAGCACCTGGCGCGCGGAATACTTGCCGAATCCGACGCCGGCCATCAGTTCGGCCTGCGAGCCCAGGCCATATTCGGCGGCGACCTTGTCGAAGTCGGCCTCGTGATATTTGGAGAGCGCGATCTTGTACTTGCGCGCCTCGCGCTCCAGCAGCTTGCCGCCCACTTCGACGGCGCGCTCACGCTGGTGCTCGTTGAGCCAGTGCTTGATCTTGTTGCGGGCGCGCGAGCTCTTGGCAAAGCTGAGCCAGTCGCGGCTGGGGGAGTGGCCCGCCTGCGTGGTGATCTCGACGATGTCGCCGTTGCGCAGCTTGGTGCGCAGGGGAACGATGCGACCGTTGACCTTGGCGCCGGTGGTGGTATTGCCCACCTGGGTGTGGATGGCGTAGGCGAAGTCGATGGGGCTGGCGTCCTTGGGCAGAACCACCACCTTGCCCTTGGGGGTGAAGGTGTAGACCTCCTCGGGGTAGAGGTCAATCTTCAGCGTGGACATGAACTCGTTGGGGTCCGACATCTCGCGCTGCCACTCCATCAACTGGCGGACCCAGGCCAGGCGGGCCTCGTCCTTGGGAGTGACATCGTCGCCGGCCTTGTACTTCCAGTGCGCGGCGATGCCCTCCTCGGCGACGCGGTGCATCTCCTCGGTGCGGATCTGCACCTCGAACTGGTGGCCTCCGGGTGCGATCAGCGTGGTGTGCAGACTCTGGTAGAGGTTGGGCCGAGGCATGGCGATGAAGTCCTTGATGCGGCCGGGGACGGGACGCCAGATGGAGTGCAACAGACCCAGCACCGCGTAGCAGTCCTGCACCGACTGGCAGATGACGCGGATGGCCAGCAGATCGTAGACCTGGTCCAGGGGGAGCTTCTGCTCGGAGAGCTTCTGCTGGATGGAGAAGAGGCGCTTGATGCGCCACTCCACTCGGCCTGCAATCCTGTGCTCGGCCAGCTTGCCTTCCAGCGTCTTGACGATGCCTTCGAGGAAGTCCACGCCCTCGCCGCGCAGCGCGTCCACCTCGTTGGAGAGCTGCTCATAGGCGAAGGGATCGGTGTAGCGGAAGGCCAGGTCCTCCAGCTCGCCGCGCAGCTTGCCCATGCCCAGGCGGTGGGCCAGCGGCGCGTAGACGTCGAGCGTCTCCTTGGCGATCTTCTGCCGCTTCGCCGAGACCAGGTGCTCCAGCGTGCGCATGTTGTGCAGGCGGTCGGCCAGCTTGATGATGACCACGCGTACGTCGGTGACCATGGCCAGAAGCATCTTGCGAATGTTCTCGGCCTGGTGGTCCTCGCGGTTGGCGAACTTGATCTTGTCCAGCTTGGTGACGCCCTCGACGATGTGCGCCACCTGCTCGCCGAAGCGCTTCTCGACCTCTTCGGTGGTGACGTCGGTGTCTTCGACGGCATCATGCAGCAGGCCTGCCGCAATTGCCGTGGAGTCCATCTTCAGCTCCGCCAGCACCAGAGCGACCTCCAGCGGATGCACGGCGTAGGGCTCGCCGGAGGCGCGTTTCTGGCCCTCATGCTGCTCCAGACAGAAGGCCCACGCCTGACGGATGAGATCGAGGTCGTCGCCCGGCCGGTTCCGATGCACCTCTGCGAGCAGGCGGGCGAACTTGGCATCCATCTCGCCGATGGTGGCCGCGCTGGACCCGGCGAGACGCCCCGCCGAGGACTCCTCCACCGGGCTGTTCTCCTTGTTGCCGACCGGCGCAGGGCCCTCAATTGCAGACTCCGTGAGCACAGGCCCACCCTTATCCACCAGCCTCGAACGCGGGGAACCCACCGACCCCGGGCGCAGAGGCTTCCGTGGAGGCGGGTGCGGCAGAGCTGTCTCAAGCTCGATGCCTGCGCCCGCCGCGATGGAGTCGGAACTTGTCCCTTCCTGCCTCGAAGGTGCGGTCTTCCCGGAGCTTCCCGGGGCCGCTGGAGTGATTGCCATAGCCCATTATAGGCGGCTGCGCAAGAGCGCCGGGAAAAACGTCGGCGCTACTTCTGCGTTTTGACGACATCTCCGGGCAGAAGCTTGGAGGATACGGCGAAGAGGTGGTAGTTCGCGTAGTGCGCCTCGTAGTGGAAGTGCTCCGGTTTCTTGCGGTCGTCCTTGTCTTTGAGTTCGTCGGCGGTCACAGTCTTCGGCAGCCAAAAGGTCTTACCGCCAAGCTCCACCTGGGCATATTCCGTAACACTGGTCTCGACTTTATCTTTGATGATCGCACACGGAACAAAGGGGGTAATCGCGATAATCCCTTCCCGCCAGATATGTACCTCGCAGTCTTGAACGGTATATTCCAGACGGAGAATCTGGAAGCTCTGCGGATCGATGAAGGCCTTCATCGAAAAGCTGGGCAAGTAGTGACAGTCGGCCAACGCAGGCTTTGGCGTACCTAGAATGAGAATCGTCTTGTCCGCTCCCTGTACCACGCCCAAACTATAGGCGAGGCATTTGTCTTCGATAAAGCGAAGTGCAAAGGTGTAGCCGTTAAAGGCAGCAAAAGGAAGAACTTTCTGAAGAACTAATTTCTGACTCTTCGCAATCTTTCCGTCCACCAGCCGGATGGTACGCGACTCGTCCATCTCTCCCGTGTCGCGAGGTTTCACCTCGAAAGAGGATTCAGTCGTCCTCTCCTTGTTGAGCTTATCGTCGACGAAGCGCTGCGAGACCACGGACTCATCGCTGACGAAGGTGGGAACCGACTTCTTGAACTCCGCGATGTTCTCTCGCACCCGCGCGAGCACGGCATTGACGTTCAGCGCTTTCTGCTGCGCGTTGCATGGGATTGCGGCAAGGAGAAGAGAGAGTGTAAGAAGAGTGAGAGCGGCCCGACACTTCTGGTGTGCGAACATGGACGCATTGTATAACGGCATCATTGTCCGCCGTAGAGCGTAGAAACGGACTAAAATCAGCACAGTTGTCGAACATCAGAATGGAATTCAGAGTAGTATCATTTGCTCGCCGGTACCGCGCGAGCAAACGATGAAACGAACCCGGCGCACCCTGGGCTGAAAGGGGAACAAGAAGATGATCCTGGAGTTAAGTGCATTTCTGATCTTGCTGGCGATCTCGCTGGCCGTCCCGACCATTCTGTTTCTTCTGTTGCGCCCCAGCCTGAACGATCTGCTGCGCCACACCCTCAGGCTGCAGGCCGGGGTCACCTTCTATCTGCGTTCCTTCCTGCTGGTCCTGTATCTTGCGGCCCTTTCGGCGACAATCGGGACCTCCTTCGACCTGAAGCCGGACTCGCGCTTCATGGAGTACGTCTGGAAGGGAGCGGAGGGCCTGTCTTCAAGCCTGGAGAAGACGCTCTGGTTTGTCGCCATCTACCTGGTGCTGATCACCGTTCTGGTTGCCACGCTGAAGGTCAAGGATGACGAATGAGCGATATCTGATCGTCTCTTACTTCGTCTGCGCCGCGCTGTCGATCGCGCTGGGCGTCGTGGTGTATCTCGCCCTTCGGCGTTCCTTTGCCGGCGTGGCGGACGCTGCGCCGGGCAAGGGCCTTCCTTCGATGCTGAAAAGGTTCCTTCCCTGCGGATTGGTGCTCCCAGCCCTGTTTGGGTTCGTCTCCGTCTCCTATCAGAGTTGCGACCGGACGACCTACACGGAGATTGTGGCAAGCCGGGGCTATCTGGTGGCGAAGAACCAGGAACAAATCTCTTCGATTCTGCTATATATCCTCTTCGCAGTCGTGTTCTGGAACCTCGTTGTCCTGCTCATTCTGAGGTTTGCGAACGGCGGCAGAGACGGGTCAAAGGTGCGCCAACTGGACGATTAGAGCGGTCTGCGGGCAAGACGGGGTGATGCTGGTCACAAGCCGCTCTGGGCGCACTCTGAGACAATCAGGGGAACTGCGCGAGGTTCAGATCTATGGCAACGGCTGCGGCACCAGAGGTGAAGACCATGCACACGCTTCCCGGGGACGCGGTGCGCCAGATCCAATGGCGGTTTGCGGACCGGTTCGACCTGCAGATGCTGGTGCAATCGGCGCGCACAGTGGCGCGAGGCACGGTGGCTCGGATGGTTGCAGCGGGCGAACGCAACAGCCACGAGTGGACTCCGGCCAAGAGCGAGATGATGGAGGCGTTCGATCGCGCAGGCATCACCGCGGCCTTTATGGAGCCCGAAGAGGGCGGGTTCATCGCTGGCCCAAAGAACCTTGCGCTCTCGCTGGCGGCGTTCGAGCTGGCGTGGGTGGATGGCGGCGCGGCCACCAGCAGCCTGGCGAGTTTTCTGGCTCTGGCGCCGATCCATGAGTGCGGCACCGCCGAACAGGTGAACCACTACAAGACCCTGGCCGCTCCTGCACAGGCAGGTGAGGACCGCAAGCCCTGGCGCGGGGCCTTCGCGCTGACCGAGCCGCTGCCCTACGTTGGCGTGGACACCGGAATCCTGAGCGGAAAGCTGCGCATCGCGGAGTGGAAGGACGGCGCGGAGCCGATCTTGCAGGTGGACAAGCGCGGCCGCTTCATCACCAACATCGCCTTCGCCAACTTCGTCACCGCGGCGGTGGTCTCCGACGATCCGCGCATCAAGGGCAGTTGCGTGGTGATTCTGGAGGAGGGCGACGAGGGCATCTTCGACCGTGGAACGGCGACCAAGAAGCTGGTACACCAACTCTCCTCCACCGGCGACCCGATCTTCAACCTGAAGGTGCCGGCCAGTCGCATCATCGGCGGATACACGGTGCAGGACGGCGTGATCGTGCCGAACTTCAGCCACGGCGAGGTGATCGAGGCGGTCTTCCGCCGCACCCGCGTCACGGTGGGCCTGATGACGGCGGCCAAGCTGCTCTCGGCGGTCGAGCCGGTGATTCGCTACCAGCGCGAGCGCTTCCACGGCGCGGCCGGCGTGAAGCCCGGATCGATGCGCTACGAGCTTGGCATCCAGCAGCGCGAGGATGCGCTGCACCGTCTGGTGGATGTGTGGGCCATGGGCGAGGCCGCGGCGTCGATGGGCTTTGCCGCGGCACGGATCTTCGACGATCTGGAGCCGCTGGAGAAGCACAAGAACGCGCTGATGAAAGAGCTCGGCGTGTCCGGCAAGCGCGCGGTGCTTAAGGCGCTGCAGGAGAGCGAGCAGCGGGCCATTGAGCTGCTTACACTGGCCGCGGACGATCCGCGTCGCAATGAACTGGCCGCCGATCCCATGGTGGATTTCGTGCTGAAGGACGCCGAGGCCGACATTCTGTGCCCCGCCACCAAGCTGTGGAACACCGGCGTCGGCGCGAACATGATGCGCGAGGCCGTGAGCCTGATGGGCGGCTACGGTATCACCGAGGACTGCCCCGGTTTCCTGGCCAACAAGTGGATGGACGCGCAGTTGGAGGCAACCTACGAGGGGCCCGAAGCGGTGCAGCGGAGACAGTTGACGATCACCATGACGCGCGAGATATTTCTGGCGCAGTTCCGCGCCTGGATCGCCGGGATGCGCAGGATTGCTGGCGAGCACCCGGGAACCGGCGCCTGCACGCTGGCCTCGGCGATGGAGATGTGGCAGTGGGCGCTGGCGTATCTGCAGAGAACCAGCGATCCGGCGGGCAACAAGCTCTACCACGGGCAGCGCCAGGGCGTCACCTTTGCCCTGGCCGACGCGCTGTGCTGGCTGGTCGCATCGCGCTGCCAGATTCTGGACGTGCTGGAACTGGAGGCACGCGGCCCGCAGGATGCCGTTGCCGCCGTGGGGCTGGCCGGGACCGTGCAGTTCCTCAGCGACCTCGCTCATGTGCAGGCGGCGCGCGCGGCGGGCGAGGTCTCGCGCATCTGCGCCGAGCTGGTCTTCGGCTACAACCTGCACCCGGCATGGGGCGAGCAGGGCAGCAAGCACTGCTTTACGGCGCAGGAACTGAATGAGCTGGAGGAGACGATGCCGGGAATCTCGGCCTTCGCCATCGATGTGGTGGGCGCGGATGGCAGTCATCCGCCCAAGGCCGGGCCATGCGCGGGATGCGCCGGAGCAAGCGAGTTCCAGCGCATGCAGAACAAGCTCTGCACCTGCCTCAGCGGCTCGCGGCTGGCCAAGGACCACGCCGCCGACACGGTGAGCAAGGTGATGATCCCCGAAGCCCTGGACTATCCCGCATGAGTGGCGAAGCCATTGCCGCAGACGCAACGGCTCCAGATAGCGCCGCGGCTCCAGATAGTGCCGCGGCTCCAGTGATCGACCGCGCAACGATGGAGGTGGACATCGCCTGCGTCGGCTTTGGCCCGGCGATGGGCGGATTCCTGACCACGCTGACGCGCGAGTGGGCCGCGCATCCGGACGATGCCGCGTTCGCCAGCCGGGTTGCGCCGGGAATGCCGCTGCAGGTGCTCTGCTACGAGCGCGCCGACGACATCGCCGCCGGAGTCAGCGGCATCGTG
>JBEKWE010000126.1:0-9446 GCA_049513335.1 Acidobacteriaceae bacterium | reverse complement strand
TATTTCATGCACTCCATCTTAGAGCATCTCTCCTGTTCGCAACTCGGCAAGGGTTTCATGGAGGCTGTATTCCGGGTGAAAAACGGCGCGAGCAATTCGCCTTCCCCATATTCCAACCGGAGAGATGCGCAACTTTGAGTGCGCGGAAGGGTTTCCTATATTGTCGGTGAATTTGCTTCGATTTCCCTCCAATAGGCTCATCTTTCCGCGCCGAACTCCGATAATGCAATCTGGAATGCTGAAGCGAATACTGCGTTCCCAGGCTTGATATGAACACTAACCATCTTGCGGACGACCCCATCGTGACCGCCAAGGACGCCATCGCGCGCCACATGCAGTGGAAGATCACGCTGCAGTTGGCCATCGCGCTGAATGAGCCGCTCAGCCCCAGCGCCATCCACACCATCGAGCATTCGGAGGAGTGTCCCATCGGCAGATGGCTTGTCTCGCAACACACCACGGGCCTGCGCAACACACCGGAGTACCGCGACCTGGTCGCCGGGCACGAGGAGTTCCATCGCGAGGTGGCCCAGATCGCCTCCATGATCAACAACCGGAAGTACAGTGCCGCGAGGCGCGCGCTCGATCCGAACAGCAGTTTCCGCAGGGCGTCGCAGGCCATGGCCAACGCGATCACGGCGCTGGACCGCATCCAGCCGATCGCAATCGCCTGCTGATCGCCTGCCCCATTTATCCCCGCCGCCCGGCACGCGCGCGCATTCAGAACCTCCCGAACAACTCATCTTTCCGCGCCAGACTCCGATAATGCAGGGAGATAGCTTGTTGTCAATTCTGGGTTCCCAGGTTTGAAATGACCGCAAAGAGTCCCGTGGATGTTCCCATCGTGACCGCCAAAGACGCCATTGCCCACCACATGCGCTGGCGGATCACGCTACAGTTGGCTGTCACAAGGCGTGAGCCGCTCAGCCCCGGCGCTACCCGCGCCATCCAGCATCTGGAGGAGTGTTCCATCGGCAAATGGATTGTTTCGCGACACACATTGAACGTCCGCGATACGCCGCAGTACCGCGACCTGGTCGCCCGGCACGAGGAGTTCCATCGCGTGATGACCCAGATCGCCTTCGCCATCAACCATGGGGACTACGAAACCGCAGGGCAGGCGCTGGCTCCGGGCAGCAGCTTCCGCAAGGCGGCGCAGGCCATCTCCAGCGCGATCATGGCGCTCGACCGCATCCAGTCGATCGCAATCGCAAGCTGACCGCCTGAGGCAACCCTCCCGTCACCCGGTACGCGCGTGCATTCAGGCCTCTTCCGCTTCCGCTACACTGGGAGCTGGAAGATGTTTATTGATGAAGCCAAAATTCGCGTCAAGGCCGGGGACGGCGGCAACGGCTGCATGGCCTTCCGGCGCGAAAAGTTCGTTCCCCGGGGCGGGCCCTCGGGCGGCGACGGCGGCCACGGCGGCGATGTTCTCATCTCCTCCTCGCTCTCCCACAACACTCTGGTGCACTTCCGCTTCAACCCGGAGCACAAGGCACAGCGCGGAGGCCACGGGCTGGGATCGAACATGTCCGGCGCCGCGGGCGAACATCTCACGCTCAACGTTCCCGTCGGGACCCTGCTCTACGACGACGCCACCGGCGAGCTGGTGCACGACTTCGCCCGGCCCAACGAGACCATCGTGGTGGCGCGCGGCGGACGCGGCGGACGCGGCAACCAGCACTTTGCCACCAGCACCCACCAGGCCCCGCGCGAGCACGAGCTGGGCCGCGCCGGCGAAGAGCGCAGCTACCGCCTGGAACTTCGACTGCTGGCCGACGCCGGGCTGGTCGGCTATCCCAACGTGGGCAAGTCCACGCTGATCTCGCGGCTGTCGTCAGCGCGGCCCAAGATCGCCAACTACCCCTTCACCACGCTCCAGCCCAACCTCGGCGTGGTGCAGGTGGGCGAGTTTCCCCACACCCAGTCCTTCACCGTCGCCGACCTGCCCGGCCTGATCGAAGGGGCGCACCTGGGCGCGGGGCTCGGCATTCAGTTCCTGAAACACATCGAGCGCACCTCGGTCATCGTTCACCTGGTTGATGTCTCCGACTCCAACGCCGCGGCCGGAGGAAGCACTGCGGCGACCGGTACGGACCGCCCCGACCCGGTTGCCGACTTCAAGGTCATCACCTCGGAGCTTGCCACCTTCGACCCCGCGCTGGCGGCCAAGCCGACGGTCCTGGTTGCCGCCAAGATCGACGTGGCCAATCCGGCCAAACTGAAGAAGCTGGCTGCCTATGCCAAGCGCCGCAAGCTGCCGTTTTATGCCATCTCCTCGGTGACGGGCGAGGGCATCGAGCCGCTGAAGTACGCCATTGCGGAGATGGTTGCCGCGCACCGCCCCACGTCCATCGGCATCGGCGAACCAACATCGACAACCCCTGTCCCAGGCAAGCCCGCCAAGCGCAAGCCCGCCTACCCGCCCCGCCAAGCGCAAGCCCGCCTACCCGCCGCCTGCCCCGCGCGCCCGCGGCAGAGCGCGATAGAGCCGCCGCAACCCACATTCCACAGGTTGATTGCGATTGTTCGTCGCGATTTAATCGGGGAAATCCGGTGATCCGCGCGCGTATCGTTGACTTAACAGTCATCTCTACAGAGAGGCGAGGACCCGATGAAACTGCGCTGGCTGACGATTCTGGCCGTGCTGGCTGGCATGGCAATTCAATGCGGTTCCTCGCAGGCCCAGATTGGCATCTACGCCACCTTTGCGGGCGATCGCAGGCATGTGACAGATGTCCTCAGCTCGCCGCCGGTGGGCAGCGACAACACCGATACCGCGTGGCCCTACGGGACCACCATCGGCCTCTACGACGATTTCGCCAAGTTTGGCCCAATCCGCTTTGGCTCCGACCTGCGGGGAGAGTTTGTCCACGGAAGCTACACCAGCAATACGGGGCTCTTCGGACTGCGCCTTGCCCTAAAAACTGCCGCTCTGCCGATCCGGCCCTATATTCAGGGGTCTGCCGGCGTGGCCCACTTCGGAAGCACAGCCAGCAACGCATCCTCCACCAATCTCGAGTACCGGATCGCCGGCGGGCTGGACTATACCCTGCTGCCCCACCTGGACTGGCGCGTCATCGAGGTGGGACGGGGCTCGCTGGTCGACTACTCGTTCGGCTCCGGGGTGAACCAGACCAATAGCCTCTACACGTTCAGCACCGGACTGGTCTTCCGCCTCCACTGATTCCAGAGAGGCTGATTCAGTCCGGCGGATGCCTCCGAACCGAGTGCTTTTCCGGCTGGAACACTCATCCGGTCGGATCTTTCTATAGACTTGGTAGAGCGCTGCTTTTGCAGGCCAAGCCGGCTTGCGGAGTGGCGTCAGCGCCACCATTTTTTGAGGATTCCCCATGAAGCTTCGCAGCATTGCCGCAGTCGCCGTTCTCGCCCTCGCGACCCTTGCGGCCCACGCCCAGGTCGGCCTGTATTTCAACCCCGTCGCCATCCGCGTCAGCAACTCCAACGCCGACGCCGGCTCCTACGCCTTCCTCGGCCAGAACTCCACCTCGCAGGTCTTTTACGGCTACAGCTATGGCGGTTACTACGACTTTCTGCACTCTCAGTCCGGCAAGCTCGGCGGCGGATTCGATGTGCGCGAGTCCGACCTGCACGCCAACAACGCCCTGCTCAGGAGCTTTCTGGTGGGGGCGCGCGTCTCCACCAAGCCCTTCAAACGCCCATTTAAGCCCTACGCCCAAGCCTCCTTCGGGCTGGGCACCACCAAGGCCCCCACCAGCACCGTGCACATCAGCAAGTTCGATTATGTCCTGTATGGCGGGGTCGACTACACCCTGCAGAAGCACGTCGACTGGCGCGTCGCCGAGATCGGCTACGGCTCCCTGACCACGGTCAGCAGCGCGGACGTGGGCGGCGGTGGCCCCCTTTACGTGCCCGCATCCAACCAGGTCAGCTTCAGTTCCGGCCTGGTCTTCCGCTTCTAGCCTCCCCCCTACCGGCCTTCCGAGGGGCCCCTCCGGCCGGTCGGTCGGCCCCCCCCCGGCCCAGAAATCCAGCCGCTATAAAAATTTGCTGACATTAGCGTTCCATTTCTATATGCTCATCGGTGCGCTAATAACTCCTCGCAAAAGGAACACCAATGAAACTGCGATCCATAGCTCTCGTCCTTTCCGTCGCCCTCGCATCTGCTGCCTACGCTCAAACTGGTGTCTACATCACCGGCGACGCACAGCAGTTCACGCAAGAGGGGGTCTTAGCGATTCCTGGAACGCACAGCAACGTTGATCGTCCCTGGCTCTACGGCCCCGCGTTCGGCATTTACTACGACTTCACCCGTGTGCCCGGGCTCGGCGTACTCAAGAAATCCCCCATCGTCCTGGGCGTCGACGCCCGCGGAGACATCTTCCGCCTCAAAGACTTCGGCTCTCAGTTCGATCGTGAGGACTTCATCTTCAGCCTGCGCCTCGCCACCAAGAAGCCCCTCACGGAGAAATACCTGCTGAAATCCACTCCCTACCTGCAGGGCGGTTTCGGCGTCGGCCACACCAGGAACCCGTTCCGGACCACCTACAACAACGACTTCATCTATCAGGTCAGCATAGGCGCCGATCGCCCACTTCATGGCAAGTTCAAGAAGTTCGACTGGCGCGTGATAGAAGCGAGCGCAGGTTCCCTGGCCAACTATCCTACCGGCTACTATTCCTACAATGGCGGCCATGGCGCGGGCCAGAGCAACTACCTGATCACGGTTGGCACCGGCCTCGTCTTCCGCCTGCACTAATTTGGCGCGGCAAGACTGCATCGCCCCACCCTTTCAGAACACTGTCCTGAAGGGGTGGTGTGTCGGCGGCGAGCGGCCCACATTTCTCCGCGCAGCTCATCGGTATCTCCCCCATTCCATCCCCGACGCGTCCAGCATGAAAATGCTCTAGCATGACAGAATGCGCGTAGCCTTCTTCGGCGGAACATTCGATCCCATTCACCGCGGCCACTTGCGCCTGGCCTGCGCCGCGGCCGATGCCTTCGCGCTGGACCGCGTCCTCTTCGCCCCAGTCGGCAACCAGCCCCTCAAACCCGAAGCAACCGTCGCCAGCTACGCCGACCGCATCGAGATGGCCCGCCTCGCCTGCAATCCAGAACCACCCCAACCAGCTACCGGCAACTCCGCTGACCCCCGCTTCGCCGTCTCCACTCTCGACGCCCCGCGCTGCGACGGCAGCCCGAACTACACCGTCGACTCGCTGGCCGCGCTTGCCCGCGAGCTGCCCGGCGCATCCCTCTTCGTCCTTACCGGGGCCGACAGCTTCCTTGACCTGCGCCGCTGGCGCTCTCCCGGCCGCCTGCTGGAACTCGCCGAGTGGATCGTGGTCAGCCGGCCCGAGTTCCCCCTCAGCGAAGCTCGGCTCGCGCCGCTCGCCCTTACCCAGGCCCAGCGCGCCCGCGTCCATCTGCTCGCCACAGTCCACGAGGACGTCTCCGCCACCAGCCTCCGCCGAAGCCTGCAAGCCGGAGACCCATGCCCCGGCCTGCTCCCGCTGGCCGTCGCCGCCTACATCCAGAGCCACGGCCTCTACCGCTGAGTTTCCTGCCGCCCTCGAACCTTCCCCCCGACAAAATCCGTCGATGCTAGACTCATGCGGTATGGCGAAGCAGTCTGATGGCGATAACAAGCAGGGAACTCTGGCCGGTCTGTGGCTCGCACCCAGCGCGCCCAAGCGCGCACGCCAGACCGCGCGTAAATCCGAAGCTGCCGCGCCCACGCCACCCGCCGACAGCCCCGGCAGCGCCTCCGCGCCGTGGAGCGTGCGCGACCTGGTCAACGACCTCCGCCAGCACGTCGAGGCCGCATACGCCGATCTCTGGGTCGAGGGCGAGATTTCGAACTGCCGCGCCGCGCCCTCCGGCCACGTCTATTTCACATTAAAAGATGGTGAGGCGCAGCTTCCGGTGGTTCTCTTCCGTCGCCAGGCGCAACTGCTGCGCTTCCACCCGCAGGACGGCCTGGCCGTTCTGGTGCGCGGCCGCGTCTCTGTCTACGAGTCGCGCGGCCAACTCCAGCTCATCGCCGAAACGCTGGAACCGCGCGGCGCGGGGGCACTGCAGCTTGCCTACGAACAGCTCAAGGCGCGCCTGCTCACCGAGGGACTCTTCGACGCCGCCCGCAAGCGGCCGTTGCCTGCCTTCCCGCGCTCGGTGGGTGTCATCACCTCCACCAGCGGCGCGGTGCTCCACGACATCGTCAAGATCATTCGCCGCCGCCACGCGCGCCTGAACCTGTTGGTCTATCCGGCGACGGTGCAAGGCGCTGGATGCGCCGCGTCGGTGGCCGAGGGAATTTGCTGGTTCAACCAAATCCAGCCCAACCAAATCCGGCCCGATCCGGGTCAGCGCAAAAAGAGCACGCACAAGAAGAGTCCGCCCGGCAATCTCTTTGGCAAGGTCGATCTCATCCTGATCGCGCGCGGCGGAGGCTCGCTGGAAGACCTCGCCGGATTCAACGACGAGGCGCTCGCCCGCGCGATTGCGGCCTCCGCGCTGCCGGTCGTCTCCGCCATCGGCCACGAGACCGACTTCACCATCGCAGACTTTGTCGCCGACCTGCGCGCCGCCACGCCCTCGGCCGCAGCCGAACTCATCACCGCAGCCCAGCACCGCATCGAGGAGCGCGTCGAGGCTCTCGACGCACGCGTCCGCCGCGCCATCCGCTATCAGCTCATGCTTGCGCGGCAGCGCTTCACCGCGCTTTCGGTCACCCAGATGCAAGACCGGCTGCAGGCCCTCATCGGCCGCCGCGCGCAGCGCCTGGACGACCTGCGCCACCGCCTCGACTCCGCCGCCAACCGCAGCCTGCGCGCGCGCGCCAACCGGCTCGCGGCCATCGCTGCGCGGACCGAGCGGCAGAACCCAGCCGTCCGGCTCGCCCTCGCGCGCCGCCGCCTGGAAGCCGCCAGCCAGTCCCTCAGCCGCCTCGCGCTCGGTGCCATCGCCGCCCGCTCCACGCATCTCGACCGCGCGAGCGCCCGCCTCGACGCGCTCTCGCCGCTGGCCGTTCTCAATCGCGGCTATGCGCTGGTTTACACAGCCGACGACCGGCTCCTGCGCAACGCCACAGAGGCCCATCCCGGCCAGACCATCCGCGCACGCCTGGCCCACGGCTCCGTCACCGCCGAGGTCAAGTCTACCGGCTCCGCATAACAGCTAGGCCGGTGCCAGCGCCGAGCTGAGCAAACCGGCATAATGGACACAGAGAGTTCCAACCTTCCCTTCGGGCCCCGCATCCAGCTTCCTGCGAGAGAACTCATGTTGCCACTTCGCGAATTGTCGCAGCGCCTGCCACTTCGCGAATTGTCGCTGCTCGCTTCTCTTGTGGGTGCGTCAGCGGTCCTGGTCTGGCGCGTGCAGGAGGGCCGCACCGCCGTCACGGCCAAAAAAATCCTCATCCCGCCCATTGGCATGGCGTCGGGATTTTGTATGTTTTTGGTGCGGGACTTCCGCTTTCCGCTGCTATGGGCGGTCTGTGCCTTCCTGCTCGGGGCTGTTGTGTTCGCCTATCCGCTGCTGCGCACATCGCGCCTGGTGCGCGACGGCGAAGTCATCATGATGCAGCGTTCCAACGTCTTCTTCGTGGTTGTGATCGCGCTGGCCGCCATTCGCATCCTTGCCCACAGCTACATCGACAGGTTTGTGGACGTGAAGCAGACAGCCGCGCTTTTTTTTGTGCTGGCCTTCGGAATGATCCTGCGCTGGCGGGTGCGCATGTTCTTCGAGTATCGCCGGCTCACCGGCGGATAAACGCGCTGAACGCGGTTCGCGGATTGGCTGAAGCGATTAAACCTGCAACTTAGTTCAAAAGCCGGGTTTGACCCAAAAGACGCAATGTGCGCCAGCAATGCGCCAGATCGTGCAAAACGCCCGATAATAGATGTGGAGAAAGATTTGATGAAGAAGCTCTTTGGCACCGACGGCATTCGCGGCGTCGCCGGCCAGTCCCCCCTCGATCCCACCACTATCCACGTCGTCGGCCTCGCGCTGGCGCACCACTTGGGAGATTCGCCTCGCGTCTTGATCGGACAGGACACGCGCGAGTCCTCGGAGTGGATTGCCGCCGCGCTGACCGCGGGCCTGGTTGCCAGCGGCGCGACGGTGGAGAGCGCGGGAGTCATCCCTACGCCCGCCGTCGCATTCCTCGCGCGCGCACACACATTTTCCGCAGGCGTCGTCATCTCCGCCTCACACAATCCATGGATTGACAACGGCATCAAGCTCTTCGGCCCCGACGGCTACAAGCTGCCCGACGCAACCGAACTGGCCATCGAATCCGAAATCTTCCGTCGCCTAGCCGCTCCAACTCACAACTCACAACTCACAACTCACAACTGTCTTGCCGTAAACGAGGTCGACCGCGCCGAGTACATTCGTTCGCTGTTCGGTGCCGTCCCCGGCCTCTCGCTCGACGGACAGCGCATCGTCATCGACTGCGCCAACGGCGCAGCCTGCGCCATCGCGCCCCAGCTCTTCGCCGAACTCGGCGGTACCGTCATCCTCACCCACGCCTCGCCCAACGGCCGCAACATCAATGAGAACTGCGGCGCCCTCTATCCCGGCACTGTCGCTGTCGAGGTCATCCAACATCACGCGGCGATGGGAATTACATTCGACGGCGACGCCGACCGCGCGCTCTTCGCCGATGAAAACGGCAAGGTGGTCAACGGCGACGCAGTGCTCTTGCTTGCGGCCCGCGACCTGGCCGCACGCGGCCTGCTGACCAACTCCACCGTGGTGGCGACAACCATGTCCAACATGGGCCTGGAGGCCGCGCTCCGCCGCTCGGGGATCAAAATGCTGCGCGCGCCCGTCGGCGACAAGTACGTCCTGGAAGAGATGCTGGCCACCGGAGCGGCGCTGGGCGGCGAACAGTCCGGCCACATCCTTTTCACCGGTCGCTCCACCACCGGCGACGGCCTTCTGACCGCGCTGCTGCTGCTGGACATCCTCCATCGCGCGGGCAAGTCGCTGGCCCAACTCACTGCCGACCTCAAGACCTTCCCCCAGGTCATCGTCAACGTGCGCGTGCGCGAGAAGCGCCCGCTGGACCAGATCCCGACGGTCACCGCAGCCATCGTCGCCGCCGAGGCCGCGCTGGCCGACTCAGGCCGCGTCGTCATCCGCTACTCCGGCACCGAGGCGCTGGCGCGGGTCATGATCGAGGCCGAATCCGAGGCGCAGATGCACCTCCACGCCAACGCCATCGCCGACGCCATCCGCACCGAAATCGGCGTGTGAGAACTCCCGGATTGTCCTCCGGCTACTCTGACGGCAGCTTTGGCTGCGCGGCAGTCGCATACTCCTGGTCGCTGACATGGGCGAGCCAGTTCACATCTACGCCTTCTGTGTCGGCCACCTGCATGGCCAGATGGACCATGGTGTGTCCCGGCGCGGCGCCGTGCCAGTGCACCTCGCCCGGCTCGATCCACACCGTGTCTCCC
>JBEKWE010000125.1:0-7218 GCA_049513335.1 Acidobacteriaceae bacterium | reverse complement strand
GGGCGCGCCTGAAACAGACTGCGAAAAAGGCCCTGTTCCGATAGTCGTCTCCAATCCATCTTCGTCTGCAACCAAAAAGAGAAACGCCGCGACGGACTGTCGCGGCGCTTCGTTGTCGAGAGACAGCGATGATCAGTTGCTTTCCCTGGGGTCGATCCTCATTCCGTAGAACGATCTGTGCACGAAGAACGCCGACACCAGGAAGAAAACGACCGCCAGTACATGGGTGAGCAGCGCATTGCTCGAATGGAGCGTCACGGCAAGCTCGACGGCAAGCAATCCGAACAAGGTGGTGAACTTGATGATCGGGTTCATTGCCACCGACGAGGTGTCTTTGAACGGATCGCCGACGGTGTCTCCGATCACGGTTGCGTCGTGCAGGGGCGTGCCTTTCTGTTTCATATCGACTTCGACGATCTTCTTGGCATTGTCCCATGCGGCGCCGGCATTGGCCATGAAGATGGCCTCGTACAGGCCGAAGATCGCAATGGAGAAGAGATAGCCGATAAACAGGAACGGCTCCATGAATGCGAACGCAAGCGTGGCGAAGAAGACGGCGAGAAAGATGTTGAACATTCCCTTCTGCGCGTACTTTGTGCAGATTTCGACGACCTTCTTGCTGTCGCCGACCGACGCCTTCTCCGAGCCTTCCAGGTGGATGTTCCTCTTGATGAACTCGACCGCGCGGTAGGCCCCGGTGGAGACCGCCTGCGTGGAAGCGCCTGCGAACCAGAAGATGATTGCACCGCCGCAGATCAACCCGAGCATGAAGGGCGCGTGCAGCAGAGAGAGGTTGCCCACATACAGGGGGTCCAATCCGTGGGTCACGGCCAAGATGATGGAGAAGGTCATGGTGGTTGCGCCGACGACGGCAGTGCCGATGAGCACCGGCTTGGCCGTGGCCTTGAATGTATTGCCGGCCCCATCATTGGCTTCCAGCATGTGCTTTGCGCGTTCGAACTTCACATCAAAGTTGTAGTCCTTCTTCAACTCCGCTGCGATGCCGGGGACCTCTTCGATCAGCGACAACTCGAAGACGGACTGCGCGTTGTCGGTTACGGGCCCGTAGGAATCCACGGCAATGGTGACCGGCCCCATGCCCAGGAAGCCGAAGGCGACGAGGCCAAAGGCGAAGACGGCAGGAGCGAGCATCTGGTCCGCCATGGACGCGCCCGTACTGAAGAAATAGCCCATTGCCATGAGCGCGACCATGCACAATCCCAGCCAGTAGGCGGAAAAATTGCCGGCCACGAAGCCTGACAATATCCCCAGGGAGGCCCCGCCTTCCTGCGCTGACTTTACGACTTCTTTCACATGGGTCGATTTGGTTGAAGTGAAGACCTTGACCAATTCGGGGATGAGCGCGCCCGCCAGGGTCCCGCAGGAGATGATGGAAGCCAGCTTCCACCAGAGCGTTCCGTCGCCGAGAGCGGGGATCATGAGGTACGAGACGATGTAAGTCAGGACGATGGAGACGACAGAGGTAATCCATACCAGCGAGGTCAGCGGCGCCTCGAAGTCCATCTCGTCGGCGTCCGCGTACTTCGCGCGGGCGATTGCGCCATTGAGAAAGTACGCGCCCGAGCTGGAGAGTAGCATGGCCACGCGCATGACGAAGATCCAGACCAGAAGCTGCGCCTGCGTCGAGGGTTCCTTGACGGCCAGCAGGATGAAAGTGATCAGGGCGACGCCGGTGACGCCGTAGGTCTCGAAGCCGTCGGCGCTGGGGCCGACGGAATCGCCCGCGTTGTCGCCCGTACAGTCTGCGATGACGCCCGGGTTGCGCGCATCGTCTTCCTTGATCTTGAAGACGATCTTCATGAGGTCTGCGCCGATGTCGGCGATCTTGGTGAAGATTCCGCCGGCGATGCGCAGTGCCGCGGCGCCGAGGGATTCGCCGATGGCGAAGCCGATGAAGCATGGGCCGGCATAATCGCGCGGGATGAAGAGAAGAATGAAGAGCATGATGAGCAGTTCGACCGAGATCAGCAACATGCCGATGCTCATGCCGGCCTTCAGAGGGATGGCAAAGACCGGATACGGTTTGCCGCGCAAACCGGCGAATGCCGTTCGTGAGTTGGCGAATGTGTTGACGCGAATTCCGAACCACGCCACCCCGTAGCTGCCCGCGATGCCGACGAGGCTAAACAACAGGATGATCGGCAACGTGACCGCAATCGGATGACCCTGCACCGGGGCCAGAACGCCGAAGTACAGCGAGATAATGACCGCGATGAAGGCCCAGAGCGTAAGAATGAACTTGCCCTGTGTCACCAGATACGTTTTGCAGGTCTCATAGATCAGCTCGGAGATTTCGAGCATGGTGCGATGGACCGGCAGGCTCTTCAACTGCACATAGATCGCCAGGCCGAACAAGAGGCCGCCGACGCAGAAGAGCAGGCCGATCGAGAGAAGGGCGTGTCCGTTCAGGCCGAAAAAGTTCACGAAATGCACGGTTGTCAGGTCCGGCAGTGTCAGGCTGGCTTCGCCCCCGCCGGCGTGTTCCGTCTGAGCATAGGCGAGTGTTGGGGCGAATGCGGGAAGCAGCAGGCACAGGAGGGCCGCCGCGGCCTTATACCGGCGCTTCAGGAAGGCTTCGGCACTCTCCTTGATTGCTGCAGCGATCTGCTGCATCGCAGGAGTTCCGGTG
The DNA here is from genome assembly GCA_049513335.1 of Acidobacteriaceae bacterium. Taxonomy (GTDB): domain Bacteria; phylum Acidobacteriota; class Terriglobia; order Terriglobales; family Acidobacteriaceae; genus Edaphobacter. The sequence goes on along the minus strand of JBEKWE010000125.1, from coordinate 4,568 downwards.
TCCGAGCCAATGACCTCACGCGTAAACCACAATGCCACGATGAGCGACAACACGCTCACGGCAAGGAAAAAATAGACCCAGGCAGTAACAGACACAGTCCCTCCCTCTCAACAATGCTTGATTTTTGGATTACAGCGATTGGCGTTCTAATCGCTCCTAGAACGCCTATTTCCCGACATTAGCAGATGATAGCAGCTAGTCAAGCCAGGCGGTGTGACGACGAACACACACGGCAAATCTGCGCGGCGGAATGCGTTGAATGGAAGGCGCGCGGACGGGGAGGGGAGGCTATGAAGCCGGGTGGCTGGGGACTTTTTGGGCAGGGAGGGACTTCCAGGGCAGAACCAACCTGCGGTGCAGGACAAAGAGTGGAGCGTGGCGTCCAGGGCCGGCGGAGGGGGGCCCTGAGAAGGAGGGAAATGGGATGATCTTCGCCCGGCGCGGGGTCAGAACAATGACTGGAGCGGCGGATGGCTTGGATGCAACAGGTTGCGGCCCGGCGAAAGGCTGGTAGAGTGAAGTTCGGGTGCGATGGAGGAGCGAAGCCAATGCACCGAGGAGAGGGTGTTTCGCATGATCTTGCCTGGTCATTTTCTGTTCGCTCCGTCGCACCGTATCCACTTCATCGGCATCGGCGGCATCGGCATGAGCGGAATCGCGGAGATTCTGCTGACCATGGGCTATGCGGTATCGGGCTCCGACCTGCGCCGGTCGGCGGTGACGGACCGGCTGGCCAGCCTGGGAGCGGTGATCTACCAGGGCCACGCGGCGGCCAACGCGGCGGAGTGCGACGTGGTGGTCACCAGCTCGGCGGTGCCGGCGGGCAATCCCGAGGTGCTGGAGGCGCGGGCGAGGAAGATTCCAGTGATCCAGCGCGCGGAGATGCTCTCTGAGCTGATGCGGCTCAAATACGGCATCGCCGTGGCCGGAATGCACGGCAAAACGACGACGACCTCAATGATCGCGGCGGTGCTGGGCGCGGGCGGCGGCGAGGAAAATCTGGATCCCACCGTGGTCGTCGGCGGGCGCGTGGATGCGCTGGGGTCCAACGCGCGGCTGGGCAGTTCGCAGTATCTGGTGGCCGAAGCGGACGAGAGCGACCGGTCGTTCCTCAAGCTCTCGCCGGTGCTGGCCGTGGTGACGAATCTTGATCGCGAGCACATGGACTGCTATCGCGATATTGCGGATGTGGAGGACGCCTTCGTCGAGTTCATGGACCGCGTGCCGTTCTATGGCGCGACCACGGCATGCGTGGACAATGCTCTGCTGCGCGGCGTTCTGGAGCGCGTGCGGCGGAGGGTCTTCACCTACGGCGAATCGGCTGAAGCGGACTTCCGCCTGCAACTGTTGGAGAAGCAGGCAGAAACCCAGGTCTCAGAATCGAGACCCTTCGACAAGCTCAGGGCGGGCTCTGGGCCACCCAACGACTGCGGGCACTGGCAGTTCGAGGTAAACTGCCGCGGGCAGGTGCTGGGGCCATTCACGCTGCACGTTCCCGGGCGGCACAATGTGCTGAATGCCACAGCGGCAATTGCGATTGGGGTTCAGCTTGGCGTCTCGCTGGACGGGATTGCCGCGGGGCTGGCGAGTTTTAGAGGCGTCGACCGGCGCTTCCAGATCAAGGGAACGGTGCGCGGCGTGACGGTGGTGGACGACTACGGCCACCACCCAACGGAGATTCTGGCAACACTCCGCGCTGCACGCGAAGCGGGTTACGCGCGCGTGCATGTACTCTTCCAGCCGCACCGTTACACCCGCACCCGCGACCTGGAGCCGGAGTTTGCGCGGGCCTTCGCGGATGCCGACAGTTTGCAGGTTCTGGACATCTACGCCGCCAGCGAGCAGCCGATTCCGGGCGTCGATGCGCGCGGTCTGGTCGAAGCCATCCGGCGGACGGGAACGGTCCCCGGCGGCGTGCACTACGCCGAGTCGATGACCGCAGGCGTGGCCGCGCTGGCGCAGGCGGCCAGCGAGGGTGATGTGATCCTCACGCTGGGCGCGGGGAGCGTCTCGCAGGCCGGCGCGTTGCTGCTGGCTACGCTGTAAGCTGGTTGTTGGTTAAATCGGGCCGCCCTGAGGGTTGAGGGTCTTCGTTTGTGGGCGGGTTGCTGAGTGGGTACGCGGGTGAGATTAATGTGAGGGTGGGGACGCGGGCGAGCGGTATGATGGGATCTGGCGATTCCTCGCGACCCTGGCTCGGGGTTTGCGATCAGGCAATCTGTTTTCGAGGGGCGACACGGCGGTGCTCGATGTGCCGGAGCAGGATCGTGCCTCTACGGAGGTAAGGTTCGCGGGAAGGCGTTCCGCTGCAGTGACCGAGATGCCTTTGCGACGCGACTCCTCCTATGCCAACAACTACACCGCCGATGCAGAGGACTACGTCCCGGACGGCGAGTACGAACGACAGCCACGGCGGCCGCGAGTTCGCTTCAGCTTCCACGGCGGGCTGGTGCCGAAGTCGCTATGGGGCCGGATCGCCATGGGCTGCGGGCTTATGCTCCTGGCCGGGGCGGGGCTTGCGGCTGTGCTGGCAGTGCGCAGCTTTCTGCTGCACGATGAGCACTTCCTTGTCTCCAGTTCGCAGTCGATCCAGATAGTGGGCAACAGCCGCCTAAGCCGCGCGCAACTGCTCAGCGTCTTCGGCGAGGACGTGGAGCACAACATCTTTAACATTCCTTTGGCCCAGCGCCGCGCCGAGCTGGAGAGGCTGCCCTGGGTGGAGCACGCCACCGTGATGCGCCTGCTGCCCAACCGGGTGTGCGTGGCCATTGTGGAGCGGACGCCGGTGGCCTTTGTTCGCCAGGGCTCGGAGATCGGGCTGGTGGACGGCAACGGCGTGCTGCTCAATCTGCCCGAGCCGGAGCTGTCCGGAGCGAATCCGCAGGAGGCAAGCGGCCAACCGGGCGTGGCGGCGATTGCGAGCACAGCCCCGCACTACTCGTTTCCCGTGCTGACCGGAATCTCGGCCGAGGACCCGCTCTCCACGCGCGCGGCGCGGATGAAGATTTACATGGGTTTTGTGAAGGCGCTCGACGCTTCGGGCGAGAACGTCTCACACAGGCTGAGCGAGGTGGACCTCACAGACCCGGAGGACGTGAAGGCGATCATCCCCGATGCTGCGCCCGGCGGCGCAGACACGGCGTCTGGCGGCGCGAATGCTGCATCCGGCGGCGCGGACGTTCTGGTTCACTTCGGCGATGGCAGGTTCCAGGAGCGCTATCGCGAGTATGAGCAGCACCTGGCGGAGTGGAGGGCGCAGTATCCCCGGCTGGCCTCGGTGGACCTGCGCTACGAGCGGCAGGTGGTGCTGCAGATGCAGCCCGGCACGGCGGCTGCGGCAGTGGATGCGGCGGCGACCAGTGCTGCGGCAGGTGCTGCGGCCCCGGCAACTGCGACCGGCGAATCCGTCGGCGCAGTCAAGGCGAAGCCAGGGGCGCAGAAGGCTGCGGCCGCTCCAATGAGTCACGCTCCCGCGAAGTCGAAACTCCCACTCGCCGCAAAACGGACACCGGGAAAGCCGGTTGCTTCCGCCTCCGCCCTGCAGGGGGATGCACGATGAATCCCCGGCAGGAGAATCTGATCACTGTGCTGGACGCGGGCAGTAGCAAGATCTGCGTGCTGGTGGCGGAGCTGCAGGACGGCGTGCTGCGCTATCGCGGCCACGGCATCGAGCCCGCGCGTGGCATGCGCAAGGGACTGATCGCCGAGCTTGACCCGGCGGCGGAGGCAATCAACAAGGCGGCGCTGACGGCGGAACGAGTGGCGCGCACCACCATCGAGACCGCGGTGGTGGGCATCGGCGGAACGCATGTGCGCGGAGTGAACAGCCGCGGGGGAATCTCGCTGGGCAGCCGGATGCGCGCTCCGGAAGGAACCGCGGTAGGGTCGGTGCGGCGGGTGAACATCAGCAACGTGGTGGTGTACGATGCCGATCCGCGGTACGGTTCGATCATCAGCGGCATTCCCGGGCACGACGTGGAAGACGTGAAGCTGAGCGATATCCGCATCCTCTACCGCGGCGGCCTGACGCTGGATCAGGTCGCGAAGCAGCCGGCGGATCTGGTGAATACATTTTTCTTCAGAGGCTCCGGCGGCGTGCCACCGCGTGAGCCCTACTCGACGCCAGAGCGGGAAAAAGAGTATCCCGAGCCCTCGATGTTCGGCATGCTGCCGGCTTATGGCTTCTTTATTCGCCACGCCACGGGAATCGAACTCAACAATGTGGAGGTCGGTTACATGAAGGAAGACCGGCGGCCGGCATTTGTGCTGGATACGGTGAAGGGGATCGACATGGCACACGTCAAGATGCAGAAAGCGTCTGGCGTCCCCGCGATTGTGTTGCGGAACGCCGAGGACTTCTCGGTTTACCGTTCGTTCCCGGTGCCGGACGCGCATGTGGATAAGGCGGATCGCAAAGACATGTGACGCGCCTGCTGCATTGTGCCCGGAATCCACAGGACATGGGGATACGCTTTAACGCCTTAATTTCGAGCTATCACGGAAGCCCATTTTGGTTCCCCCGATTCCCAGCACACACCTGTCCAATCACCCACTCGGTTTCTAGCGCC
>JBEKWE010000124.1:0-7220 GCA_049513335.1 Acidobacteriaceae bacterium | reverse complement strand
TCGCGCACCAGCTTTACCCCAGACATCTTTTCCGCCGCCGCTGTGTCCAGCGAATCCAGCGTTGCATTGAAGCCGGTGGCGCGAAGCACTTTTCCGAACATCATGCCCGGGAGTGAGATGTCGGACGGATACTTATGCTTTCCGGTTACAAACTCCCGTCCGTTGGCCTTGGGGACGGGCGTGCCGGCCACCTTCCACGCATTCGCTGGAATCAGCGGCGCAGTGCTGGATACCGTGGCGACCAGCTTTTCGCCGCGCGTCAGTTGCCCATAGCTGAGCGATTGTTTGTTTGCCGGATTGCTTACCCTGCCCTCTGCAACGGTGAGCGTTGCTGCATCCACGCTCCACTGCTTGGCAGCCAACTCGATCAGCGCCTGGCGCGCCGCGGCGGCCATCGAGCGCAGACGCGGGCCCATCTGCGGCGTGGTCTGGCTGCCGAAGGTTCCTGCGTCGTAGGGGACGAGGTCGGTGTCGCCCATCACCATGGTGATCGCGTCGAACGGCAGCATCAACTCTTCAGCCACCTGCTGCGCCAGCGATGTGCGGATGTTCTGCCCGATCTCGGCCTTGCCGGTAAAGACAGAGACCTTGCCGTCGGCGTCGATGTGGATCCACGCGGAGACATCCGCTGGCACCTGCTGGCGGCCGCCGAATCCGCGTCCCGCCTCCTGCGCCAATGTCTGCTCGCCGGTGAGGCACACCAGCAGCCCTCCGCCGAAGAGCTTGAGAAAGTTGCGCCGGTCGAGCTGAAAGCAGTGCAGCGGGTTGATGGAATCGGGCGGCGCGAGTTCAACGGCTTCGATGGGAAGAGTCTTCATCGCGCGCCTCCCTTCGCCGTGGAGTGCGCAGCTTGCCGCACCGCTTCAATGATGCGAGGATAGGTGCCGCAGCGGCAGATGTTGCCATTCATGCGGCTTCGGATCTGCGCTTCGCTGGGACTGGGCAGCTCATGCAGCAGAGCGGTGGCGCGCATCACCATTCCCGAGGTGCAGTAGCCGCACTGCATGGCCCCCGCATCGAGAAAGGCCTGTTGCACGGCAGTCAGCTTGCCACTTTGTTCCAGTCCTTCGACGGTTGTGATCTTGCTGCCCGCTGCATCCGCAACCAGTATCTGGCACGAGTGAACGGCCTGCCCGTCCATCAGCACGGTGCATGCGCCGCACTCGCCCTCGCCGCATCCATACTTGGTTCCGGTCAGGTCCAGGCGGTTGCGCAACACCGAGAGCAGTGTCTCGTCGCCGGGCGCGCTGACGCGCATCTTTGCGCCATTGACGTTCAAAACAAAGTCGCTCATCTTGGACTCCAGGCGGGCGGGCAGCTTTTCATGGCCCCACAAGCTGGCCCGTGGAATGTGTTGGCTGAAGCATACGCCAGACAACACACCACGCGCACCAGTGCCCCGCTAAGAGTCGCCGATTTTCCTTCAGCGGAAGCAGCTATCGTCTGCTCCGGCTGTTGCTGTTAGCTAGGCTCCCGTGACTTTCCGCGCGTGGCGCAGCCGGACGTGCGTGACTTTCCACGCGCGGCGCAGCCGGACGCACGTACGGGTGAGCGAACGGGTGAACGTAGACGCCGCGGTTTGCGTAGGTGCGCACCCAGGGCCGGTGATCGATCAGCAGCGCGTGCGAACCCCAGCCGAAGCCTGCGCCAAACCATCCGAAGCGTCCGAACGAGACGCCCAGGGTCACCGCGGGACCGAAACGGATCACGCCTCCGATGAACAGCCCGGGACGCGGCGGCCCGAAGACGATCAGCGGATCGTACACCGGCACGTAGTAGAGATAGGGATTGAAGGGCTCGATCTCAACATAGCCGCCGTCGTCGATGACATCGACATCGGAGTTCGAGGCCAGATAGCCGTAGCCGCGTGCTTCGCGGCGCAGGCGCTGCACCGCGTCCATCACATCGGCGTCCTGCACCAGGACGGCGTTGCCAAGCTGCCCGGTCCAGTCCGGGTCGCGCGCCATCATGTCCAACACGCCGGGAAATGGCAGAAGCGCAAGCACGCTGGGGTCCCAGGGCAGGTTGTCGGCCTGCATCGCTGCGTTCAGAGCGTCGCCGTGGAGATAGCTGTGCTGGTCGGCCCACGCGGCCGCATCGGGGATCTCGTCCCAGTAGGTGGCCGCGGTCAGGGTCTGCGCCAGCAGCGGATCGGGATAAAGCGCGATGCGGTTCACCAGCCGGTCGAGCTGCGCGGGAGGCAGGGGAGCGGGCGGCTGCTGCGCCTGCTGGTCATACGGCTGCGCGGCAGGCTGCGGATACTGCGGCTGGCCCTGCTGCTCGGCTGGAGGCGCGGAATACTGCGGCTGCTGGTCAGCAGGCGAGGGCGCCTGGCGCACAATGGGCGCCTGCGCGAAGGCCAGCGTAGCCAGGCTGCAAATCAGAGCGGTTGAGAATGTTCTTGCCAAAGCGTTCATGGTTTCCTCTTAATGGCCTCGATGGCCCGTCTTTGTTCTCTGCGGCTGCATGCCGCATGCATTGGAGTAGACGCATATTTGAGCGGAAAGTTGTGTTGCGAGTCGTTGAGAGAATGGCATAAGGCCAAGAATAAGAAGAGCGAGTCAACTGAACAGGAATTCTTTGCTGCGCAGGTCCTTGACGGTGTCGCGCAGCTTAACGGCTTTCTCGAACTCGAATTTCTTGGCAGCCTCGCGCATATCGGATTCGAGCTTCTCGATGTAGCTTTCGAGTTCAGCCTGCGTGGCGAATTCGGGGACGCCTTCAGCCTCGTCGGTCAGGTCAATGTAGTCGGCCTTCATGATTCCCGCCAGGCCCATCTCCAGCGGACGAACGATGGACTGCGGCGTAATGCCGTTTTCCTCGTTGAAGGTGAGCTGCTTCTCGCGCCGCCGGTCGGTCTCGTCGATGGCCCGCCGCATGGACTCGGTCATCTTGTCGGCGTAGAGGATGGCGCGGCCCTCAACATGCCGTGCGGCGCGGCCGATGGTCTGGATGAGCGATCCTTGCGAGCGCAGGAAGCCCTCCTTGTCGGCATCGAGAATGGCAACCAGCGAGACCTCGGGAAGGTCAAGGCCTTCGCGGAGTAAGTTGATCCCGATTAATACGTCGTACTCCCCCTTGCGCAGATCGCGCAGTAGTTTTATTCGCTCCAGGGTCTCTATCTCGGAGTGCATGTAGCGGCAGCGCACGCCTACTTCAGTGTAGTAGTTCGCCAGGTCCTCGGCCATTCGTTTCGTCAGTGTAGTCACCAGAACGCGTTGGTTGATTTGCGCGCGCGAGCGAATCTCCGCCAATAAATCGTCGATCTGCCCTTTGACGGGTCGGACTTCGACCTGCGGATCAACAAGTCCCGTAGGACGAATGATCTGCTCCACCACAACGCCGGATGATTTGGTGAGTTCGTAGGGGCCGGGCGTGGCGGAGACGTAGATAATCTGCCCGGTGCGGCCCTCAAACTCCTCGAACTTCAGTGGGCGATTGTCCATTGCGGAGGGAAGGCGGAAGCCGTAATCCACCAGGTTCTGCTTGCGCGAGCGGTCGCCGTGCCACATGCCGTGAAGCTGGGGAATGGTGACGTGCGACTCATCGATGAACAGCAGAAAGTCGCGCGGAAAGTAGTCGATCAGAGTCGGTGGAGGCTCGCCTGGCTGCCGGCCGGAGAAGTGGCGGGAGTAGTTCTCGATTCCGTGGCAGTAGCCAACGGATTTAATCATCTCCAGGTCGTATCTAGTGCGCTGATGGATTCTTTGCGATTCCACTAAACGGCCTTGCTGTTCCAACTCCTTCTCCCAGATTCCCAGTTCGGCAAGAATGGAATCCGTGGCGGCGCGCTTGCGTTCCGGTTGAACTACATAATGCGACTTTGGATAGATCGGAAGTCGCGAATATTTTTGCCGCACGGTCCCGAAGAGCGGGTCGATCTGCGAGAGCGAATCGATCTCGTCGCCGAACAACTCAATGCGGTAGGCGTTTTCGTCGTAGGTTGGGTAGACCTCGATAATGTCTCCGCGGACGCGGAAGGTTCCGCGGCGGAAGTCAATGTCGTTGCGGTCGTAGAGAATCTCTACCAATTTCCGGGTAATATCTTCGCGCCTGATCTTCTGTCCGCGTTCCAGCAGCAGAAGCATTCCGTAGTAGGCCTCCGGCGAGCCCAGTCCGTAGATGCAACTTACCGAGGAGACGATGATCGCGTCGCGCCGCTCGAAGAGCGAGCGCGTGGCGGAGAGGCGTAATTTATCCAATTCTTCATTTACGGTGGATTCTTTTCCTATGTATAGATCGCCGGCGGGAATATAAGCCTCCGGCTGGTAGTAGTCATAGTAAGAAACAAAGTATTCGACTGCATTCTTCGGAAAAAATTGTTTGAACTCGTGGTAGAGCTGGGCGGCCAGGGTCTTGTTGTGCGCCAGGATGAGGGCGGGGCGCTGCACCTCGGCGATGATCTTGGCCATGGTGAAGGTCTTGCCGGAGCCGGTGACGCCCAGCAGGACCTGGTCCTTCTCGCCCGCAGCGAGGCCTGCCACCAGCTCGTCGATGGCGCGCGGCTGGTCGCCCTGGGGCGTATAGGTGGTGGCGAGCTGGAAGTCCATCTCTATAGGATAAGGTATTCGGAGGAACAGCACGAAGGGGGCGGCGTGACGGAGCTTTGGCTGGTGCGGCATGGTGAGACGAAGTGGAGCGCGGAGGGCAGGCACACGGGCCGGACCGACCTTCCGCTGACCGCCCATGGCCGGGAGCGCGCGGCGGAGTTGGGCAAGTACCTGGTTGGGACAAAGTTCGCGGCCGTGCTGCGCAGCCCGATGAGGCGCGCGCAGGAGACCTGCGAGATCGCCGGATTCGGCAGTGTCGCACTGGTGGACGAGGGACTGCGCGAGTGGGACTACGGCGTCTATGAGGGGCGCACGTCGCAGGAGATCCAGGCGGAGATTCCCGGCTGGTCGGTGTGGAAGGACCCCATCATCGGGGGCGAGAGTGTGGAGCAGGTGGGCGCGCGCGCCGATGGCGTGATCGCCCGCGCGCTGGCCGCGGCCGGGCCGGAGACGAAAGAGGTGGCGCGGGTTGCGCTGTTTGCCCACGCGCACATTCTGCGGATTCTTGCGGCGCGCTGGATTGGCCTGGCGCCGCGCGACGGCAGCCTCTTCGCGCTGGACACGGGAAGCGTAAGCGTGCTGGGTTGGGAGCGCGAGACGCGCGTGATTCAGCGCTGGAACCGCAGCTTCGAGGAGTAATGTGGATGTGCTGAATCTTTGCTGGTGCAATTTGCGACGAATGAAGGAGAACCAATGAAGAGTCGGACGAAGTGGATGGTTGCGGCAGTGTTTTTTGTTGGGATGGCTTGCGGCGCGCAGGCGCAGCAGGCCAAGGGCCTGGCGTTCCAGCGGGCGGAGCACCTGAAGCGCGGCGTGAACCTGAGCAGTTTCTATGCACAGACGCGCGACATCTCGCAGGCGCGGCTGGATGCGTATATGTCGACGGCCGACATGCGCGCGCTGAAGGCGGCGGGATTCGACCATGTGCGGCTGAGCATCAACCCGGCGCTGCTGATCGCCAGCCCGAAGACGGGGACACTGCGCGATGGGCCGATGGCGTCACTGGACAAGACGGTGGGGCAACTGCTGGACGCGGGGCTGAACGTGATCCTGGACATCCACGCGGAGGAGGACTGGAAGGCGGCGCTGACGCACGGCGATGACGGCGCGTCGAACCTGTACTCGTTCTGGCTGAACTTTGCTGCGCACTATGCGAAGAGCGATCCCGACCGTGTCTTCTTCGAGATTCTGAACGAGCCCTCGATGGACGACCTGTACCGCTGGGAGGGGATTCAGGACCGCGCGGTGGCAATGGTCCGGCGCGTCGCGCCGCGGCACACCATCATTGCGACGGCGGCGGCGTGGGGCCACCAGGATGGGCTGCTGGCCATGGAGCCGGTGCGCGACGAGAACGTGATCTACACCTTCCACGACTACGACCCGATGTGGTTCACCCACCAGGGCGCGACCTGGTCGACCACCTCGTGGGCGTTTACGCACGGCATTCCCTACCCTTCGACGCCGCAGAACATCCTGCCGGTGCTGAGCCAGGAGCCGGACGAGCGGGTGCAATTGGAGCTGGAACGGTACGGCGAAGACCAGTGGGGCCCGGCGCGGGTGCGGACGGAGGTGGACGCGATTGCGAAGTGGGCCGCGGAGCGCAATGTGCCGCTCTACTGCGGCGAGTTCGGCGCGTTCAAGGACCACTCCGACCCGGCGATGCGCGCGGCGTGGATCAACGACACGCGGACGGCGCTGGAATCGCGGCAGATCGGCTGGGCAATGTGGGACTACGACGGCAACTTCGGCCTGGCAAGCAAGACGAGCGCGGGGATCGTCTTCGACCCTGTGATTCTGAAGGCGCTGGGGATGGGGAAATAGGTTCGAGGTTCAAGGTTCGAGGAGCCGGTAGAATAAAGGCATGGTTCCACGGCTTCTGGTCTTTGATCTGGATGGCACGCTGATCGACTCGCATGTGGACCTGGCGAACTCGATCAACGCAATGCTGGCGCATCTGGGCAGGCCAGAGCTGCCGCTGGCGGTGATTGGCGGCTACATCGGCGACGGCGCGACCCTGCTGGTGCGCCGCGCGCTGGGCGATCCCGAGGGCGACGTTCACGATGAAGCGTATGTGAACCGGGCGCTGGCGTACTTCCTCGACTACTACAGCGCGCACAAGCTGGACTTCACCTTTGTGTACGCCGGGGTGGAGGAGGCGCTGACGGCGGTCCGCGCCGCCCATCCCGGGATCGCCATGGCGGTGCTGACCAATAAGCCCGTGGGGCCGTCGCGCGCCATCTGCGCGCACTTCGGGCTGGACCGCTTCTTCTTCCAGAACTACGGCGGCAACAGCCTGCCTGCCAAGAAGCCGGACCCCGCGGGGCTGCTGGCGCTGATGGCCGAGGCATCGGTGCTGGCGCCTGCTGCACCGCCGATTCTGCCCGCCCAGACGGTGATGATCGGCGACTCGGACGTGGACATCCAGACGGCGCGCAACTGCGGCGCGCGCTCCATCGGATGCAGCTACGGGCTGGCTCCGCAGAGCCTTGCAACGGCGGCGCCGGATGCGCTGGCCGACTCTCCGCTGGAGTGGCCGGCGGCGTTGCGGCAAGTGGCGAATGCAATGACGGTTCGCTGAATCCGGCGCGGCATCCGCGTTGTCGAGGTTCCCTAATTGATCACATAGGTCACGGTGGTGCTCTGCGGCGGGAGGGCGGGCGAGCCGGTGTA
>JBEKWE010000123.1:0-8843 GCA_049513335.1 Acidobacteriaceae bacterium | reverse complement strand
GATCTCGATGGTGGGAATCAGAATCGGAGTCGCGCCCAGCGCACGCAGTTGCTCGGCGAGTTGCGAGGCCTGACCTGGCGCGCGGGTGACCAGGATGCGCCTGCCGGCGAGAGTGAGGCGGACCGGCTCGGCTGATTGCCCGCTCACGGCTTCTTCCCTCCTGCTCACGACTTTGCCGCCTGGCCGCGCGCGATGACGCGCTCGTAAAAGGCCTCATAGAGGGGGATGATGCGGGTGGAGCAGAAACGGTCGCTGGCGGTCCTGCGGGCGGCGGCAGAGATGGCATCCAGCCGCGCCTGGTCGCCCAGCAGGGCGATCGCGGCGGCCGCCATTGCCTCTGTATCGCCAACCGGAAAGAGCAGGCCTGTGACCCCGTCGTCAATGAGCTCCGCCACGCCGCCAACGCGCGTGGCAATGCTGGGAACGCCGCAGGCCATCGCCTCCAGCGCGGCCAGCCCGAAGGACTCCATCTCCGAGGGCATCAGCATCAGGTCGGCCAGCGGCAACAGCTCGTTCACGTTGTCCTGCTTGCCCAGGAAGTGGATGCGGCCGGCGACGCCGAGGCGCACGGCGAGGTGTTCTGCGGCAGAGCGGTCGGGGCCGTCGCCGATCATCATCAGGCGCGCGGGCAGCGCAGCCGCGACGCGGGCGAAGACCTCGACCACATCCAGAATGCGCTTGACCGGGCGGAAGTTGGAGAGGTGGACGAGCAGCTTTTCGGCTGCTATGTCTCCGCTCACCGGCGCGGCGAATCGCGGGCGCATCACAGAAACCTTCGCCGGGTCGCGCACGTAGACATCGCAGTTGACGAAGTTGCGGATCACCTCGATCTCGCCCTGGATGTTGAAGGCCTCGCGGGTGCGGTCGCGCAGGTAGCTGGAGATGGCGGTGACGCCATCGGACTGCTCAATGCCAAACTGCGTGATCGGCAGATAGGAGCGGTCCAGGCCGACCAGCGTAATGTCGGTCCCGTGCAGCGTGGTGATGATGGGCAGATAACGGCGGCGCGCGGCCTCCTGTTGCGTCTCGATCATCTGGCGCGCCAGCAGCGCGGAGATGGAGTGCGGAATGGCGTAGTGGACGTGCAGCAGGTCGAGCGAGTAGAACTCCGCGACCTCGGCCATGCGCGTGGCCAGCGCCAGGTCGTAGGGCGGATGCTCGAAGAGCGGGTAGTGGTAGACATCCACCTCGTGGAAGTGGATGTTGGCCTCGCGGCCGCTGAGCCGGAAAGGCAGCGACGAGGTGATGAAGTGGATCTCGTGGCCGCGCGCCGCCAGCTCGATGCCTAGCTCTGTGGCAACCACGCCCGATCCGCCATAGGTGGGGTAACAGGTGATGCCGATCTTGCGGCGGGGAGACTGGCCCCAGCGGGTGGTGCCGTTGCAAGCGTCATAAGCCTCTTCGCGTCCGGGGTTGAATTGCGGAGAAATTGCACCCGCCTCGTGCGATATTACTCCCGCGACATGAACCGTAGAAGAGGCACAACGACTGCAAAGCCGGTCCGCCCCTGTCTACGATCAGAGGCCCGGTCCTTATAGAGTCAGTGGCTTGTCTCTGGTCCGCACCCATCTTCCACACCCCAGGCTGTTTCAGGCCATCGCAGGGGCCTTGCGCCGGACTGTCTCAATCGCCACATCCGGTTGCGATGCGAAGGCCATGGTGAGCACCGGGCAGGGGGCCTCGGTGATGATCCGGTAGGCGATATGCAGGTGCGTCTCGGATGCCTCCAGCGAGGCCTTGCGCACGCCCAGGACGATCAGCTTGGCCTTCTGCTCCCGGGCGTAGTCCACCACCCCGCAGGATACCTCGCAGCCGTAGGTGGTGGAGCAGATGGGCGCCCCGACGACCAAGCCACTCTCGTTGGCAAGCTGCTGCAGCGCCTCGGACATGATCGACGGCACATCCTGGCACTGGGTGCAGGCCTCCAGCGTCCGCGGCATCACATGAAGGCAATGCAGCGGCGATGCGGTCAACTGCGAGAAGCATGCGGCAAAGCGCATGGCGTGAATGGTGGTGAAGTGAAAGTCGGTGGCGAAGATGACCGGCCCAACCGACTGCAGCGCCTTCTCGCTGCTCATGGCATGGGGCCCCACGGTCAGCACCGGGCAGGGGGCCTTGCGCAGCACCGCCTCGGTCGTCGAGTCGAAGACGATGCGTTCCAGGCCGTGCAGCGCGCTGGTCCCCATAATGGCAAGATCGATCTTCTTTGCGGAGATGGTCTGCAGGATGGTCGCGGTTGGGTTTCCGCTGCCCAGAATGGCCTCGCACTGCACACCCGCCTGCACGGCCTGGCTGCGCAGCTCCTGGAGCGAGGCCTGGCACCTGTCGTAGAGGGCCTTCGAGTCCGGCGCCTGGTCGTCGGGAGCCTGATCGCCAGCCTCCGGCGGACGGAAGACATGCAGAACCACAAGACTTGCCCGCAGCGCGAGGCAGGTATCGATGGCCGTGCGGCAGGCCGCCTGGGACGCAGCCGAAAAATCGGTTGCGACAAGCAGTCTGTCGAAGGACGGCATCGTATCGTTCGCGGGTGTTGGCATCGGAGGCATCTCTTTTCTGACAAGCGGCGGCGTATCAAGCTGGCCGCTAGAAACTATGCAGCCTCAAACTGGAATGGGAGGGCTCCGGGATGGAGCTGTCGAGGAGTTTGAACGCACTATGGCAGATGGGATTAACGCAATGATTGACCATCCGCCACCTCCTCAAAAGCAAATCTTAAGAGGTCTCAGGGCTGAAAGCTGTGATATGGGTCACGGCTCTCGAATGGGGCGAAGAACTCAGAAGTTGAAAAAAATGAGTTCGATAACCACGCCGCAGCCGGCTTAGACCGAGATCCGTTCCAGCTTCTCCGGGGAGAGAATCAGGATGGAAACGCCGTGGATCTGGATCAGCTTCTCGCGCTTGAAGCGGCCCAGCATGCGGGTCATGGTCTCGCGCGAACAGCCCACCAGGTTGGCCAGCTCCTCGTGGGTCAGCGCCATGGTGAAGCGCATCTCGGTTTTGCCGCAGGACTCCGCCCTGCCCCAGTCCAGCAGCACCGCCGCCAGTCGGCCGGCCGTTGATCCCGAGAGCGCCAGCCGCCGCGCATCGTAGAACGCCGCCTTGTACTCCTCGCTGAGGGCCTTCGCCGCATGCAGGCTGGCATCGCCATGCTTCTTCAGGAAGGCAAGGAACTCGTCCCGCCGGATGCTCTTGATCTCCGACGGCTGCACCGTCTCGGCTGTCACCTCGTACTTGGAGCCGGAGATCACCGCGCCCAGTCCCAGAATGTCGCCCGGCATGGCAATCTTCAGGATCAGCGTCCTGCCGTCCTTGGAGGTGCACGACAGCTTCACCTGGCCGGTGCAGACGACATAGACTGCCTGGCTCGGAGCATTTTCCAGAAACAGCGTTGCACCGCGCGGAAGCGTCGTGCTCACGCCGATCAGATCGAAGTCCGCGAGCGCCTCGTCGTCCAGGCTGCAGAACATTCGCATGGAGCGAAGATCGCAGTTTACGCAATGGCGTGCCGGGCGGATTATGGGCGAGAGAGGCATGTTGAGTCTGGCCTCCCCGTCATGACACAGACGGGGGGATGCGACCGTGGCGATTAGGATGCGACTGAGCTTGGGCCCCTCGATCACATCGTCTGTGAAGGCGAGATACAACTGTGCCGTCACGTGATTTTAGCACACCGTCATCACTGGGCAGGTGGCCTCGGCCAGCAGGTCGGGCGTCAGGCCATGTTCCACGTGGGTCAGCCAGAACGACGCATTGCGCGCGCCCAGCACAATCAGGTCCGCCTTTACCCGGCCGGCCAGTTCCAGAATGGCTTTGCTGGCCTCGCCGTGCTCCACCACCGTCTGCGGGCTGCACCACTCGTAGGAGGACTCGGGAATCATCCGCTTCAGCGCGGCCTTGAAACGGGAATCGAGCTGCTTCCTCTCCTCCGGCGCGGCCTTGGCCCCGGCCACATAGCAGAAGTACAGGTGCGCGCCGCTGTCCTGCGCAAACGAGAGGGCGAAGACCGCGGCCTTGGCCGCCTTGGGCGAAAAGTCCGTGGCATAGACCATGGTGCGGAAGACCAGAGGCCCATCGCCCGGCTGCCTGGCGTGCGGCCCCACGGTAAGCACCGGGCAGGATGCCTTGCGAATCAACTGCTCCGCGACCGAGCCGAGCACCAGCCTCTCCAATCCCGTTCTGGAGTGGGTTCCCGCGACGATCAGGTCCGTATCCAGCTGCTTGGCGGCCTTCAGCAGGGCGACGTGGGGCTTGTGTCCCTCCAGCAGGGAACCATGCGCCTCCAGCCCGGCGGCGGCAAAGTCCTTGCGCAATCGCTCCAGGCCCTGGGCACAGTCGCGCCGCCTATGCTGCACCGGCTTCCCGAGCGCCGCCTCCAATGAAGAGAGCACCAGGGACGGTTCGAAGACATGCGCAACTTCAACTGCGGAGCGGAAGTTCAACGCCAGCGCCTTCGCGTAACAAGCTGCCTTCTCCGACACCGAGGAAAAATCCGTAGCCAGCAGAATGTTTTTGACAGAAACCGAGACGCGTTGCAGAACCGGCATGGGACACCTCGATCACCGAGCGCACAAGATACGCTCAATGCTAGTTCAGAAAGCTGGCCCAATCCTCATTCAACGGCGCGCGCGATGCGCCTGTCCGTGATGGTCGTCACGCCGCTGCCTGCGGCACGCCGAGAGTGGGGCAAGCAGATGGCCGTGCGACCGGGCAAAGCATGCAATAAATGGGACTTATATAGTTAGTTCCCTTGCTCATTGTTTTCAACCTTTTTCTTATTACGTTTTCGTGGAGCTTTGACTCGTGAGACTGGGCGATATGCAAGCACAACATCCACCATCTTTTGGAGCGCCTTTGGTACTCGTTTCATGCTGTGAGCCTTTCGTAAGAGAGCCGCTTGCCATCCACGGCGAGGATGAACGAATCGAGACGATCCAATGTGTGCTGCGCCACTCTTCCGGCGTTCAGACGGAAGGCAACCTCATCGACATACCGCCCAACATGCTTCGCGCTGACCTGATGCCACGTTCCGTAGATTCCCCGCTTGAGAAGCGCCCAGACGCTCTCGATAGAGTTAGTGTTGACGTTGCCTTTGGCGTATTGGCCTTCGCCGTGATTGACGGTGCGGTGATTGAACCAGAGGCCATCCAGACCATCGTAGCCGGGAGCCTCATCGGTGCAGATCAGGGAACCGGGCTTGACATAGGCATGAACGGCCCCATGCAGCGTCCGCGTGTCCGTCGCATCGATGACCATTGCGCGAGTCTCGCCGCCGCGCTCACGGAGGCCCAGCACAACAGTCTTGCCGACCGAGCCGCGACCGGCGTTGAGCTTCTTCGCCTGATGTTTGTTGGCTTCCTTACCGCCGACGAAGCATTCGTCTACTTCCACAATTCCAGCGAGTCGGTTCTCTTTGCCGCCTTGACTCTGGCAAGCCTCACGAAGACGGCCAAGCATGAACCACGCCGTCTTCTGTGTCACGCCGATCTCTTTGGCCATCTGCATCGAGCTAATACCTTTACGGGCAGTGACGACCAAGTACATTGCATAGAGCCATTTATGCAGCGGAACGTGCGACCGCTCGAAGATGGTTCCCGTGCGGATCGTGAAGTCCAGTTGGCATTTGTTACAGCGGTAGAAGCCGTTCTTTCGAGTTGTGAGGCGATCCCGCCCCGCACAGGTTGGGCATATCGCTCCTTTCGGCCAGAGACGCGATTCGAGATACAGCCGCGCCGTGGGTTCATCTGGAAACAATGCGAAGAGTTGGAAGGTGCTGATTGTGCTTCTGCTCATAACCGAACCCAGCCTTTCGCAACGAGTTCAGCCGCCGCCGTCTCGATCCCATCGGCCATTATGGAGAGCCGTCCCTTTGTGTGTTCCATTGTCCCTAACTCATACACAGAGCAGCACAGATCGTTGTTCAAATCCTGCTGCGAGTTGGGCGACTCCGCGATAGCGCGACGCGGGTTGAGCCGATTGATGAAGAGGCGGAAGGTCTTGGGCTGTTGCGTAAGCAGCCCTTGGGCTGCGAGCGCCGTGCGTTCAACTTTTCGGGCTGCGCGTCGGCGAACATCGGATGGTGAGAGTCGCTTTGCCATGTTAGTTCACCTCAGGAATCGCGTTGACGGCGACTGCCAGAGCTTCGAGCGTGGGGAACGTCCAAGCCTTAGCGAGACCGTTCCAACGAGCGCCGTTGGCCTTGAGTGTGTCTTTCACTGCGTAAGTGTTGCCTGCAACTGCGGGCAGGTTGTCCCAGTTGCTTTTGGCCACGAGGCCAGCGGTTCCGATCATAAGTCCGAGGCGATCCGCCTTGGCTTCAAGGGCCAGGTCGTGGGTGAGTTCCGTGAGGATGTTTTGAGAGAATTGAATAAAGTGGATCATTTTACCGTCTCCGGGAGGCTGGTTGCCTCTTATGTTTATAAGGTAGTTGATTCCCGCACTTTTGTCAAGAGTTATTTTCAACTATTTTTGAGCCAAGGGAATCATGTATATAAGTCCCCAATAAATGATTGATTGTCAGCGCCTACGCGGGCATCAGATCCGCCGGCAGCCGCGTGCCGCCTGCCATGGCGCGGATTGACTCTGCGTAGGGCGCGCGCAGCACGCCGCGCTCTGTGACAATCGCCGTCACATACTTCGCTGGCGTCACATCGAAGGCCGGGTTCTCGATCCCCACGCCGTCCGGCGTCATCTGCCTGCCGTTGATGTGCGTCACCTCACGCGCGGCGCGCTGCTCGATCGGGATCAGGTCGCCGCTGCTCGTCGCCAGGTCAATCGTCGACCACGGGGCCGCAACATAGAACGGAATCCCATGCTCATGGGCAAGAATCGCGACGCCGTAAGTACCGATCTTGTTGGCCACATCGCCGTTGGCCGCGATGCGGTCCGAGCCAACAATCACCGCCTGAATGCGGCCCTGGCGCATCAGCGCGGCCGCCATGTTGTCGCAAATCACGGTGGTCGGGATGTTGTCCTTCATCAGCTCCCAGGCGGTGAGCCGCGCGCCTTGCATGAAGGGGCGCGTCTCGTCGGCGAAGACGCTGATCTTGTGGCCGCGCTCGATGGCCGCGCGTATCACACCCAGCGCCGTGCCGTATCCGCAGGTGGCCAGCGCGCCGGCGTTGCAGTGGGTCAGCACCGCGCCCTCCATCGGCAGCAGCGCCGCGCCATGCGCTCCCATCTGCTTGCACGCGGCAATGTCCTCGTCGTACATCTGGCGGGCGCGGGCGATGACGGCGGATTTGATCTCGGCAATCGGCGCGCCCTTCGCCGCCAGCGAGTTGAACAGCGCGCGAATCTCCTCGATGCCCCAGAAGAGATTCACCGCGGTGGGCCGCGTCTCGGCCAGCGTCTTCGCGATGATGGCAACCTCGGTCGTCAGCGCGTCCAGCGTCGCCGCCGAGCTGCGCTCGATGCCCAGCGCCATCCCCATCGCCGCCGCCACGCCGATGGCCGGAGCGCCGCGCACAATCATCTCCCGAATGACGGTAGCGACCTGCCGGTAGTCGGTGGCAAGGACGTACGTCTCCTCCAGCGGGAGCTTGGTCTGATCGAGAAAATTGACGCCTTCCGGCAGCCACTCGAGGGTAGGGATCATCTCCCTATCAGTTTACTTGGAGTGGAGCGCAAGATGCGCCTTGCGCACGTCTTTGGCGGTGAAGACGCAGATAAATGGCTGGTCTTCCTCCGACGGCACCTCGGCCAGCGCGCGTTCGATGATGAGCCGCCCGCCCTGTTCGCGATCCACCAGGCAGAGCACTCCGGCGACCACCATCCCCGCCTCGCGCGCCGCCTCGATTGCGGTGACGGTCGATCCGCCCGTGGTGCATACGTCGTCGAGGATGACCACCTGTGCGCCAGGCTGCAGGAAACCTTCGATGCGCCGCCCCGTGCCGTGCGTCTTCTCCGCCTTGCGCACCAGAAAGCCATGGATCAGCGTGGGCGCAGGTTCCGAATCCGCCTCGTCCAACTCCAGCTCGCTGGACAGTCTGCGAATCTCGTTGTAGTCGGCCAGCGCCCAGGCGCTTGCACTGGCGACGTTGGAGACCAACGGGTCGGCCCCCATGGTCAGCCCGCCCACCGCTGTCGCCGAAGGCATATGCTCGCGGATCAGGTCATAAAGGACGAGCCCGGCCAGCCGCCCGCCCTCGGCGTGCAGCGTAGTGGTGCGGCAATCGATGTAGTAGTCGGACTTCAGTCCGCTGGCCAGGGTAAAGTCGCCCAGCTT
This sequence comes from Acidobacteriaceae bacterium, assembly GCA_049513335.1. Taxonomy (GTDB): domain Bacteria; phylum Acidobacteriota; class Terriglobia; order Terriglobales; family Acidobacteriaceae; genus Edaphobacter. Next base: position 619 of record JBEKWE010000123.1, on the reverse strand, counting down.
GAAGGAGTAGGTGGCAATCAGGTTGAGCAGTGCGCTGCGCGAGTCGGGGTTCATGGCTGAGCCATTGTAGCGGAGAACGACCGCAATGCACCTCGCAACCCATGCTTCGGCACGGCAACTACTGCGTCATGCGCTCCAGATGCCGGTAGCCGCCGGTCTGGACCATCACCACCAGAAAGACAAACCCGTTGTAGGCCCCATGCACCAGAACGGACGCGGCCACCGAGCCGGTCTTGACGCGTACAAATGCGAGCACCAGCGAGATGGTGAAGAGCACCAGCAGCGCAGCCCACAGATGCGCCACCTGGGTTATATGCATCAGCGCGAAGAAGATGCTTGTGAGCACAGCCGAAAAGATCAACGCCGCCGGGGTCAGGGATGTGGTTGTCTGCCAGCGCTCGCGCGCCTCGACGGTGCGCGGCAAGCTCAGCCAGTCGTACGCGATGGCAAAGGCGGGCAGCAGAAACCCGCGAAAGCATATCTCCTCAAAGACCGGCGCCACGATGGTGCCGAAGAGAGTGATGAGCCACGCATCCGCCGGCGTCAGAAAGAACGCGTCGATGGGCCGCGATTTTGGCGGCGTGATGAAGTTGGTGGCGATCTGCACCATAACTCCAAG
>JBEKWE010000122.1:0-11565 GCA_049513335.1 Acidobacteriaceae bacterium | reverse complement strand
GCTGGCCAGCTTCCGCGACGCACTCCGGGCCGAAGAGTCGCTACTGATCCTCATTGGCAACGAGCTGCGCGGCGCGGAGCTGAAGCGGCTCATCGACTTCGGCCTCACGCTGCCCGGCGCCAGGTTCGCGCTGATGGCCGACTACGCCAACTCGCGCGGCGCATCCGACATGGGCCTGCTGCCCGACATGCTTCCCGGCTATACGCCCATCGGCCCCATCGACACCGGGGACCCCGGCAGTCGCATCGCCCTCGAATACAAATCTCCCACCACGCCCGGCCTCGATCTGCTGCAGATCTTCGACGCAGCCGCGGCAGGCAAGCTCTCCGCGCTCTACGTCGTCGGGGCCAACCCCGTTGCGCGCTACGACGTGGATCCCGCCACGCTTAAAAACACCTTCGTCGTGGTGCAGGAGATGTTCCTCACCGAGACCGCCGCGCTGGCCGACGTCATTCTGCCCGCTGCGAACCTGTACGAAAAGTCCGGCTCAGTGACCAACAGCTACGGCGACCTGCAGCAGGTCAAAAAAGCCGCCGACCTCGCCGGCGTGCGCTCGGACTTCGAGCTGATCGTCCGCATCGCCGACAAGATGGGCGCGGAGCTTCGCAGGCTGGTCCCCTTCGGCGCAGGCGCTGGAGCGGGCGGGACACAAGCAGACATGGGCCAGACGCGCGGCGCGCAATCCGGCGAGGCCGATCGCCACGCCGTATGGCTCACCGCCAACAACCTGGAGCCGCGCCTCAGCCCATTCGATCCCAGCGCCATCCTCGACGAGATCCAGCGCCTCGTCCCCGGCTACAAGCTCCTGCGGCTGCAACTGCTCTCCGGCAACGATCAGCACCTCTCGCCCGCGGCCACGCCCATTCGCGACGACGCGGGCCTGGTGCAGATCAGCAACCGCCGCGACCTTGTGCTGCCGGCCAACGACACGCTCTTCACCTCCGGCACGCTCACACGATACTCCGCGGTCCTCAACGACCTGCAACACTACCAGCCCCGGCAATCCCTGATTCAGATTGACCTACAGACCGCATCCGACTAGAGACCGAGAGAGACCTTGAGCCACCTAACCAACTTCGAAATCTTCCTGCTCCTGAGCGTGCTCAAGGTCGCAATCGTGCTGGTCATCACGCTGCTGGGCGTTGCCTACACCGTGCTGCTGGAGCGCAAGCTGCTGGCGCACATTCAGAACCGCTGGGGCCCCTGCCGCGTCGGCCCCTTCGGCCTGCTGCAGCCGCTGGTCGACGGCGCCAAGAGCTTCCTCAAGGAAGACATGAACCCGCTCGCCGTCGAGCGCCCGCTGTTCATTCTCGCGCCCATCCTTGCCCTGGGCTGCGCGCTCATCTCCGTTGCAGTGGTGCCCTTCGGAGCGGTCACCCGGGTCGGTGGAGTGGACCTCTTCCAGATCGCCAACGTCAACATCGGCCTGCTTGTCATCCTCGGCGTCACCTCCATCGGCGTCTACGGCATCGCACTCTCCGGCTGGTCGTCGAACAACAAGTACTCGCTGCTCGGCTCGCTGCGTTCCACCGCGCAGGTCGTCAGCTACGAGCTTGCGCTGGGCCTTTCGCTGGTCGGCGTCGTGCTGCGCGCGCAGTCGCTCAATCTGCGCACCATCGTCAGCAGCCAGTCCGCTCACGGCGCGCTCTCCTGGAACATCTTCGGCGGCTTGCAGACGGTCGCATTCTTCATCTACCTTATGGCCGCCTACGCCGAGACCAACCGCGCGCCCTTCGACCTGCCCGAGGCCGAGAATGAACTGGTCGCCGGATACCACACCGAGTACAGCTCCATGAAGTTCGCCATGTTCTTCATGGCCGAGTACGCCAACATGATCACCGTAAGCTGCGTTGCCACGCTGCTCTTCCTGGGCGGCGCTGCCAGCCCCTTCGGTCACATCTTCGACGGCCTTCTCAATACGCCGGTTTTGAACGCCATCTTTCCGGTCTGCTGGTTTGTCGTCAAGGTCTTCGCGTTTCTCGCCCTCTACATCTGGGTGCGCGGCACTCTGCCGCGCTTCCGCTACGACCAACTGATGGGCTTCGGCTGGAAGTTTCTTCTGCCGCTTGCCATGGCCAATATCATCGTCACCAGCCTTGTCCTTGCAGTGCGGGGCTGAATCCGCACTGCTTTACAATCACTAGGCGTATCAAGTCGTCATTCTGGCGAAGCCAGAATCTCAGTATTTGTCTCTCGAGCCTGCAATACACTTTAGAAATTAGCTCACAGAATAGTCCCTCTGCGCGCTGCAAACGAAGCATCTGACGGAACCTCATGCAACTGGCACTCTTCATCATCTTCGGTGCACTGGCACTCGCGGGAGCACTGAACCTGCTCTTCCAGCGCCACCCCATCCACAGCGCGCTGTCGCTGGTGGTGGTGATGATGTCGCTGGCCGTCCTGTACTGGTCGCTGGGCGCGGAGTTCCTCGCCGCCGCGCAGGTCATCGTCTATTCGGGCGCCATCATGGTGCTCTTCATCTTCGTCATCATGCTGCTGAACGCGGGCAAAGAGCAGCGCACGCGGGGCAGCCGCGCGGCATACGCCGTGGGATTCCCCGGGGCCGCGGCCATCTTCTGCCTGCTCAGCTTTGTGTTTTTGTCGGAGCGCGGCGCGTTGGGCGCCTCCAACATCGGCGGCGACCTCGGCAATGCCGTGGACAACATCGCCCAGGTCAGCGCGATGCTCTTCACCCGGCAACTGCTTCCCTTCGAGGTCACGTCCGTCCTCATCCTCGTCGCCATCGTGGGCGCAGTCGTGCTCGCGCGGAAGGAGCAATAGATGCAAGAGTCTACATTGATCATCCCGTGTATCTCAGTCGTAACGATCAGCATGGCGCTTTTGACATATACGATGAAACCACGCTGGATACCAGCGATTGCTTTGGTCGGAAGTGCGCTCGACCTGTTTGGATTGATCCGAGTCGCCTACTTTCACGAGGCCCATGCAAAGTATATTTTTTCAATTCCCGGGGTGGCCCTCATGGGCGTAAGCGTAATTCTGATGATCTACAGAAGCATTATTCAGTGGAAGAGGGAGCGCGTATAGCATGGTGCCTACCGCCTACTACCTCATCCTCGCCGCGATGCTCTTCACCCGGCAACTGCTCCCCTTCGAGGTCACCTCGGTTTTGATCCTGGTGGCAATTCTCGGTGCAGTCGTGCTCGCGCGGAAGGAGCAATAGATATGGTGACTTTTCTTTGTGTTTCTCTAGGCGGCGTGGCTCTCGGCGTCTTGATTATCTTTTTCGAGAAGAAGAGGAAGGCGGAAAAATAATGGTGCCCACAGCCTACTACCTCATCCTGGCCGCAATGCTCTTTTCCATCGGGATCGCCGCGTTCCTGATCAAGCGCAACGTGATTACGATCTTCATCTCCATCGAGCTGATGCTCAACGCCGTCAACCTGACCTTTGTCGCCTTCGCGCACATGTGGCACCAGGTCAGCGGACAGATCTTTGTCTTCTTCGTGATGGTGGTCGCCGCCGCCGAGGCAGCTGTCGGCCTCGCCATCATCCTCTCCATCTTCCGCACGCGCCAGACGCTGAACGTCGACGAGATCGACCTGATGAAATCATGAACCCCATGCCCGCAAGCTATCTCTGGTTCATTCCGCTGCTTCCCTTCGCCGGCTTCCTGATCAACGGGACGCTGGGGCGAAGGCTGCCGCGCGCCGTCGTCGGCACAGTGGCGCTGCTCTCGACCGCGCTGCCCGCCGCCCTCGTCGCGTGGCTGTGGATGACGATGTGTGCTGCGGGCGCACCGAGTTCAATCGAATCGGTGATTCGTCCCTCTGGATATGAATGGATCGCCATCACCGGCTTCCACGTCGACTTCGCCTTCGCCGTCGATCACCTTACCCTCATCATGCTTGCCGTGGTCACCGGCGTCGGCTTCCTCATCCATATTTATTCGGTGGGATATATGGCGCACGAAGAGGGCTACTGGCGCTTCTTCGCCTATCTCAACCTCTTTATGTTCTTCATGTCGGTTCTGGTACTGGCCGCAAATTTTCTGCTGCTCTTCGTCGGCTGGGAGGGCGTGGGTCTCTGCTCGTACCTGTTGATTGGTTTTTACTTCAAGAAATTTTCCGCGGCCTGCGCGGGCAAAAAAGCATTCATCGTCAACCGCATCGGCGACTTCGGCTTTCTGCTGGCAATGTTCCTGCTGATCGTCCACTTCGGCAGCCTGAGCTTTACGCAGGTCTTCAGCACCATCGCGCAGCATCCGGAGTGGCAACTGCAGGGCGCGCACTTCCTTCCCGCCATCTGTCTTCGACGCAATGGAGGGCCCCACGCCGGTCTCCGCGCTGATCCACGCGGCGACGATGGTGACGGCTGGAGTCTACATGGTCGCGCGCTGTCACGTGCTCTTCGACAGCTCGCCGTTTGCGCTCACGGTGGTCGCCTGCATCGGCGCGGCCACGGCACTCTTTGCGGCGTCCATCGGCATGGTGCAGCACGACATCAAGCGCGTGCTGGCCTACTCCACCATCTCGCAGCTCGGATACATGTACCTGGCCTGCGGAGTGGGGGCCTACGCCGCGGGAATCTTCCACCTGCTGACGCACTCGTTCTTCAAGGCGCTGCTCTTCCTCGCCGCCGGGTCCGTCATTCACGCGCTCTCCGGCGAGCAGGACATGCGCCGCATGGGCGGCCTGCGCACGCGCACTCCCATTACCTTCTGGACCATGAGCGCGGGTGTCTTCGCCATCGCGGGCATTCCGCCATTCTCAGGCTTCTTCTCCAAGGACGAGATCCTCTACCATACCTTTGCATCGAGCAATCCGCTGCACATCGTTCTGTGGCTCATCGGTCTCGCCACTGCCGGAATGACTTCGTTCTACATGTTCCGCCTCTGGTTCAAGACCTTCTTCGGCGAGCCGCGCATCGAGCAGAACGCAACTGTCGAATCGCGCGGCGCGAAAGGCATCCATGAGTCCCCGTGGATCATGCTCCTCCCGCTTTGCATTCTCGCCCTCCTCTCCGTCGCCGGCGGATGGATCGGCATCCCTGAAGCCATGTTCGGCAGCAACCGCATTGAACACTTCCTGGATCCCGTCTTCGCAAACGGCGCAACCACGGAAGCCGCCACAGCCATGGAAGCCGCCGTAGCGACCACCGGCCACGGCCTCGAACTCATTCTCGCCGTTGTCTCCGTTCTGGTTGCAGTCGCGGGCTTCTACATCGCCTACGTCTTCTACTACGAGAAGCCCGGCACTGCAGCCGCGCTCGCGGAGCGCAACCGGCGCGCATACAACATGGTCAAGAACAAGTACTGGGTCGACGAGTTCTATCACAACTTCCTTATCACTCCGCTGCTGATGTTTACGCGCGGCATTTTTGAACTCGTCTTTGAACGCGGAGTCGTCAACGGCTCGGGCAGGGCGGCAGGCGCAACCACGCGCGGCATGGCATGGCTCACGCGCAAGCAGATCTCCGGCAACATCCGCTCCTACGCCGGATGGCTGGCCATCGGCGCCGCCGCGGTGATCGCGGTGATGCTCTTCGGCAATTCGTTGTGGGGCCACCTATGATGAATATCGACCACATTATTCTGACCCTCATCGTCTTCACGCCGCTGGCCGGCGCGCTGCTGCTGGCGCTGTTGCCCGACCGCGGCAAGACCATGCAGTGGGCCGCGCTCGCGGTCACGCTGGCAACCTTCGGCCTCACGCTTCACCTGCCCTTCCACTACTCCTACGCGAGCCAGCCTGGCGGCTTCCAGTTCGAGCAGAATCTTCCGTGGATCGCCTCGCCCGCCATCCACTACCACCTCGGCGTGAATGGCCTCTCGATGTGGCTGATGGTGCTGACCGGACTGCTGGCGCCGCTCGGTGTGTTGATCTCGTGGCGCGCCATCGGCCAGCGCAAGAAGCTCTTCTACGTTCTCTTCCTGCTGCAGCAGGTCGCCATGATGGGCATCTTCGTCTCGCTCGACATGTTCCTCTACTACGCGTTCTGGGAGATGTCGCTGGTGCCGATGACGATCCTGATCGCAACCTTTGGCCGCAGTGAACGCCGCCGCTTCGCCGCCATCAAATACTTTCTCTACGCCTTCATTCCCTCCGCGCTGCTGCTGGTTGCGATGCTGTGGCTGTACGCGCAGACCGGCACATTCGACCTGCCGAAGCTGGCCGATCTGGCGGCGCAACACGCCATCTCGCCCAACGCCGCCGCGCTGTGGATCGCATCGCTCGGCTTCCTCATTGCCTTCTCCGTGAAGGTCCCCATCTTTCCGCTGCACGGATGGCTGGTGGACGCAATCGCCGAAGCGCCCACCGCGGCCGTGATGGTGCTGGCCGGCAAGACCGCGCTCTACTCCATGCTGCGCTTCTCGTTTGCCATCTTCCCCGAACAGTCGCACCGCATCGCGCCGCTGATGATCGCGCTGGCTGCCATCGGCATCGTCTACGGCGGGCTGCTCGCCCTGGTGCAGCACGATCTGAAGAAACTTGCAGCCTACTCCACGCTTGGCCAGCTCAGCTTCATCGTTCTCGGCATCTTCACCTTCACCGTTGCGGGGCTGGACGGCGGCATCTACCAGATACTCAACGAGAGCCTCGCCGGCGCCGCTCTGTTCATGCTGCTGGGCCTGCTCTACGAGCGATACAACGCCTACGACATGCGCCAGTACGGCGGCCTGGCGCAGAAGCTGCCCTGGGTGGCCACGATGTTCGTCCTGGTGGCGCTCTCCATCATCGGACTGCCCATGCTGAACAGCTTCGTGGGCGAGTTCCTGATTCTCTCCGGCTCCATGCAGGGTGTCTACGCGAACCATCATCTGTGGACCGCCATAGCGACCACCGGTGTGATTCTGAGCGCGGCCTACATGCTGCGATTGGTCCAACGCGTCTTCTACTGCGACGTGGGCCCCAAGCCGCAAGCGGTCGCCGGATGGGACCTGGACGCGCGCGAGCATCTGGCGCTGTGGCCCGTGGTCGCGCTCTTTCTGGCGATGGGCGTCGCGTCGCCGCTGTGGATGCGCGCCATCGACGGAACCGCGGCTACGATGGCAGACCATCCCGCCTCCGTCAATGCGACTCTGCCCAATCCCATTCATAAAATCGAAGCCGAGACCTACCAGCCCGCGAACGCAGCATCGCCTCATGCGACCTCGCACCAGACCACTTCACCCCAGACCACTCCCGGAGGCGCGCGTTGATCCCCCTACCCACCTCCGTCATTGCGCTGCTGCCCGAGTACGTCCTCACCCTGACGGGCGTGCTGATTGTGCTCATCGAGGCAGTGCTGAAGCCCACCGCCAGCCGCAAGCCGCTGGGCTGGCTGGCCATCGCGGGCGCCACGGCCACGGGCCTAATCAGTTGGTATCAACTTCGCCTCGGCGCGCTCAGCGCTTTCAGCGGCAGTATTCAGGTTGATGCCTTCAGCATCTTCTTCCACCTGCTGATTGGCGCGGTGGTGGTGGTCACGCTGCTCGGCTCGCTGGATTACTTCGACGGCCACGCGAGTCATGCGGGCGAATACTTTGCGCTTGTCCTCTTCGGCGCGGTCGGAATGATGCTGATGACCTGCTCGGTCGATCTGCTGATGGTCTTCATCGGGCTGGAGATCTCCTCGATCTCGACCTACATTCTGGCCGGCTTCCGCAAGGGTGAGGGCGCCAGCGTGGAGGCCTCGATCAAGTACTTCCTGCTCGGCTCGTTCGCCACCGCCTTCTTCCTCTATGGCATCGCGCTGGCATACGGCGCGACGGGTTCCACCGGCATCGCAGCCATCGCCGCCGGACTGGGCGCAAGCGCCACGCCGCGCATGGCCTTCCTTGCGCTGGCCATGATGCTGGTCGGCCTGGGCTTCAAGGTCTCCGCCGCGCCCTTCCATCTGTGGACGCCGGACGTCTATCAGGGCGCGCCCGCGCCGGTCGTTGGGCTGATGTCCACCGCGCCCAAGGCCGCTGCCTTCGCCGTGCTGCTGCGCATCACCTTCTGCGGATTCCCGCTGATGCAGCAGCGCTGGGCCATGTTGCTGTGGGGCCTGGCCGCGCTCTCGATGACCATCGGCAACCTCGGCGCGCTGAAGCAGACCAACGTGAAGCGCATGCTGGCCTACTCCAGCATCGCGCACGCGGGCTACCTGCTGGCCGCATTCACCGCCTTTCCGCAGGCGGGCATCAGCGCCGCCTGCTTCTACACCGCCGCCTACGCCGCGATGAACGTCGGGGCCTTCGCCGTCATCACGCAGATCGGCGGATACAAGGAGACGCTGCGCAGCTTCAAGGACTACCAGGGCCTCGCCCTGCGCCGTCCGGTGCTGGCCGCGCTACTCGCTTTGTTCCTGCTCTCACTGATCGGGATTCCCTTCACCGGCGGCTTCTTCGGCAAGTTCTACGTATTTGCCGCCGTGCTTCAGGCCGGTCACGTCTGGCTCGCCGTCATCGGCCTCATCAACAGCGGCGTGGCCTGCTTCTACTACCTGCGGTTGCTCAGCTCGGTGTACACAAGGCCCGTGGCAACATTCTCCGCGCCCGGCCAAACCACGCCAAGCCTCGCCCCAACTCCGGCGATCAGCGTTCCCGCGGGGATTGGACTTGCCCTGGCTGCCGCGGCCACGCTGCTGCTCGGCATTCTACCCGGTGCCGTCCTCCACCTGGCCAACTCCGCCGGCTCGGGCCTGCGCGCAACCTATGCCATTGCTGCGCCTTCCGCATCCTCCGCCGACAGCCCGCCCAGCCTGCCCTCCTCAGGCCAGCCCCGTTAGCCCTATTGAATAGATACAAACGGGCGCAGATTCATTACAATTCCAGCGGCGGATGCATCCCGCATCCGTCGTCATTCAATCAATCAGTGAGCATACCGGCCATGCAGCTTCTCTCCGTAAAAAGCCTCCGCGCATTCTCTGTCTCCCTCCTTCTCGTCGCATGCTTCGCCACCACCAGCCGGGCGATGATTGCGCCCCACATTGTCACAGCCGACCGCATCGCCGCTGCCGACCGTGTCGCGCAACTGGAGCGGCAGGTGGCCGCGAACAAGGCCGCCGCGCAAGCCTCCGCGACAGCAGCCGCGGCCGCCACGGCCACTGCGCAATCGGCCGGCGACAACGCCTGGGTGCTGACCAGCGCGCTGCTGGTGCTGATGATGACCGGCCCCGGCCTCGCGCTGTTCTACAGCGGCCTGGTGCGCAAGAAGAACGTGCTGGGCACCATGATGCAGAGCTTCGCCATGATGGCCGTCATCACGGTGCTGTGGTTCGTGTGCGGCTACTCGCTGGCCTTCGGGCCGGGCAACGCCTACATCGGCGGCCTGCACAACGCCTTCCTGCACGGCGTGGGACTGGCGCCCAACCCGGCCTACGCGCCCACCATTCCCGAGCAGAGCTTCATGATCTACCAGCTCATGTTCGCCATCATCACGCCGGCGCTGATCGCCGGGGCCTTCGCCGAGCGCATGAAGTTCTCCGCCATGCTGCTGTTCTCGATCTTCTGGGCGCTGCTGGTCTACAGTCCCATCGCGCACATGATATGGGGCGTCGGCGGCCTGCTGAACGCGACCGGCGGTGGGCGATTCCCCACCCTCGACTTTGCCGGAGGCACCGTGGTCCATATCTCCTCGGGCGTCTCGGCGCTGGTCACCGCTCTGTATCTGGGCAAGCGGCTCGGCTACTCCAAGGAGCCACCGTCGCCGCACAGCATGGTGCTCTGTTTTATCGGCGCCGGCCTGCTGTGGGTGGGCTGGTTCGGCTTCAACGCGGGTAGCGCGCTGGGCGCAGGGCCGCTGGCCACCTCTGCCTTCGTCAACACGCAGTTCGCGGCGGCGGCGGGCGCCATCGCCTGGGGCGCGGCAGAGTGGATACGCAGCGGCAAGCCAAGCGCGCTGGGCGCGGTCTCCGGCGCGGTGGCTGGGCTGGCCACCGTCACCCAGGCCGCGGGCTTCGTACAACCCATCTCGGCGGTGCTGATCGGGCTGATCGCCGGGGCCGGCTGCTTCTTCATGGTTGTGAAGGTGAAGGGCTGGTTCGGCTACGACGACTCGCTCGACGCATTCGGCGTGCATGGCATCGGAGGAACGATGGGCGCGCTGATGACCGGCATCTTTGCATCAAGCGCAATCAACCCCATCTTCGGCAAGGACGCACTGGGCCACGCAAGGCCCACTGGATGGGTGGACGGCAACCCCGCGCAGGTGCTGCACCAGATGACCGCAGCCGGCATTGCGTGGGGCATCGCCATTGTGGGCACGCTGGCAATCCTGTTCGTCGTGGACCTACTGGTCGGCGTGCGCGTGAGCGAGGACGACGAGGTGCAGGGCCTGGACCTGTCGCAGCACGGCGAACAGGGCTACGACTGGGAGTCCAACGCTTCCTAGAGCATTCGCTGCATCCGTTCGCAATGGCACTGCGAGCGGATGCGACGAAGTGCAGTAATCGTGAGTCGAGGAAAACATCCACACTGCGGAATCGTGTGTCTACGGCAAGGATGCGCGCAGTTTGCCGGTGCCTCCATTCGCTGCCGATCAGGCTTCGGACTGCACGGTGAAGAGATTGAGCCGGCAGATATTCGCGATCTGCGGACGGAATTTGAGAAGGATGCGGAGGACGGCCCGCGACGGCAGGGAGAGGCGCGACCGCAAGGGCCCGGGGATGTCCAACATGGAGCGGGAGTCCAGCAGGCGCAAGCCGATCTTCCAGCGCTCGATCTCGATTGGGTCTTCGCATGCCCATGTGAAACGGGCATCGAACTTCTGGCGCTCGTGGTCTTTGTTGCCGTTACGAATCGAATTGAGGGGCATGCTGTCGAAGGCGATGGTTGCGTTCGGAAAGTTGGCTGCGATCTGCGCGAGCGCCGACCTGACCTGCTGCTCTGTGAGGTAGATGAAGACTGCCTCCGCGATGAAGAAATACGGTCCCGGGCTCTGACGCACCGCGTCCATCCATCCGGTATCGAGGACCGACGCGGTTAGTGTCGTGCGCCGCGTGGTGTCGGTGAAAAACTTCTTCCGCAGTTCAATGGAGTCGGGAAGATCGAGGTCGAACCAGTGCACGGTGCCGTTGTCGAGCCGCTCGAAGCGGGTGTTGAGCCCGGCGCCGATCTCGACCACGGTTCCCGCGGGATGGCGGCTGAGAAAATCCCTGACCGGCACGTCGAAGATGGCGGTCCGCAGTGTGGCCGCCGCGATCCTCCAGCGCTGGTTGAACCTCTGGAAGTCCCAGTCGATGGATTCGACCATCTCGGCGGCCTTGCGATCGTTCAGGACCGGACGCTTCCTGCGCGAGTCGACCGCGCGGGCGTAGAGCGGAACCAGCAGTGTCTCCTGCACCGTGCCGAGCTGGATGGATTGTTTTGCAGCCATGTGCACCTCATCCTCAACAAGAATAGCGCGCGTCGAAGCCAAGACCCACTCGGAGATGCAGTCAGTAGCCGTTGGCCAGCAGAGACTCCACCGTCAGCTCGCGCTTCGACGCGTCGGCCAGCGCGCGACTCTCGGCGAACTTTGCCATCACATCCACCTCGATGTTCACCTCCATTCCCGGCGCGAGCGTGTGCAGGTTGGTGGCCGAGTAGGTATGCGGCAGGATGGCGATCCAAATCTCCGCGCCCTCGATGCCCGCAAC
>JBEKWE010000121.1:0-7295 GCA_049513335.1 Acidobacteriaceae bacterium | reverse complement strand
TGGTCGACGACACCACCGAGATGATGCTCATCTCCCAGTTCGGCAAGATCATCCGCATCGACACCAAGACCGTCCGCTCGGCCGGCCGCTCCACCTCCGGCGTCAAGCTCCTCAACCTCGACACCGACGACAAGGTCGCCGCCGCCGTCGTCATCCCCCCCGAAGACCCCAAATCCCAACCCGAAAACGGCACCCTGCTACAGTGAAATAAATAGACTCTGAGATTGAGATTAGAGGGCATACAGACAGGCACATCATTTTGGGTAGTGTAGATGGGAGCACATGACTAAATACGAGATTCTCATCAATATATTGGATCGAATATGTGCTGAAGGACGTGACACCAAACTGGCAAACCGCTATTCGCCTGATCCTTCGAATCCTGAAAGTTTAAACCAGATTCGTGGCAGGGCGTTCATCCACCTTTATTTAATGGTGCGTTTTGGAGTCATTGATTTCGTTCAACGCGAACACTGGATATCGGATGGGGCATATGATGGAGGAATCGATGGTTACTATATCGATAAGGATAACCGCACAATATATCTCATACAAAGTAAGTTTAGAACAAGCGAGAGCAACTTTGCAATTAAAGAAATAAGGCTTGATGAGATACTTCGTATGGATATTATTCGCATTCTGGAAGGAAATAGTAGTGATGAAAGCGGAAACGACTATTGCGGTAAGATTATGCAATTACAGAAAGAGATTAGCATAATTGAAGACATCGGAAGATATACATATAGAGTTGCTATATTAGCCAATATAGCCGATATATCACCGTCAAAAATTAAACAGTTAACGGGTGGATTTCCTACGGACATAGTTGATTCAGAAGAATGCTACCGAACACTAGTGTTTCCAGTGATCTCGGGCACATACTTCAACGCTAGTGATCTTAATATTTACCTTGATCTTAGCAATAAGAGCAGCTCGGCATCTAAAAATAAGCTATACCGTGACTACTGAGCACAGCGACTGCGAAATAACAGTTGTTTTTATACCAACGATCGAAATTGCTCGAACCTTAAGTAGATATAAAAACTCGATTCTAAAGTTCAATCCAAGAAGTTATCTTGAGCAGACAGGTGTCAATGTAAACGATGCCATACGAGCAACCATTGAAAACAAAACGACTAATGAGTTTGCAATATTGAATAATGGGATAACCATGCTCTCAGATGACACGCGTATTAACGAACGAATTGGGCAGAAAAACATAGCCCAGTTAATAGTTACAAATCCGCAGATTATTAATGGTGGCCAGACCGCCTACACTCTTGGTCGGATATATGAAGAGCACGGCATTGAATCTGAACAGGTTTTTGCAAATAAAGAGGTAATGTTAAAAATTATTACAATTCTGGAATCTGAGAATGGAAGAGCAACTGACGAACAGAGACTTGCGCTTATAGAACAGATTTCAACCGCGACTAATCAACAAACTGCTGTAGCAAAGGCAGACAGGATTTCTAACGAGAAAATCTATTTAGATATTCAGCAACGGTTTTTTGATAAGTATGGTCTTGTTATAGAAAGGAAAAGAGGAGAGTTTACTGACGGACTGCATAAGAGTTATATAAGAGAAAATGACATTGTAGAAAGAAACAAACTGTTCAGGATTTACTTTGCTATCATTGGTAATATTACAGAAGGCACAAGTAAAAAGCCTTTTCTTCAATGCACTCAACCGGAGGCTCTAATTGCGGATGAGGAAATCATGAGGCGAATCTTTTTCGGTCTAAAGTGTCTTTCGGAATTGATTAAGAACCGAGGCGCAGGGAATCGAATGGAACGGGATAGAAAGGTTGTGGCTAGCATCTACGCACTGTCACAGAACCTGCCAAGCGATGTCGATTCATTCGATAATATTATTATGACACGGATCTCGGAATTTCCAGCGATATGGAGCAGATTTATAGAGGGCATTATTAAGGATACAAACTATCAATATCTCAAGACGGAAACCGATATACAGACCGGCGCGAAAGTTGTTGTTCTTAACAGTTCAAAATTATACAAGAGTGGTTTTTTTGAGACTCGTGTAAGAAGTTATTTTCATGATTACCCATGGTAATTAGTGAGTGCGTTGACGGTGTACACATCTCGCCTTTGAGATGGGGCTTCAAACCCTGCCCTCGACCTCGCTGCCCGCTGAGTCAAGAATCGGAAGGGCCCGCGTTCACGCGGGCCAATAATCGCCGCGCCGCTTTGATAGGGCGTGGCTTTAGCCACGCCATAATCGCCGCGTCCGCAGGACGCTTCCGAACTGCCGTAGGCCCGAGTGCAGGCGCAGCCGGAACGACTGATTTCGCCTTACGCCCCGCCCTCCCACCTTCCCCGCCCCCACCCCTCGAACCTCGAACCTTGAACCTCGCGCCTACCCCTTTTGCTCCGCCACCGCCACCTTCGCGTCCGTCTTTTCCCGTATGTCCGTATACTCCGCCGTATAGGGAGTCTTCCCGAAGATCGTCCAGAAATAATTGATCGTATAGCGCAGCGCGATGCGCAGCGTCCCTTCCTTCTTCAGCCGCCGCGCCGACGAGAACATCTTCAGCTCGAAGGTGAACTTCGCCTCGCCCACCTGGTTCATCCGCCGCGCAATGTCGGTGTCTTCGCCGTAGAACGCGATCGCCGTATTGAAGCCGCCGATCTTCTCCAGCGCCGTGCGCCGCAGCACGAAGTTGCCGCCCTGCACCATCGATCCTGCGCGCAGAATGTATCGGTTCAGCGCGTACACCAGATACGCAATCAAGTAGAAGATCTGCACGCTGAAGCGTTGGCTGGGCGACATGTCGTAGTAGATAAACGGCCCGCTCAGCGACACCAGCTTGGGCTCGGCGGCAAACTCCTTCAGCACCGTCTGCACCCAGCCAGGTGTCAGCCGCGAGTCCGAGTCCACGTTGGCGATCAGCTCGCCCGTGCTGGCCGCAAATCCCGCCTGCCGCGCAAACGTCAGCCCCTTCTGCGGCTCGTCCACCACGCGCACGCCCGGGTAGCCCAGCGCCACCTCGCGTGTGCGGTCCGTGCTTGCGTTGTTCACCACGATGATCTCAACCGCATCGCCCAGCTCGCGTGTCTGTGCCAGCACCGACTCCAGGCACGCCGGGAGATACGCTTCTTCGTTGTACGCCGGGACCACAAAGCTCAGCCGCATGCACTCACGCTAGCCCCCGAATGTTACAGGACAGCGACAATCCCCGCTGCGAACCCGCGCCGATACCTGCGCCTTCCGGCCGCGCGATTTTACGGCGCAGGCGCTGGATCGTCCGGCATCACCGCGCCGGCCTTCACCCACTGTTCAATAATGGCAATGTCGGCGTCGCTCAGCTTGGGCGCCTTGGATGGCATCGGCATGGGATCGCTGGCCGGCCCCTCGTGGCGGATCAGTTTCACCAGCAGGCTGTTCGCCGCGTCGCCCGGCACAATCACCACGCCGTCGCGTCCGCCCTTCATCGTCGTCGCTTTGGTCTGCAGGCTCAATCCGCCCTTGTGGTTCACATCGAAGTGGCACTTGCCGCAGTTCGTCTGCAGCAGCGGCCTCACCTTCTCCGTGTAGAACGCCGGCTTGTTGGCCGCGTCCTGCGCTGCCACCGTTCGCAACCCCGGCCCAGCCAGCGCCGCCGCAGCCAGCGCCGCAGCCATCACTCCAACACCTGCCAGAAATCTACGCATCCATCCTCCTCGAATCTCATTTGCACCTTTGACAACCCTGGCCCGAAGACCTCTTGCCCCACATCCTCTATTAACCGATCAGTACACAGAACCTGTATGGTCACTTACTGCAAGTCTACGTTCCAAGTAGGGTAGAAGTTGCTCTGGCGCCTCCGCGCCTCCAACATTCTGATGCGCACAAAAGCCCTCGTGGCCGTCACGCTGGCGCTGGCCTGCCTGCAACTCTGCGCTGTGCCGCTCGTGGCCAGGCCGACGCGTTCGCTTGCCCGCCCCAACGCCGGCAGGCTGATCGTCGCCCAGACCACGCAGCGTCCCGCCCATGAGCACGCCGCGCATAAGACTGCATCCGCCCACGCGAGCGCAGCGCACCTGCGAACGCACGCCGCCGCACGCGCAACTGGCAGCGGGCCGCGCATCGTCTCCAATCTTTCGCGCCACGCCGGCCCAACCGCGCAACGCAGCATCGTTGACCCATCCGCGCAACACAGCATCGCCACTCGCCACGCCTCCGCGCCCGCTCTCGTCTCGAACCCGGAAGCAGACAGCGTCCACACCTGGATGCGCAGCCGCGAGGAGCAGCAGCGCTCGCTGGCCGCGCACGCCGCCATCGCCGCCGCGGACGGCGGCATTCGCGCGCCCCGCACGGAACGAACGGAGCGCACGGAAGCTCGCGCCGCTCGGTCCGCCGAACCCGCCACTCGCTCCCCGCTCGCCCAGCAACGGCAACCCGCCGCGTCGCGTCCGCCCGCCGACGGCAGCGCAACCGGCGACGATCCGGACCTCGATAACGCCACCGCACTCATCAACGTCGGCGGCGTCCTCCGCCCCGCGACCGAAGCGCACCCGTTGCCCTCCATCGAAGAGGAAGCGGCCACGCCCGTCATTCTTCCTCCGCTGCGTGTTGCATCGCTCTACGACAGCCGTGGCCACCTGATGGTCCCGCCGCCACTCTTCGGCTCGCGCGAGAATCTGCTCCACCAGAACCAGATGGCCGACCGCGACGGTCTCAACCGCGTGCGCGACGACGCCGACCTGCTTGACCTCCGCCGTCAGCACAAGCTGGTCGCACTGCCCGAGAACGAAGCCCTGCGCGTCGACGACCGTCTGCCGGAGGACCGCCGCTTCTCGCGTCCCTGGACCGCCGCCTTCCTCGCCGCCCTCGCTCGCGACCATTACGACAGCTTCCACATGCCGCTGCAGGTCAACTCCGCCGTGCGCACTGTCGAGTTCCAGCGCCACCTCGAGCGCAGCAACCCCAACGCCGCGCCCTCCGCCGGCGACACCGCCTCGCCGCACCTCACCGGCCAGGCCGTCGACATCGCCAAGCGCGGCCTCACCATCACCGAGATCGCATGGATGCGCGCCTACCTCCAGCCCCTCATCGACCAGGGCAAGATCGACGTCGAGGAGGAGTTCCAGCAGGCCTGCTTCCACATCAGCGTCTATAAGAGCTTCGTCCCCGCCGCGCCCGCCGGCGTCACCCTCGCCGCCGCCCGCTAGGCAACTTCACGCCGACTCCAGCAATCTCTCCGGCCCAATCGCCTCCGTCACCGCAACCTCAGCCTCCTCTGCGTAGTCAAACAGCGGGTAGCCCGCGGACTTCCATCCGTTGAACCCTCCCCGCAACGGGCGCACCCGCGTGATGCCGAGGCGATGCAGTTGCAGCGCTACCTTGGCGCTCGACTCCTCCGACGGACAGGTGCAGTACAGAATCACATCGCGGTCGCGCGGGATGCGTTCCGCGTGGCGCGCCACCTCGTCCGGCCCAATGCGCACTGCGCCCGGCAGCACGCGCGGATCGGGTAGATAGTCCAGCGGATGCCTCAGATCCACGATGTAGGGTTGCGGACTGCCGTCCTGCGCGGCCTCGTCCATCATCGCCTTCAGTTCTTCGGGGTCAAGGCGCAGATCGCGCACCTGCGCCAGGAAGCGGCGCTGCTTCACCACGCGCCACGCAATAAAACCAGCCACCATCAGCAGGAAGACGACAGCCGCAAAGTGGCTGAGGAACCCGAAGAATCCCTGGCTCCGTTTGGCCACATCGCCAAAAAACCGCCCCGCAAGCAGGAACGACAGCGACCACGCCAGCGAGCCCGATAGGTCGTACAGCAGGAACCGCGGGTAGCTCATGCCGGTCTGCCCTGCAATCGGCGCGGCCACCGTCGAAAGCCCCGGCACAAACTTCGCGAACAGCAGTGTCTCAGGCCCCCGCCGCGAAAAGTAGCCTTCCGTCCTGGCCACGCATGTACTCGCTTCCATCGACATCTTGCACAGCAGGTGAATCACGCGGTTGCCCAAGTTGCGCCCCAGCGCGAACCACGTCGAGTCGGAGAGGAGGCACGCAGCCAGCACCGCCAGCACTGCAGGCAAGGTGCTTATGCGGTGAGTTGCACTCAATGTCCCCGCGGCCAGCAGCAGCGGAATGCTCGGCACCGGCAGGCCAAGCTGCTCCACCAACACCCACGCAAACAAAATCGCGTAGGCATGGCCGACGAAAAACTCGATGGCAATCGGCATGGAGGGAACTCCTCACCGTTAGATTAGGCCAAGCCGCAATCGGATGCGGACGGTGGTTCGGGAATGCATGGATTCAGTTCAGTATGGAACGGAAGGGACCTCCCTCCCACTGCTTGTGCTGCACAATCCATCGGCCCCAGACCCGCGAGTATGATGGTCCCTGCTTGAGTTGGCAACCTCGCAATTGCCTCAGGCAACAGAGGAAAGGAGAAAGATATGCACTGGATCTTCATCGCGTTTCTGGGCGCGTCCCTCCTCCACATGGCAGAGGAGTTCCTCTACCCCGGCGGATTTCTGCGCTTCGCTCGCCGTCTCAACCCAAGGTTTGCTCCGCACCTCACCGTACCATCGGCCATTGTCATCAACTCCCTCCAACTGCTGCTCTGTCTCCTCGTCATCCGCGCCGGCACAAGCCAGCTCGTCTTCAGCATGTCGCTGGCCGCTCTGCTCTTCATCAACGCCCTGCTGCACATCGCGGGCTGCCTCCGCGTCAAGGGCTACGCCCCGGGAGTCGTCACCGGTGTCCTGCTCTATCTGCCTCTCTCGACCTATGCCTTCTTCACCGCCATCGCTTCGCACCAGTTCAGCCTTCGCGGAGCAGTCGCCTCCACCGCTCTGGGCCTGGCCTATCAGGCCGTACCCATCGCATACGTTGCGTTGTCCAGCATGGTCCACCCATCCTAGCCGCGGCTTGCCGACGCATCGTCCCTCCGCCGCTCCATGACAACTCAACTCCGCACCAAGTAGCATTGCACTCGCACTGCGACTGCGCGTATCGCCGCGGCAAGCAGGACACGGATTCAGGGGGCATCGATGCAAACAATGCGAGCTTTGGCAGTTCTATTTTTTTGTGCAGGATGGTGCACAATTGCGCAGACCGCCCCCATCGATCGCCACGCCCTCGTCACCCGCCACAACATCGTCGTCCACTCGCTCGATCCCAACGGCGCAATGGCCGTCGGCAACGGCGACTTCGCCTTCAACTTCGACGTCACCGGCCTCCAGTCCTTTCCCGAGTTCTACGAAAAAACCATGCCTATCGGCATCCTCAGCGATTGGGGATGGCACAGCTTTCCCAATCCCAACGGCTACACCCTCGACAA
>JBEKWE010000120.1:0-7335 GCA_049513335.1 Acidobacteriaceae bacterium | reverse complement strand
GGCGGCATCTCGCGGACCATCCGGTACAAGGGCAACCGCATGGACATCGGCGGCCACCGCTTCTTCTCCAAGAGTGACCGGGTAATGCAGTGGTGGATGGAACTGATGCCTCCCGATCTCTCCGTTCCGGCACTGCCAATCTCAGAGTTCGCTGCGAGCGCGCCAGAAACGGCGATACGGCAGACAGAGATCAGCTATCAGGGCAAACTGAGAGTCGTGACCGTCCCGGCGCACCCGCCGGAGGAGCCACCCTTGCGCGGGCTGGGCCCGCTGCAGCATACGGCGGAATCCTCTGAATCTAGACATAACAGTATGACCAACGATACTGACGAGCTCAGTCGCCTGGTCTTACAAGCTGTTGCCGACGATTTCGAAGAAATCGAAATGATTGTCCACGATGTCACGAAATGGCTGGGCGGTGTCGACGACTCGACGTATCGTCGGCAGATTGAGCACGCGCTCATGAAATGCATCGCAGACAAGAATGTCAAAGCGTATGAGACATCTGATGAACTTCAACAGTTTGTTGCCACGCGGGCCGACCTTCAGACAATAAGCGAACATTGGTTCTACATCACAGAGCAAGGCAAGGAGCAGCTTAGAAGACTTGAGGAAATAGATGAAGACGAGGCCGATGCCGACCACTCCAAGGCCTGCATCGACGGCGAGCCTATTGAAGACGTCGACGAGACGGTTGTGGTTCCCGAGCCCGAGAACCCCGACCTGGTCATGCTGATCCGGCCTCGGCGCAGCCGCATCTACTATCTGCGGAAGTTCTTCGACTACCCCATTACGCTAACGGCCAATACGCTGCGCAACCTCGGCGTCATTCGCATGGTGCGCGTCGGCACCAGCTACGCGGTGTCGCGCGTGCGCCAGATCAAGCCGGAGAAGAGCCTCGAAGACTTCCTCATCAACCGCTTCGGGCGCGAGTTGTACCTGACGTTTTTCAAGAGCTACACAGAGAAGGTGTGGGGCACACCGTGCCACCAGATCTCCGCCGAGTGGGGCGCGCAGCGCATCAAGGGCCTCTCGCTGACCAGCGCCGTCAAGCACCTCGTCAAGAAGCTCTTCAGCGCCAAATCCAAGCCCGGCGATCTGGCCCAGAAAGGCACCGATACCTCGCTGATCGAGCGCTTCATGTACCCCAAGTTTGGCCCCGGACAGCTCTGGGAGCACGTCGCCGGCCTCATCCGGCAAAATGGGGGCGAGATCCACATGGGATGGAGGGTGGACAGACTCAACTTCGCAGACGGAGAGCCGCTGCGCGTCACTTCCATCGAAGCCGTCAGCCAGAGCGGCGGACGCCGAACCTTCGCCGGTGACTTCTTCTTCTCCACCATGCCCATGCGCGATCTGTTGCGCGCAATGAAGACTCCGGTCCCGGAGAATGTCCTGGAGGTGAGCGATGGGTTGCAGTACCGCGACTTCATCACCGTCGGCCTGCTGGTGGACAGGCTGAAGGTGACCGAGCCGGACGGCGGCCTGCTCAAGGACACCTGGATCTACATACAAGAGCCGGATGTGCTCCTCGGACGGCTGCAGATCTTCAATAACTGGAGCCCGCACCTGGTCTGCGATCCGTCCAGGGTCTGGATCGGCCTCGAATACTTCTGCTACGAGACCGACGATCTGTGGAAGATGGCCGACGAAGACCTGAAGCAGTTCGCCATCGCCGAGGTGGCGAAGATCGGCATCCTCAACGCGGCGGATGTCACCGACGCGCATGTGGTGCGCGTGCCCAAGACCTACCCCGCGTACTTCGGCACCTACGACCGGTTTGAGGAGCTGAAGGCCTTTACCGACCGCATCGAGAACCTATTTCTGGTAGGCCGCAACGGGATGCACAAGTACAACAACCAGGACCACAGCATGTTGACCGCGATGGCTGTGGTGGATGGCCTGGTTGCGGGCTTGGTCGACAAGCAGACCCTGTGGGAGATCAACACCGAGCAGGAGTACCACGAGGAGAAGGACAAGAAGTGATCGAGGTTCGAGGTTCCAGGTCCGAGGTTCGAGGAGTGCGATGAAGGCATTTCTGCTGCTTGTGTTGGTGGTGCTGCTGGCGCTGATCGCGGTGAACCGGCAGCGCATCTATGTGCGCGACCCGCTGGCGACGGTCTACAAGACCAACGCGCGTCAAAGCGGCAAGTCCGACTTGCACCAGAGCGGGAGATCCGGCGCGCGAGCAAGTGGCAAGTCCGAACTTCCCCAGAGCGGCAACTCCAGCCAGCGCCAGAGCGGCAACTCCAACCGGAGCCATGGCGTGATGACTGAATCTCTCCAGCCCGGCAACCCCAACCAGAGCCATGGTGTGGAGACCGAATATCTGCGAAGCAGCAACTCCGACCAGACCCAAAATGAAGTGACCGAACCGCTGCAAAGCAGGGTGGACGGCGTGCTGCAAGCCGCAAAGGCCGAACCGCTGCAAAATGGGGTGTCCAAACTGCTTGAAGGCGGTGAGTCCGGAGTGCGCAAGAGTGGGGTGTCCAGCTTGCTCCAGGAGATGAATTCAGACCTGCTGCAAGGCAGTCGCAAGGACGGGAGGCAGAGTGGTGTGCAGGTCTTTGTCAACGTCTCGGGCGACGTTCTGCTGTGGCAGGATGCGGAGCCGGGGGCGTACCGCATTCTGGTGCAGGGCTGGAACAAGGCGCCGGGAACGCCGATGCGCCTGACATGCATCCGCTGGATCGTGTGTCTGACGGATGCAGACCGCGCCTCCATCATTCCGCTCGATTGGACCGGCAACAGCGGGAGGGGCAAAGGGAAGTACGATCCGCATGTCTCGATGACCGGTCGCGAGGTCTCCTTTGTCAATGGAGACGGCGCGACGATGCGCGTCGAGTTGCGATAGAAAAAACGAGCTAGAGCAGGTTGCTGGCGGGCCGGGTGGGTAGCGTGAAGTGGAAGGTTGAGCCTTTGCCCAGAGCGCTGGAGGCCCAGATGCGGCCCCCATGCTGGGCGATGATGCTGCGGCAGATGGCGAGGCCGAGGCCGGTGCCTCCCATGGTGCGGGAGTCGGAGGCGTCCACCTGGTGGAAGCGTTCGAAGATGCTTTCGAGCTTGTCTTCGGGGATGCCCCGGCCCTGGTCGCGGACCTGGATTTCGACCTCGTTGGCATCGGTGCGGCGCGAACGCAGGTGGATTTCGGTGCCTGGCGGGGAGAACTTGATGGCGTTGGAGATGAGGTTGGTGAGGGTTTGCAGGATGCGGTCGGGGTCGGCCCACACGTTGACGCCGTGGGAGTTGAAGGTGATGCGGAGCTGGGCCTTGAGGGCGTCTGACTGATGCAGGATGGCGGCGCGGCGGAAGAGGTCGTCGGCCGAGCACATGGTGCAGTGCAACTCGGCCTTGCCGGAGCCAATGCGTTCCAGTTCCAGGATGTCGTTGACCAGGCGGACCAGGCGATCTGTGTTTCCGGCGGCGATCTCCAGCATCTGCTTGAGCTTCTGCGGTCGGGTGTCGAGCGAGCCTCCGGTAATCAGGCCGAGTGCGGCGCGCAGCGACGTGAGTGGGGTGCGCAGCTCGTGCGAGACGGTGGAGATGAACTCGTCCTTCATGCGGTCGAGGGCGCGTCGCTCGGTGGTATCGGTGAAGGCGACAACCACGCCAACGGCCTTGCCCGTGGGCTTCGCGTCCATGGAGGCGGAATCGATCTCGGGCTGAACATTGGGCTGAACTCCGGGCGCGATCTCGAACAGGATTCCGGACTGGACCTTGGGCTCGATTCTGAATTGGGGTTCGGGATCGACTTCGATCTGCGGGCGGGCAACGTACTCGACCGGGAAGCTGGTGCCATCCTTGCGCCAGAAGACTTCATTGGAGACGCGGACGGTGTCGAGGTCGCGGAGGGAGTTTTGAATTGGGCACTCTTCCTGCGCGTAGGGGGTCCCGTCGGCGCGTGTGTGGTGGATGAGCGAGTGCAGGTTGCGGCCGAGAAGCTCCTCGGGTTTGAAGCCGAGCATCTGTGAGGCTGCGGGATTGACAACCGTGCAGTTGCCGTTGAGGTCGATGCCGTAGATGCCGTCGCCAACGGATTCGAGGATGGAGTTGGACTGGCGGATGAGGGACCGCAGCCTGTCTTCGGCGTGGACCTGCTCGGAGATGTCCACTCCGAAACCGAGGATGTAGGGGTCGCGCCCGGGGGCCTGGATGAGTTTGTTGCGGTATGCGACGACGCGCACGCTGCCGTTGGTGTGGCGCAGGTGCAGCAGCCCCTGGATCTCGCCCTGCAGAACGAGGTCGCTGAGGTATCTGTCGAAGGATGCGTGGAGGCCTTCGGGAATGAACTCGGAGAGCCGATGGCCGACCACTTCTTCGCGGGTACGGCCGATGCTCTGCGCGCCGTGGGTGTTGACGGAGAGCACGAGGCCCTGCAGGTCGTGGGTGCAGACCATTCCCAGCGAGCCTTCGACGAGTTGGCGATAGCGCGCTTCGCTCTCGCGCAGGGTCACTTCCGCCCCGCGCTGGACGGTGACGTCGATGCCGGTGGCGATGATGAAGTTGATTCGGCCCTGCTCGTCGAACAGCGGCGAGGCAGACCACGCGATGCGGCGCAGGCTTCCGTCACGGTGCAGCCAGTGGTTCTCGAATGCGCAGGGAGTGCCGTCGGCGCGCATGCGCTCGAAGTCCTGTATGGCGGCGTGGACGTCAGAGTGGGGGATGAGCTTGTCCCAGAGGGTCCGTCCGACCAGGCTGGAGAAGTCGTATCCGCAGGCAGTCTCGCAGGCGCGATTGAAGCGGACGATGCGGCCGGCGGTGTCGAAGACGGCGACCAGGGCGTCAACGGTATCAAGCACGGTGGATACGAAGTTGCGCTCCACGGTGAGTGCGGACTCGACGCGCTGGCGGGCGCGGGCAACGCGCTCCATCTTGCGCAGGGCATGGCTAAGTTCGATCGAGGTCATCGCCTGCCGCCCCAGCACGGTGAGGGTATGCAACTGAAGGGGGGTGAGCCTGCGCGAGGGGATGTCGAGGACAAAGAGCGATCCGATGCGCACCCCGGAGGGCGTGATGAGCGGAGCGTCGGCATAAAAGTGGAAGGTGCGGCCTCCCAGGAGGATCCCTCCCGGAGCGAAGGCGGGATGCTGCGTGGTGTCGGGAATCTCGTATACGCCCTGGCTGCGCAGCGGAGGCACAGCGGGCAGACTGCCAAGGGGCAGCTCGGTCTCGCCGATGCCGCAGCGGGCGTGGATCCAGATTCGGTCGGCGGCGGCGAAGGAGACCCCGGCGACGGTGGTGTTGCAGACCTTTGCGGCTAGCTCGGCGAGGTCGTCGAGGGCAGGGTCGGACGCCGCGCCGAGGACCTCGTATCGTTCGAGGGTCTCGATACGCTGGGCTTCACTGCGCGTAACTTCGCGTTTTGCCAAGGTAGCGATCATCTTACGCCTCGATAGTAAGCGATGGCTGGGCAGAAGACACTGGCACTTTTGGGGAAGCATGTGGTACTTCAGGGGTCTGAAGAGGCGTGGCAGCAGCGGATTCGACCCAATCGCCGCGGAGGGCGTCCAAGGGATTGGTATACTTAGGGCTGTGGCTCCTTCGCAACCGAAGGGCATATGGGGAATGTGGCCCGGACAGGCGAGAGCATGGATGAGCTGTTGAGCGGGATCGAGTCTCCGGCGGATGTGAAGCGGTTGACCATTCCGCAACTGACTCAACTTGCCGAAGAGATTCGCGAACGGCTGATCGTTGGCGTGGCCAAGACCGGCGGGCACCTTGGCCCCAACCTGGGTGTGGTGGAGCTGACGCTGGCGCTGCACTACGTCTTCGACACGCCGCGCGACAGCTTCGTCTTCGACGTGAGCCACCAGGCGTATGTCCACAAGATGCTGACCGGGCGCAACCGCCGGTTCGAGACCATCCGCCAGCCGGGCGGGCTGAACGGCTTCATGCTGCGCTCCGAGAGCGAGCACGACAGCTACGGCGCCGGCCATGCGGGCACGGCGCTGAGCGCGGCGCTGGGCATGGCCGTGGCGCGCGACATGTCTGGCGGACGAGAGCATATCGTCGCGCTCTGCGGGGACGCGGCGTTCACCAACGGCATCTCCTTCGAGGCGCTCAACAACATTGCCGCGCAGACCCGGCGGCTGATCGTGGTGCTGAACGACAATGCCTGGTCGATCGACAAGAATGTCGGCGCCATCGCGCAATACTTCCACAAGATTGTGACCAATCCGACGCTTGCCGCCATGCACGACCGCGCGGCCGGCCTGTTGGAGCGCTTCGGCGGCAAGACCGTGCGCCACATGGCGCGCAAGGCGGAGGAGGCAGCCAAGGGGCTCATCGGCCCGGGAATGCTCTTCGAGGAGTTCGGCCTCAGCTACTACGGCCCGGTGGACGGCCACAACCTGCCGCTGCTGATCGAGACATTCAAGTTCCTGAAGCAGCAGAACAAGCCGGTGCTGCTGCACGCGATCACCCAGAAGGGGCGCGGCTTCCAGCCCGCGGAGGAGAAGCAGAAGAAGTTCCACGGGCTGGGGCCGTACGATCCGGAGACGGGCGAGACCAAGTCGGCCGGGCAGAAGACCTACTCGGAGATCTTTGCCGAGACGCTCTCCAGGCTGGCCGACGGCAACGACAGGATCGTGGCGATTACGGCGGCCATGCCCAGCGGCACAGGGCTCGACCTCTTCCGGCCGCGCCATCCGACGCGCTACTTCGACGTGGGCATCGCCGAGGCGCACGCGGTGATCTTCGCAGCGGGCATGGCGACCAAGGGATACAAGCCGTTCTGCGCCATCTACTCGACCTTCCTGCAGCGCGCCTTCGACCCCATTGTGCATGACGTCTGCCTGCAGAACCTGCCCGTGGTCTTCTGCATGGACCGCGGCGGCTTGTCGAGCGACGATGGGCCGACCCACCACGGGCTCTTCGACATCAGCTACCTGCGCAGCCTGCCCAACATCGTCCACATGGTGCCGAAGGACGAGGACGAGCTGGCCGACATGATGTATACCGCGATGCTGCACGACGGGCCGGTGGCCATCCGCTACCCGCGCGGCGCGGGGCCGGGCGTGCCGGTGAAGGCGCAGCCCCGGGCGCTGGAGATCGGCGTGGCCGAGGTGATCGAGGACGGCCACGACGTTGCCATCTTTGGCCTGGGCGCGATGCTTCCCGAGGCCATGCGGCTGGCCGCGATGCTGCGGCGCGTGGGCTTTTCAGCGGCGGTCGTCAATGCGCGCTTCGCCAAGCCCATCGACCGCGAGTGCGTGGAGGAGTACGCGCGCCGCTGCGGCCTGCTGGTCACGCTGGAGGACCATGTGCTGGCGGGCGGCTTCGGCTCAGCGGTGCTGGAGGCGCTCAGCGAGCTTGAACTCGACGTTCCGGTGGTGC
>JBEKWE010000119.1:0-7415 GCA_049513335.1 Acidobacteriaceae bacterium | reverse complement strand
CTCTCCGCGCCCACCGGCATCACCAGGAACTCCTGGAAGTCGACGTTGGAGTCGGCGTGGCTGCCGCCGTTCAGGATGTTCATCATGGGCGTGGGCAGGAGGCATGCGTTCACTCCGCCCAGATAGCGGTAGAGCGGCAGCTTCAGCGCGCAGGCCGAGGCGCGCGCGGCGGCCATGGAGACGGCCAGAATGGCGTTGGCGCCCAGCTTCGACTTGTTCTCCGTGCCGTCGATGGCGATCATGCTTTGGTCCAGCAGACGCTGGTTGGATGCGTCCATGCCGGTCAGCTCTGGGGCCAGGATGCTCTCCACGTTCTCGACCGCGTTGAGCACGCCCTTGCCCATGTAGTGTTGCTTGTCGCCGTCGCGCAGCTCGACGGCCTCGTGCTCTCCGGTGCTGGCGCCGGAGGGGACGGCGGCGCGGC
This sequence comes from Acidobacteriaceae bacterium, assembly GCA_049513335.1. Lineage (GTDB taxonomy): Bacteria > Acidobacteriota > Terriglobia > Terriglobales > Acidobacteriaceae > Edaphobacter. Next base: position 6,991 of record JBEKWE010000119.1, on the reverse strand, counting down.
CCTTGGCCCCGCCGGAGAGGGTGACGTCGGCTTCGACGGTGGGGTTTCCGCGGGAGTCCAGTATCTCGCGGGCGGTAATTGAGACGATCTCGGTCATATTGCTCCTATAAAAAATTATGCGATTCGGTGTTGTATCTGCTGTTGTATTTCCTGAAATCAAGTGATTTGCTGTTGCCTTGTAAGAACTTTGCCCTGCGCGATGTATCCCGGGGTGTTGTGCGGCGACGCGGTGCTGCAGGCGGTCGTTGAGTTTGGCGCGGGCGGCGACGGCAACGGCCCCTCCGCCGGCGGAATGAATGGATGTGATGAGTTCGACCGCGGGCCGCTTCACCATCTGGATTTTAGCAAAGAGAGGATGCGGGCGTGGCAGAGATCGAGGGATAACACCTAAGTTGTAGCGACTGCGCAGATTTTCGAGCATTAAATGAAGACCATGCCAGCGGAACGGCTACGACCGGGCAAATCAGTAATCCTGGTCAACGTATCGAGACGGTCCCCGTGCATGGAACCATATCTGGAGAGTGTGAATCGGCGTTTTGGCCGGCTCCCAATCTCCCAGCAGCAATTGATGGATTGATTTTTTGACGTTCCGGCGGGAGATCCAGGGCCAAAGCCTTGGACTACCCGCCAGCACCAACGAAAGCCAGCTACTGATTCAGAGCTGTTCTGGTGCTGTCCTCCTGGAGTCTGTATGCAAAGGATGCATTGTCTCCCCCTTTCCCTACCCGTCTTTGCTCTCATCCTCTCGCCAATATGCGCCCGCGCCGACTCGTTGGTGCTCGGTCTCGACCGGTTGTCAGCGTATCAGACGCTTGGCGCCAATACGACGCTAAGCCAGGATGTGCAGGTGAGCGCGAACACCACGATTGATGGGATTGCGTTCTTCATGAGCGATCCGAGCGGCGCGCCCGTGACCTATTCCATCACCGATCTGACGACCGGCTCGACGCTGTTTACAAAGACATTCGACGACACCACGCCGGACCCGACGCTGACCCGCATCGCCATTCCGGAGGGATCGAGGGATTGGGTGGAGCTTTACCTGCCGCCGCTTAAGCTCGATGCCGGAAGCAATGTCTACGCATTTTCCATCCGCGGAGATGGCGCGTTGAATATTGGCGGGGACCCAAAGTCGTCCACCGGCCAGGGCCTGGAGGGCGCCGGCACGCCTGAGGCTGGACTGCGGGTGTGGGGCAGCTCCGCCGTGGCGCCTGAGCCGAGCCCGCTGATTATGCTGGGCACCGGGTTTTTGGCGCTGGCTGGAGTAGTGGGCCGCCCGCAACGACGGCCGAGGTGAGATTCAAACCGTAGCGCGGGACAGCTCAAGCCGCGCTGATAGATGTTGCAACCAAGGGCAGCCACCAAATGGGCTGCCCTTTTGCTATGTGCGCCAGAGGCCGCGGCAGGCGGCCTTGCCGGCGCTTGTGCGCTTGTTAGCTGTCTCGATTCCCTGCCGGAGATTTTGGCGCACAGCGGAGGCGGCAGCCTCTACCCTGAGCTTGGAGAGGCGCGCGAGGGATGCGCTTCGACGCGTCCGCTGCATGGGTGCGCGGGCGCGAGGGCTGCGAAGCCGATCGTGTGAGGGTGAAATTGCCATGAAAATCGTACCTCGAGTCGATAGAGTCAGTCCGGCGAGAGAGATTAAAGCAGCGGGGATCGTCTGCGTGGCAGCGGCGTGGATTCTTGCCGCAGTGCCGGCGCTTGCGCAGAACGCCACGGGAATGGCGCAGAACGGGGCCGACATCAAAGCGCCCGCGGCGAGCGGTTCGGCGCAGGAGCGCACGGGCGTCTCGCATCCCGACCCGGCCGTGATTACGGCGACGCCGTATAGCGACGACGCGGACAGCAACTCTGCCAGCGTGCAGCCGGCGCCACCGGCGAAGCCCTCGGCGGGTGTTCCCTGGGCGACGCCGGCGACGGCTTCTGCGGCCTCCAATCACAATGGGTCGGCGGCCAGGCTCGTTCCAACTGGCGGCGTGCAGGCCGTGACGCGCGATGAAGACTCTGCGAACTTCGATCCCGACGCCAGCATTGTGACCGAGGAGACGGCGGGACGAGCCGACCGGCTTCTGCTGAGCGGGACGGGAGATGCGGCGGCGAAGAAGGACCCGGACGCGGGCATCGTAACGCGTGTGCCGTCGCGGCCGGGCGAGGTCCCCGATGGCACGCTGGTAAAGGTGAAGCTGAGGGAGGATCTGTCCACGCTGACCACCAAGCCAGGGTCAAGCTTTACCGCCGAAGTGAGCGAGCCCGTGATGCGCGAGGGCCAGGTGGTGGTTCCGGCGGGCGCGCTGCTGGAGGGGCGCGTGACCTGGGTGCGCGGAGGAAAGCGGATGGGCGGCGCGGCGGCAATCCATCTGGAGCCGCGCACGGTGACGCTGCCCGACGGCTCGCGGTACCTGCTGCGCGCGCGCGCCATCGACACCGATAGCTGGGACGATACCAAGGTCGATAGCGAAGGGACCATCCTGCGCAAGGACCACCCCAAAGGGACCGCGGCGACGATCGGACTCTCCACCGGCGCAGCCATGGCCGCAGGCGCGGAGATGGGCGGAGTGCCCGGCGCACTGATCGGCGCAGGCGTAGGCGCAGGCATCAGCACCGTAGTGTGGGCGCGGCAGGACCGCCAGGCCGATCTGCCCAGGGACCTCGGCGTCGTCTTCTGCCTCACCGAGCCGATGCGCGTGACGCCGATCTCCGCGCGTCTGACAAGGCCCGCCGCAGGGAGCCCCGGCGCGGAGTAGTCGGGCGCAAATGGAATTTGATTCGCTGAATACATCGAAAGCCGCTCAGATGAATCGAGCGGCTTTCAGTTTGTGACGAAGGTCCACGCGCTAAATTCTGGACTGCGGACTGTCGGTTCGCGGGAAGCAGTTCATGAGGTGGCTGGCAAGGTCGATTGCGCGGGTTGCGGTTGCGCCTTTCTGCGCAGGAAGGCCGCGGAGAGCAGGGTGATGACGAGGCCAACCGGAAGGGGTTCGAGGAAGGTCATAGCGGCGTTGGTGAGCGGGTTGTCGTACATCACCTTGAGCTGCTTCAGTTGCTGAAGCTGCGCCTGGATGGCGGCGGCGCTGGCGCCTGAGGCCTGCATCTTGGCGGTCATGTAGGCGGCGTACTTGTCCATGAAGCCGGGCAGGAAGTTGAAGTAGAGAACCTCCCATGTGACGACATAGAAGACGCAGGAGATGAGGGTGATGGAGATGCCGACGGCAAAGCCGCGGGCGAAGGTGATGGCGCCGCCGCCGGCGTCGTCGCGGAAGGAGCGGATGCCGAAGAAGACCAGAAGGAAGGCGAGCACCATAGTGGTGTAGCCGACGTACTCGCCGCGGTCGAAGCCGATGCGGTCTGCGAAGGGAATGGTGGCCGCCATCATCAGGGAGATAAGAACGCCGGAGATGAGCCCGAAGGTGAGAATGGTCTTTTTCATCTGTGCCTCCTGAGGGTTTATTTGTCTGCGGACACAACATACCGCGGCGGGCGGGGGCGCTGTCGTCATTCTTTGGGATGATTTTGGCGGCGGAAGGACACAATCATTCGTTCGGGTGAGCGGATTAGGGAAGCAGGCCGAGTTCCTTGCCGAGCTGCACTGCCTGCGTGCGCCGCCGGGCGCCCAGCTTGTCGAAGGCGCGGCTGCAATGGGTCTTGACCGTGTTCTCGCTGACATAGAGCCGGCCTGCGATCTCGCGGTTGCTCATGCCCTGTGCGACCAGGGCGAGGATCTCCAGCTCGCGGCGGGTGATGCCGAGTTCGTCCCGCTTCCTGTCGTCGGGGACGAAGGGCCCGGCGGCTGGGACAGGGACCTCCTTGACGACGACACGCGGGCGCGGGCCGGTGAGCCGGAGGCCGAGCCAGATGCCAAGCGCGGCGAAGATGACGGCGACGAGGGCGCCATAGATCTCCAGCGAGTGTTCGAGCACCAGGAACTGGTACTCCGACCACTTGAGCAGGGTGATGAGGACCCCGCCGACAATCCCGCAGATGAGCACGGTGCGCTTCATTGGCTTCAGAGGAATGGATGCGCTCCGGTGCGCTGCCGATCTTAACCCTGCGGGGAAAGATGCGGGGCTTGGCGAGGAGGCGCGGGCTAGTCGTGGAGCTGGGCCAGCAGGCTCTTCCAGTTTGTGCGGTTGCGGCGGTAGGACTTTTTGAGGTCTTCGAGGATGCGCTCGAAGTCGGAGTGGCCGTTCAATTTGCGCCACGCGGGATTCTTGGAGAACCAGGGGTAGTTTTCATTCCCCAGATAAATGGCGCGGCGCAGCCAATGGAGGGCCTCGGACTCGTCGCCATCTACGGCAAAATATGTCGCCAGGCGATAGGCCATCTCGCCGTCGGCCTCGGCTGCGGCAAGCGTCTCCTCCAGGATGAAGCTGGCGGCGGTGGCGCGGTCGCCGAGCTGGACGTAACACATGGCGATAGTGGGGAAGACGATGCGCAGGCTGCGCTCGTCGGCGACCACCTGCTCCAGCGTTTCGACGGCGCTCTTCAGATCGCCGAGGCGCATCTGCTGGTAGCCGAGGGAGATGCGCAGCAGGGGCTGGCGCGGCTCCAACGTGAGGCCCTTCTCGATCTCTTCGCCGGCCAGCTCCAACTGGTTTTGATATTGATAGACGCGGGCGCGGTGGTTGTAGATGATGGCCGCGTTCGACGGGTTGAGGCGCAGCGAGGTGTTGAACTGGTCGAGCGCCTCCTCGTAGAGGCCGTCGATGCGCAGGGTCTGGCCGGCGACGAGGTGGACGTTCCAGTCGTTGGCGGCGGACTGTAGCAGGTGCTCGATGCCGTGGCGGGCAGACTCCTTTTCGCCGCGCGAGAGAAGCATGTAGACGCGGTAGAGATTGGCCTCGACTGAGCCGGGATCGAGCCGGAGAGCGCGGTCGAAGGCGCGGCGGGCCTCCAGGACATGCATCTGTCCGCCCAGGCCGTGACGCGCGTACTGCAGGTGCGCGATGCCCAGGCCGGACCACGCGGGCGCGTACTCCTCGTCCTGCTTGACGACGCTGGAAAACATCTCGCAGGCGCGGTTCAGGTCGTCGAGCGAGCCGGTGCGCGACATAAACGACGACAACACAGCGCGCGCCTGCAGATACTCCTCCGACAGGTCCTGGCTGAGCGAGGGCGAGGAGTCGCGCGCGGCGTCTGCGGACGCAGCAGAATTTTCCAGATCGCCGAAGCCCTGTAGCGTAGAAAAGACCTCGTTGCATATCTCGGTCTGCACGCTGATCAGGTCGAACGACGCGACATTGATGGACCCGCCCGCGCGCACCGACTGCGTGGGAATGTCGAGCAGTTGCCAGTTGAGGTCGAAGCCTTTGTCGGAGCGCAGGAAGTTGCCCGCCAGCACAAAGCGCACCAGCAGCTTTTTGCCGATGGCCAGCGGATCGAGCTGCTGGGCTGGAATCGTCATCAAGGAACTCGACGGTCGCACCACCAGCGTGGTCATGCGCGCCAAGCGCGCGGCGATGGCGTCGGCCAGCGCGTAGCCGTATAGCGGCGCGGGGACGGTCTCGGGATCGGCTGCCGCCGTATTGCCGAAGTTGACGAACGGCAGCACGACGATGGAGTTGTGCCTGGTGGTTGCCGTCGCGGCGGACTCGCGGAAGCGCTCGGCCAGCATGGACAGGATGCCGGTGGCGCGCTTCTCCTCCTCGGGGGTTTCCAGCTCCAGCCGGCCCTGCGCGGGCAGTTGCGAGATGACGTCGCCGGGCATTCCGACCGAATCGAGCTGCAGCGCCTTCATCACCGTGCGCAGCGCCTCGCGCACATCGGCGGCGGAGGCAAAGCGCGCCGAGGGCTGCTTCTCCAGGCAGCGCAGGATCAGCGATTCCAGTTCGACGGGAAGATCGGGGACGGCCTCGCGCAGGCTGGGCGGATCGTTGAACTGGGTGGCGCGGATGGTCTGGAACTCGGGTTGGTCGGCGCGGTGGAAGGGATGGCGACCGCTGACCAGTTGGTAGAGGATGAGGCCGAGGGCGAAGACATCGGACTGCACGCTGGAGCGGCCGGTGACGAACTGCTCCGGTGCCATGTAGGCGATGGTGCCGCCGCGCGCGGTGTAGGTGGCCCCGGGCAGAAGAGTGCGTGGGCCCGAACTGGTGGGATCGAAGTCGGCCTCGTCCGGATTGAGCCGGCGCGCCAGGCCGAAGTCGAGGATCTTGATCAGGCCGCCGTCGGTGAGCATGACGTTGGCGGGCTTCAGGTCGCGGTGGAAGATGCCAAGCTGGTGCGCGGCGGAGAGACCGTCGGCGATCTGGATTCCGGCGGAGAGCGCGAGCTGCAGGCTGGCCGGGCCCTCGGCGATCACCTTGTCCAGCGACTTGCCGGGGATGTACTGCATGACGATGTAGGCCTCGTCCTCGCCCCCGGACTCCGACGGCGCCTCGCCCACGTCGTAGATGGCCGCGACGTTGGGGTGGTCGATGGCCGAGGCCAGCCGCGCCTCGCGCAGTTGCGTCGCGCGCACCTGCTCCAGCGAGAGCGCTCCGCGCTTCAGCAGCTTGAGCACGACGGGCCGCTGCAACAGCGTGTCGGTGGCCAGATAGACGACGCCCGATCCGCCCGCGCCGATCTTGCGCTGGATCTCGTAGTGCCCGATTGTGCGGCGTTTCATGCTTTGATTATCGCAAGGTTGAGGCGGGACTGCGGCGCGACGTTATCAACAGAGCGCGGGGAATAGGATTGGAGTCATGCACACGGAGTACCGGCTGGGCGATATTCTGGCCAACGCCATCACGCATGGCGTGGGAGCGGCGTTCGCGGTGGCCGGAGCGGCGGTGCTCATCGTGCGGGCGTCGCACGGGGACGCGTGGCTCATCGTCAGTTGCAGCATCTACGCAGCGACGCTGGTGCTGGTGTATGTGTGCTCCACGCTCTACCACTCGCTGGTGCGCACGCGGGTGCGGCATGTCTTCCATGTGCTGGACCACTCGGCGATCTACCTGCTGATCGCGGGGACGTATACGCCGTTCACGCTGGTGTCGATGCGCGGGCGGCTGGG
>JBEKWE010000118.1:0-7539 GCA_049513335.1 Acidobacteriaceae bacterium | reverse complement strand
GATGAGGCGGTGGAAAAGGGGCGGGAAGTCCGGGAGCCACTCCACTTGCGCGACGCCGGAGATTTCGCGCGCCTCCTCGCGGGTCAGCTTGCGGCCCTCCCAGGTTTCCAGCAGAGGATCGGGGCGGCGCAGGAACAGAATCTCGCGCTGCTTCGGCTCGTGGGCGCCGGGGCACAGGAGCAGGAGGGTCTCCTCCTGCTCAATTCCTGTCAAGTATAATAAATCGGAGTTCTGGCGCAGGGCCAGGACGGCGTCGCCGTTGACGGGGGGGATGTCGTTTGCGTTGACCACAGCCAGGGAGCCGGGCGGCAGCAGCTTCCTCAGATTGGCCCGGTTGAGCCGGAACAGTTCCTTGTCTATCGGATCGTATTTCATCGCAAATCTCCCCCCGTCCTCGTAATCCTAATCTCAATCCTAATCTTTCTTTCTATTGGTAGCCAGGCCAGGCCCATTGTTTGCGGCGCGCGCTCATTTCCTCCCTGGCCGGGGTCACTTTGACCAGCACGACGCCATGCCGGGGCACGGATGCGTGGAATTCGCCGTTGAAATCCCCAATATCCTTCTGCCGCCAGAGGTCGCGCACGGTTTGGGGGCCGGTGACGCCGAGGTCGGTCCACTTGGCGGTGACGGTGGTTTCCTCCTCGCCCCGGTTGAAAAGGCCGACGGCGCGGGAGCCGGACTCCTTGAGCGTCTCGACCTGGCCGAGACGGACGAGGGTGGAGAACTCATCGCCCTCGTAGAGGACAACCTCGGCGTCAGTGGCCCCGGCCTTGAGGGCGCGGGAGAGAACGTCGGAGGCGAGCTGGCGGAGGTCGGATGAGGCGATGGCTTCAGGCGGCATTCTTACAGCGTATAACTCCTGTAACTCCTGGGGAACTCCTGGTTGCGGCGGATCGAGTTCCACTATCGGACGGGATGCTCGGAGAGGCGGGGCTGGCGTCCGTCGGTGGCTTTGCGGAAGTAGAGGCCGGCGGGGCAGTACTCGGAGTCGGTCTTGAGCTTGTGGGCGATGTGTGGCGGCGGCGCGCCGGGGACGTGGTGGCGATGCAGCTTGACGGCGCCGGTGCAGTCGGAGCAGCGGAACTCGGTGTCGTCGTCGATGAGGGCTTCAGATACGGATTTGAGCTTCCAGAAGGGCTCGTAGCCACCGCCGGTCTTGAGGCGGCGGCGTTTGACCTGGCACTCGTAGATTTTTTCGGATTCGGCGGCCATGATGAACTCCTTTGTGCGTGGTGCGGTTGTGGCGAGCGAGTCGTGCTCCGCTTGCTCGAAACGGAGGAAAAAGCAACGGCGAACGACTGAGATTCTGAGCTGCGCTCAGAATGACGAACTTGGCGGCTTGCAGCTAGACGACGGGGCTAGCGGAGGGCTTGGGAGCGCGGCCGTCGGTGGCGCGCTGGAAGAGCAGGCCGCTGGGACAGAACTCAGCGTCGGTGGAGAGCTTGTGCTCGACGTAAGCGACGGCACCGGACTTGCCGTTGCGGCCGAGCAGCTTGACCGCGCCGAAACAGTCCTTGCAGCGGAATTCGGTGTCTTCGTCCACCAGGGCGACGGCGACGTTTTTAATCTTCCAATAGGGCTCGTACCCTCCTCCAGCCTTGAGACGGCGGCGGCGTACCTCGCACTCGTACATCTTTTCCCGTTCGACTGCCATTGAGCGACTTCTCCTCTCCTGCTACTTGCTACGTTTCGAATTGCCGTCGATGCTTGCAGACGGCGCGACAGTTCAGTTGCGACACATCCTGGAAGAAGAGATGCTTGGTTAACCGGTTCCGCCTACCGTCATGCGGTCGAGCTTAGTGGTAGGCATTCCGACGCCGACGGGGACGGACTGGCCGTTCTTGCCGCAGGTGCCGATGCCTTCGTCGAGGGCGAGATCGTTGCCCACCATCGAGACATATTTGAGAGCTTCGGGACCGCTGCCGATGAGGGTCGCTCCCTTGACGGGCTGCGTGACGCGGCCGTCTTCGATGAGGTAGGCCTCGGAGGCGGAGAAGACGAACTTGCCGTTGGTGATGTCGACCTGGCCGCCGCCGAAGTTGACGGCGTAGAGGCCGCGCTGTACGGAGCGGATGATGTCTTCGGGCTGGTCGGTGCCGGAGAGCATGTAGGTGTTGGTCATGCGCGGCATGGGGATGTGATGGTAGCTCTCGCGGCGGCCGGAGCCGGTGTTGGGCGCGCCCATGAGGCCGGCGGAGAGCTTGTCGGAGAGATAGCCGCGCAGGATTCCGTTCTCGATGAGGACGGTCTCCTGCGTGGGATTGCCCTCGTCGTCCACATTGATGGAGCCGCGGCGGTTGGGCATCTGTCCGTTATCGACGACGGTGACTTTTTCGCTGGCTACTTTTTGGCCGATGAGGCCGGCGAAGGCGGAGGTCTTCTTGCGGTTGAAGTCGGCTTCGAGGCCGTGGCCGACGGCCTCGTGGAGCAGGACGCCGGGCCATCCAGGGCCGAGGACGACGGGCATCTCACCGGCGGGGGCAGCGACGGCGTTGAGCTGCAGGATGGCGGTGCGCGCGGCCTCGCGGGCGAAGTGTTCGGGGGAGTGTGTGCCCTCGAAGAAGTCGAGGGTAACGCGGCCACCGCCGCCGGAGGTGCCGCGCGTGGTGCTGCCCGCGCCTTGGTTGGCGGAGGCATCTTTCGCGATGACGAAGATGTTGAGGCGGGCCATGGGCTGGGTGTCGGAGGCGAATGTGCCGTCGGATGCGGCGATGAGGATGCGGCGGAGCTCGTCGTTGAAGCCGGCGCGGACCTGGGTGATGCGTGGGTCGAAGTCGCGGGCGGCGCGGTCGGCGCGCTGGATGAGGAGCAATTTGGCGGCGATTTCGGCATCGGTCGTGGCCCCGGCGATGGGGTAGAGCGTGGGCTTGCCGGATGTGTGGCGGAAGCCTGCGATGCGCTGCTTGGCGGGGCCGCTGGCGATGAGCGCGGCGGTGCGTGCGGCGCGCAGGAGGCGGGCGGAGGAGAGGTCGTCGGTGTAGGCGTAGCCGGTGCGCTCGCCGGAGAGGACGCGGATGCCGCAGCCAACGCTGATGCCCTGGCTGGCGGACTTGACCAGCGACTCGTCGATGCCCAGCGAGGTGGAGGTGACCGACTCGAAGTAGAGGTCCGCGTAGTCGCCGCCGGCGGAGAGCGCCTCGCCCAGGCAGCGCTCCATCAGCCGCTCGGAGAGGCCGAGCTTCTGAATGAAGTAGTGCTTGTGGTCGGGCGTTGGGACGGGAGTTTTGTCGGTCTGCAGCAAGGGCACACTTCAATTCTAGGCTTCTGCATGGTTGGCGGCAAATAAAACGCGAAGAAATGGGTTGCGGACGTGATACAGTTGCTGGTTCTGCTCTGTTTCCATTGGATGCGGAGGAGGTGGGTAAGGCCTCAAAATGAGAGGGGATTTGCGGTCGAAGGAGACGATGAAGCCACGGTCGCTCAAGAGTTCGCTCGCGCTGTTTCTGGTCACAGTGATGGCGGGGCTTGCGGTGCGGATGGCTCCGCTTGGGCTGCCGGCAGTTGTGGTGAAGTACGGCGGATCGATGATGTGGGCGGTGATGATCTACTGGATCGTCTCGACTGCATTGGCGCGGTGGCGTCTGCCGGTCGTGGTGACGATTGCAGGGGCGATTGCCACGGCGGTTGAGTTCTTCAAGCTATACCATTCGCCGGGGATGGATGCATTCCGGCTGACGCTGCCGGGGATAATTCTGCTGGGGCGGATATTCTCCGTGCGGGACATTGTGGCGTACTGGGTTGCGATCAGCGTTGCGGCGTGCGTCGATGCGGGCATTCGCCGGTTGGAGGGCTAGAGTTTTTCGACGACGACGGCGGTGCCGTAGGCGAGGACCTCGGTGACGCCCTGCATCAGTTCGTTGGCGTCATAGCGGGCCATGATAACGGCGTTGGCGCCCTGCTGGGCGGCATGCTCGGCCATCATGACGAAGGCGTCCTGGCGGGTCTTCTCGCAGAGCTGGGTGTAGAGGGTGATGTTGCCGCCGAGCATCGTCTGCAGACCGGCGCCGATGGTGCCGAAGAGGTTGCGCGAGCGGACGACGATGCCGCGCACGATTCCGATGTTGCGCACGATGCGGTAGCCGGGAAGCTCCAGGGCGGTGGTGACCATGGAGGGATCGAGCGAGGCGGTGGGCTGTTGGGGATATGAGGCCATGGGATTCTCCTGGGTGCGAGGTTCTGGAGATGTGTACGCGCGGTGAGGGGTTATTGTTCCCATGCGGGCGAGGGCGGCTTTAGATATAGCATTTGCAGGCTCGCAAGAAGGCATATCCCAGGGGCTAAAGCCCGCATCCTATCCGGGTTGTTAATGTCCGGGCTGAAGCCCGGACCTATCTCAGAAGCAAGAACAGCGGGGAGGGGTTATGGTTCCGTGCGGGCGAGGGCAGAGATGAGCGCGGCGACGGAGCCGGAGTCAATGGCGATGGCGGCGAGGGCGATGGCGGCGCGGAAGGCCTCGTGGCTGCCTGGCGTTGCGGAGGGGACGACGCCGGCGGCGATGAGGACGGCGGCGGCGTTGAGCAGGACAACGTCGCGGCGCGGGCCGGGTTCGCCGGCGAAGATGGAGCGCAGGATGGCGGCGTTGGCGGCGGCATCGCCTCCGCGCAGGCTGCCGGTGGGGGCGGATTCGAGGCCAACCTGCTCGGGGACGATGCGGAAGAAGGCGACGTCGTCGCCGCGGACCTCGGCGATCTGGCTGGGGCCGGAGATGGAGAGCTCGTCGATCCCCGTCCTGCCCTCCGGGCCGGAGGCGTCGGAGGCTCCGTGGACGACGAAGGCGTGGCGGGCGCCGAGCAGGCGCATGGCCTCGGCGACGATGGGAACGAGGTGCGCGGAGTAGACGCCCATGACCTGCGCGCGGGCGCCGGCGGGGTTGGAGAGCGGGCCGACCAGGTGGAAGATGGTGCGGATGCCGAGGGCGCGGCGCACCGGCATGACGGCCTTCATGGCAGGATGCAGGCCGGGTGCGTGGAGGAAGGCGAAGCGGTGGCGGCGCAGAGATTCGGCCCCGGCGGCGGGAGTGAGGGAGATGGGAATGCCGAGAGCCTCGAGGACGTCGGCCGAGCCGCAGAGCGAGGTGACGGCGCGGTTGCCGTGCTTGGCGACGGTTGCACCCGCCGCAGCGGCGACCAGGGCGGCGGCGGTGGAGATGTTGAAGGTGCCGGTGTCGTCGCCTCCGGTGCCGCATGTGTCAACGAGGAGCGCGCGCTCGGTGTCGTCGAGGGGGACGGGGACTGCTGCGGCGAGCATGGCTTCGGCGAAGCCGGCCAGCTCGGCGGCGGTCTCGCCGCGGGCGGCGATGGCCCCGAGCAGCGCGGCGAGTTGGAGGGAGTGTGGGCTGCCGGGCTGATCGGCTTCCGTGCTGCCGGCGAGGACGAGGTCCAGCAGGGCGCGGGCCTGGCTGCGCGAGAGGAGCTCGCGCTGCTCTACGACGCGCTTCATGTATTCATGCAGAGCCATGAGGGAAAGGGTATCAGGCGCGGGCGGCTGCAAGGCAATGGGTTTCTGCGGTCTCGCTTTGAGACCGCGGGCCGCCACGCCGCATTTGCGCGATAATCGACTATTATTTACGATAAACGCACAAAAGTGGCCAGTGCGATTGCTACTCTCCGCGCCGATCCACTACTATCGAACGGCGAGAAATTTTCAAACAGGACCGAGACAAACAACCATGAAGATCCACGAGTACCAGGCAAAAGAGATTCTGCGGAGGTACGGCGTTCCCGTGCCCGACGGCGAGATGGCCACCACGGTGGAAGAGGCGGACACGGCGGCGAAGACGCTGTTCAGCAAGGGCAATCTGGCGGTGGTGGTGAAGGCCCAGATCCACGCGGGCGGCCGGGGCAAGGGCGGCGGCGTGAAGGTGGTGAAGACGGTGGAGGCCGCCGAGTCGGCGGCGAAGGCGATCCTGGGGATGCAGTTGGTGACGCACCAGACCGGGCCGGCGGGACAGAAGGTGCAACGGCTGCTGATTGAGGCGGGTTCGGCCATCGAGCGCGAGCTTTACCTGGGGCTGGTGCTGGACCGCGCGACGGCCAAGATTGTGTTTATGGCGTCGCAGGCGGGCGGCATGGAGATCGAGAAGGTGGCGAAGGAGACTCCGGAGCTGATCTACAAGGAGACGATTGAGCCGGCGATTGGATTCCAGCCGTACCAGGCGCGCAAGCTGGCGTTCAAGCTGGGGCTGGACGCGAAGCAGATCAACCCGGCGGTGGCGTTCATGACGGGGCTGTATAAGGCGTTCATGGAGAGCGACGCGTCGCTGATGGAGATCAACCCGTTCATCACGACGGCGGACGGAAGCCTGATGGCGCTGGACTGCAAGATCAACTTCGACGACAACGCGATGTTCCGGCACAAGGACCTGAAGGAGCTGCGCGACCTGGCCGAGGAAGACCCGCTGGAGGTGCAGGCGTCGAAGTTCAACCTGAACTACATCAAGCTGGACGGCAACATTGCGTGCATGGTGAACGGCGCGGGGCTGGCCATGGCGACGATGGACATCATCAGCTACGCGGGCGGCAGCCCGGCGAACTTTCTGGATGTGGGCGGAAGCGCCAGCCAGGAGCAGATCGAGAATGCGTTTGAGATTCTGCTGAGCGATCCCAATGTGAAGGCGATCTTCATCAATATCTTTGGCGGGATTCTGCGCGTGGACATTCTGGCGTCGGCGGTGGTTGAGGCCACGAAGAAGCTGAATGTGAAGCTGCCGATCATACTGCGGCTTGAGGGAACGAATGTGGAAGAAGGGCGCAAGATTCTTGCCGAGTCGGGATTGAAATTTGAGGTTGGCGCAACGATGAAAGAAGCCGCGGATTTGGCTGTTGCGGCTGCGAAGGGTGGCAAATAAATGGCAGTTCTAGTTGATAAAAATACGCGGTTGATTGTGCAAGGGATTACCGGGCGCGAGGGGACGTTCCATGCCAAGGCCTGCGAGGAGTACGGGACCAAGGTGGTTGGCGGAGTGACGCCGGGCAAGGGCGGGACGACCCACGAGGGCTGGCCGGTCTTCAACACGGTGGAGGAGGCGGTGAAAGAGACGGGCGCGAATGCGACCATGATCTTTGTGCCGCCGCCGTTTGCCGCGGACGGGGTCCTGGAGGCCGAGGCGAGCGGACTGCCGCTGATCGTGTGCATCACGGAGGGCATTCCGACGCTGGACATGGTGCGGGTGTGGGAGATCGTCAAACGGTCGAAGTCGCGGCTGGTGGGGCCGAACTGTCCGGGGGTGATCTCGCCGGGCAAGGCCAAGGTGGGGATCATGCCGGCGCGAATCCACAAGGAGGGTTCGGTGGGGATCGTGTCGCGCTCGGGGACGCTGACGTATGAGGCGGTGTACCAGTTGACGACGCGCGGCATCGGGCAGTCGACGGCCATCGGCATCGGTGGCGACCCGATCATCGGGACGACCCACATCGATGCGCTGCGGCTGCTGAACGACGATCCGGAGACCGAGGCGATCATCATGATCGGCGAGATCGGCGGAACGGCGGAGGAGAAGGCGGCGCAGTTCATCAAGGAGAACGTGAAGAAGCCGGTGGT
>JBEKWE010000117.1:0-7817 GCA_049513335.1 Acidobacteriaceae bacterium | reverse complement strand
GCCCGTATAGAACAGGATGCGCTCGGTCGTCGTCGTCTTTCCGGCGTCGATGTGAGCCATGATCCCGATGTTCCGGCAATGGTCCAGAGCTACGGTGCGTGCCACGGTGTCTATCTCTCACTCTGCAAGGCGTGCCTTGCGTGTCGTTCAAAACTCATCTCAAACAGGCCAGGTTTGCTGTTCCCTGTTCCCTACTGCTGTTCCCTGCCTGCCTTACCAGCGGTAGTGGGCGAAGGCCTTGTTGGCCTCGGCCATGCGGTGTACGTCTTCCTTCTTCTTCATCGCCGCGCCGCGACCGTTGGCGGCATCCAGCAGCTCGGCGGTCAGCTTCTCCACCATGCCCTTCTCGCCGCGTGCGCGGCCATAGGTCACAATCCAGCGAATTGCCAGTGAGGTGCGCCGCTCCGGCAGGACCTCGATCGGCACCTGGTAGTTCGCGCCGCCCACGCGCCGGCTCTTGACCTCGAGCAGCGGCTTGCAGTTCTCAATCGCCTTCTTGAACAGCTTCAGGGCCTCGTCGCCGCCCTTCTGCTCCAGGTTCGTCATCGCTGAGTAGAAGATGCTCTGCGCGGTCGACTTCTTGCCGCCCCACATCATGGAGTTGACGAACTTTGTGACCAGGGTCGAGCCATAGACCGGGTCAGGAGCAACTTCACGCTTCGCAATGTAACCTTTTCTCGGCATCTTCTCTCTCTTCTCTTCTTCCTCCAGCGCCGTCAACCTCTCAAGCGTCTGGACCTAAATTCGTCGACCGTTCTTCGTTGACCGTTGCCCGTTGACATCTCCCCACGAACAACGGAGAACGTACAACAGAGAACGCAATGGTTATTTGCCCGCAGCGGCCTTGGGACGCTTCGCCCCGTACTTCGACCGGCTCTGCTTGCGCTCCGCCACGCCGACCGCGTCCAGCGAGCCACGCACCACGTGGTAGCGGACGCCCGGCAGGTCCTTCACGCGGCCGCCGCGAATCAGCACGATCGAGTGCTCCTGCAAATTGTGGCCGATGCCCGGGATGTATGTCGTGACCTCAATCCCGTTGGTCAGACGAACGCGCGCCACCTTGCGCAGCGCCGAGTTCGGCTTCTTCGGCGTCTGGGTGTAGACGCGGGTGCAGACGCCACGTCGCTGCGGAGAACCCTGCAGCGCGGGGCTGGCGGTCTTGTAACGGGTGGGCGTGCGGCCCTGCTTGACGAGCTGATGGAACGTAGGCACTCGAACTCCTTGAACTTCTGCTCAACTACCGCGGCCAATGGCCACTTTACCGCAAATCCGTTCTCACGCCGAGAGCAAGCGTCCACTTGCGCGCGCCTTGATCGCTTCGTGCGACGTACACACGAAAAGGTGAGGACACTGACGTGCCTCGCGCGAAGATTGTCCCTTGCTTCCCGTCTGGAACACTCAAATCAGACGAACAACAGTCGACGGTGGCCTAGCGTCCCTTGCTTCCTGCCCTCTACAAGCAGCCTTTGCTGGAAGTTGGAGTTGACTCCGTTTCGCTGTTCCGCCCCGCATAGCCCATCCAAGGTGGAGGGTGTCGCAGGTACGATTGCGAGGATGTTGCGCCGCATACGATCCAGCCCATGCACGCTTCCCATGCATGGACCCTGCGGTGGAATTGCTCTTTCCAGTGTATCTCATACGGCGGGATAGTCCCAACAAGCCCGCCCAACACACTGTCCGCTCCCGCGCAACCTGCACGGCAACGAGCTCCCGATTCATGCGGGACCTTATAAAGATAGCAAGTAGACTGCGCGTGGTCAAGCTCGCCTTGGATAAATCCCCAGGTTCGACGCACCGATTGCAATAGGCTATCGGTCGTTGCCGCAGGCAGATTGCGTGCCTCATGTTTGCCGCGAATGCGCGAGAACCATTCTTCGCCGAGCTCAATACGGACCATTCGCTTTGGAGAGGCGGGAAGTCAGGACCCAGCAAAGAATATTTTGCTAGGCGACAGGCGAGTTGGTCACAACGACCTCGCCTCATCTGATAGACTCTTTCTTGTCGTGAAGTTGGTGGTTCTGGTTTTCCCTTGCTCACGCAAGCGACCCGGAACTGAGTCCAGAGCAGCGACAAGGTAGAACGAAGCGTGAGTCGCGAACTCAGCGAAACCGCGCGTTCTATGTGACATTCGCTCAAGTTGTTGCAAGACAACCTGGGGACGTAGCTCAGTTGGTTAGAGCGCTGCCCTGTCACGGCAGAGGTCGCGGGTTCGAGCCCCGTCGTCCCCGCCATAAACATATAAAAATCAGTGGCTTATGGCTGTGTTCCCTTCGTTCAGGCAGCCTTCGAGGGAGCTTATCTCGCTCGGTCGCTACGGAATGCGGGTGGCGAGTTTTGCGGCCTGCGTAGCAGCTTCCTGCGCTGTGGGCAGGTCGGCGTATCCCGCAAGAGCCCGCCCCTTGCGAAAGATGCAGATGCCGTCCAGGTACTGCGCCTTGTCCTGGAAGGCCTCGTCGCCAACCTTTGCGTCAATTGCTCCGTCGAAGCGCTCGCGCAGCTCCTTCATCACCGCTGCGGCGGACTCAGGCGAGTCCTCCAGCACGATGAACGCCTGCCCCTGCTTGTACTTCGCCACGTAGCCACGCTTCAGTTCTTTCAGTCCCAGCACGCTCTGCGGAACAAGGCCGGCGGAGGTGAGGTTCTCTTGAGGGAACCAAGCCAAAGCCTCCGGCGGAGTCTCGCGCCCTTCGATGCGCCGCGCCATCCGGTTGACCAGGGCCGTCAACTCGGCAGTGTGAATGGTGTTGGGATCGGCGGAGTTCACCACGATCTCCACGTAATACTTGCCCTTGGCGAAGCTGGCGCTCTGCGGCTGCACCTGCCCGCCCATCCCGATCTTTGCGATGGGCAGCCGAGGATCGCTGTTGGTGGCGAAGATTCCGTACGCCGCGTCGGCATCGCTCATCTCCGAGATGTCGATGGTCAGTGTGTTGTCGCCCGACTTGCAGTTGAGCGACTTCATCCCGGCGAAGCCGTAGATCAGGTAGCCCTCGGCGCCGCCGTCCTTGTAGTCGTAGAGGTTGTCGGCCGTGTACGAATGGATGGCCTCGGACTGCGTCCAACCGGGCGCGAGCTGGCAACTGAGATAGTCCTGCGCGCGCGCCATCCCAGCCGTCAGCAGGATTGGCAGAAACGCCAGATGAGCAACCCTCATGCGAACAGCTCCTGCGCGCAGGCCATCCGGCGCGAAACCTGCACGCCGTAGGGACACTGAACCGTGCACTCGGCGCAGTCGCCGCAGCGCGCGGAAACATGTTCGCTGGCCATCTGCAGATACCTCTCCCGCCCAAGCGCGAACTCGCCATATCCGTCGGCGTAGGTGAGGAAGCGCAGCACATCGGCCACCGGAAGGCCCTGCGCGCAGGTGCCTTCGCACTTGCCGCACATGCGGCAGTAGAGCGGCCGGATCTGCTCCAGGTGCGCGGCCAGAATCTTATGGTCGTCCGCTGTGAGCGGGCCCTCCATGGCCTTCACGTTCTGCTCCAACTGGTCCATGTCCGTCATGCTGGGAACGGTGGTCGCTACGCTGGGATGGTTCGTCACCCACTTCAACGCCGCCAGCAATGCGCCCGGCTGCGCCAGCTTCTGGTTGCGCGAACCTCCCGCCATCACCTTCATCGCCACCACGCCCATGCCGGCCTTGGCCGCCGCGTCGATCGCCTGCTCCACGGCAGGGTCCATGCTGAAGTTGAACGCCGATAGCACCACGTCGAAGACGCCCTTCTGCACCATCCACGGAATCAGTTGCGGCTGGTTGCTATGCGTGCTGACGCCGACAAATCGCGCCTTGCCCTGCTGTTTGGCAAGCTGCAACGCTTCGATCATGTCGTCATGAATATCGGCCGGGCTGCTCTTGCCGTGCAGATACCAGATGTCCACGAAATCCGTCTTCAACTCGCTCAGGCTGGTGTCGAGTTGCGACAACGAGCCAGCCTTGTCGCGCGCCTCCGTCTTGGTGGAGAGCACGACCTGCTTGCGCTTGCTGCCCAGCGCAGCGCCCACCATACGCTCGTTGTTGCCATGCTGATAGCCGCGCGCCGTGTCGAAGTAGGTGATGCCAAGATCGGCCGCGTGCGTCACCACGCTGGGGTCCGACGTAATCATGCATCCCATTCCCACCGAGGTCACCTTCAGCCCGGTTTTGCCCAGGGTTTTGTAGCTGAGTTTGAGCGGCGATGCCGTATTCCCCGCGGGTGTTTGCGCGGAGAGATTCATTAATCCCAGGCTGGAACCCGCACCCACGACAGGAAGCATCAATCCGGCGGAGAGAAAATCGCGGCGAGACGTTTTTGCATTCATGAAAGGACCCCCATTCGCTACCCGACTTCATATAACGCGCATTCTCCCCACACGGGATGTGATCTGTATCACGGATTCGCGGAAGAAGCCTCGCTAAATCGAGTACGTGGGGATCGCTGAATAAGTTGCTCCAGCCGCGCAACATTATTCAAATCGCATCTTCGTCCAGGCCCAGCATGTTAGTGGGTGCGGGTGGTGAGGTACCGGGCCAGCGACTTGAGCGGATCGGCGGCGGTGCCGAAGGGTTCAACGGCGGCAAAGGCCTCCGAGATGAGCCGGTCGGCGTCGCAGCGCGACTGCTCGAGGCCATAGACGGCGGGCCAGGTGGCCTTGATGCTGGCCGCGTCCTTGCCCGCAGTCTTGCCAAGCTCGGCGGAGGATTGGGTCAGGTCGAGAATGTCGTCGACGATCTGAAAGGCGAGGCCGGCCTTCTCGCCGAAGCTGCGTAGGCGCTGGACCCACGTCTCAGAATCGAGGGCGCCCGGATTTGCGGCCAGGCCGTAGAGGCCGCCGCTGACGATGCTGGCCGTGATGAGAGCGCCAGTCTTGGCGCGGTGGATGGTCTCGACCAGCTCGGCGGTGGGCGCGACTCCCTCCGACTCGATGTCAACCACCTGGCCGCCGATCATTCCCGGCGCAATCCCAGATTCGTCAGTCCGGCCAATTCCGGTGCCGACGGCAATGGAGACCTCACGCAGAATCCGCACCACTGACTCGGCGGGCGCGGGGAGCTGGGCGATGGTCTGGAAGGCGAGGTCCTGAAGCGCGTCGCCGGCCAGGATTGCGATGGCCTCACCGAAGGCCACGTGGCAGGTGGGGTGGCCGCGGCGCAGGTCGTCATTGTCCAGGGCGGGCAGGTCGTCGTGGATCAGCGAGTAGGTGTGCAGCATCTCCAGCGCCGCGCCGAGGGAGACGACGCCCGCGGGAAGTTCGCCGGTTCCCGCGACCATCCGCGCGGCTTCCATGCACAGAATGGGGCGCAGGCGCTTGCCGCCGGCAAAGACGCTGTGGCGCATGGCGCGATGTATGGAGACGGGCGGCGTCTCGGGGGAAGGAAGCAGGCGTTCGAGCGCGGCGTCGGTAAGCTTGGCGCCGGAGGCGAGCAGGGATTGAACCGGGGGATCCATCGCTATCGATCATAAATGACGCGAGATAAGAGAGGCTGCATAGGCTGTGACTGCGGGCAAAAAGCCAGGTTCGGGATCGAGATGCGCGAGCGCTAGCCTTCGTCACGCCGATTCGTGCGATGCTATGGGGAGTGGGTGCAGTGACAGGTTACGGAGGGGCGGATTTGTCGGATATTGCGGCGTTTCTGGATGGGTTCCGGCGGTTTCAGGAGAAGTATTTTAATGGCGGCGACGAGAGCGTCTTCGCGCGGCTGCGCCAGGGACAGAGCCCGCGGGCGCTGGTGATCTCGTGCTGCGACTCGCGCGCCGATCCGGGAATGCTGCTGGGCGCGGGGCCGGGGGATATCTTTGTGGTGCGGAATGTGGCCAACCTTGTGCCTCCGTACCGCAATGGAGCGGAGATGCCGGGCATCCGCGCAGACATCGAGTTCGCGGTGAAAGGGCTGAACGTGGAGCGGATCATCGTTCTGGGCCACTCCGGCTGCGGCGGGATTGGCGCGCTGATGGGGGGCGAGGGAGACAAGTTCGAGTTCATCGGCGCGTGGGTGAGCATTGCGCGCGAGGCGCGGGAGCGGGTGCTGCGCGAGCTGGCGGGAAAGCCGGCGGCGGTGCAGCGGAAGGCATGCGAGCAGGGAGCGATTGCGCTGTCGCTGGAGAACCTGATGACGTTTCCGTGGATTAAGGAGCGGGTGGAGGCGGGAAAGCTGACGCTGCATGGGTGGTACTTCGACATCGACGCGGGCGAACTGCTGGGCTACGAGGCGGAGATGGGAGGGTTTGCGGCGCTGGTGGGGAGGATGTAGCTGCACTTGATCTCGTTGAGGTGGTCTCAGCGCGGCGTCAGGGTGAGGGTGTGGGTGATGGCGGGCTGGGTGGCGGCGGGGGTGAAGGGGAGCGGGTAGGTTGTGCCGCGCAGCCAGGATTGAAACTGGTCCATGTACCACGGGCTGGCGGGGTTGCCGGACTGACCGAGGACCAGGTTGAGGGTGGCGCGGTCGGGGTTGGCGAGGTCGGCGGTGAAGCGCTCGGAGGGGCCGAAGGCGCGGCCAACCTGCTTGACCGTGGTGCTGTCGCCACTCTCGAACTGTGGACCGGTTCCAGTGGGCACGCCGAGGAGGAGGCGCGCCAGCAGGGTCGCGTGGGAGAAGATGGGGTGCTCGATGTCGAGCGGAAAGGCGCTTCCCTGCTGCCAGCCTCTGAGGTCGAGCGGAGCGTGGGCGTTTCGCAGGCCGCGCTGGACGACAGCGGCGAGGAAGTCGTCCCAGGTGGGGTAGCCGGCGGGCAGCCAGCGCGCGGGGGCGTGGGTGATGAGCTGCTCCTCGACGCTGTCGCGTTCGCCCCAGGTGTAGAGCTGCCAGAGGTTGGCGTTGCGCGCGGTGTCGGCGGGCAGGTTCCTGGCCATGGCGAGGTCCGCGCCCTGCACCAGCAGCCCTGCTGCCTGCGGGGCAAGCTTGGGGATGAGCAGCATGGGCCAGAAGGCGGCGCGGGCGGCGTTGACGATGGCGGGCGCACTGGCGTTGG
Source organism: Acidobacteriaceae bacterium (assembly GCA_049513335.1). Lineage (GTDB taxonomy): Bacteria > Acidobacteriota > Terriglobia > Terriglobales > Acidobacteriaceae > Edaphobacter. The sequence continues at coordinate 870 of JBEKWE010000117.1, read as the reverse complement.
CGTCGACGCTTCCGTTCCATCGGCGCAGCAGGTCGGCGGCCTGATGCAGCGCTGGGTCGTTCTTCAGCGGGCCGGTGGCGTGGTCGATGGAGTAGGCGAGGCGTTGCGCGATAATGTGGTCCAGCTCGGAGTCGACATCGTTCTGCAGGGTGAGCATGTCTTGCGGGGTAAGCAGATGGGTGAGCACAAGGGTCTGACCTGCTTCCGTATGGCCGCTGGGAACGGCCATAGGTACCTTGCCGGGTTCGTTGTCGTCGGCAGCTTCCATGGGTGTGGCTTCCAGAATTTTGTAGATGCGCTCGGTGCGGTAGGGCGCCATCCAGTCCAGCGTGATCGGGTAGCGGTAGCCGTCCGGGGTGACGCGGGCGTTGGCGGTGACGAGTATGCCGTCGGGCGGATCGAAGGCCTGGGGGAGCTGGTCGAAGGGGATATATCCGGCCCACTCATGCGAGGCGGCATCGGGCGCGGTGGTATCGGTGGGAACAGGCGAGAGCGGGCTGGGATTGTCGGCATCTCCGCGAATGGGGATGCGGCCCAGGGCATGGTAGCCGATGTGTCCCGCATCGTCGGCGTAGATGAGGTTCTGCGCGGGGCCACCCCAGTCGGCGAATGCGGCGAGCATGGAGGGCCAGTCGGCGGCCGTGTCGACGGCGAAGAAGGGCGCGGAGACGTTGGTAGGGTCATAGATGGTCCAACGGAGGCTGAGGGTGCGGCGTTCGGTGGGAAAGAGGCTGGAGACGATGGGTGTGTCGGTGTCCCCATGGCGGGTGAGCGGGACATCGAGAACGACGTCGGCGCTGCCACGCACCTGGATGATCTCGGTCTGGTAGCGGACGGGGCTCCAGACGCCGCTGGGGGTCTGGAACTCGG
>JBEKWE010000116.1:0-7619 GCA_049513335.1 Acidobacteriaceae bacterium | reverse complement strand
CACATCGCGGAGCACAAGCAGGTCTACGCCATGTCGGACGCCGAGAACGACGCCAAGGCGCAACATCTCGCACCGCAGGTCAGCACCACCGGCACGACGCTGAACCTCAACGTGCGCCCGATCGATGGCGGCATCGCCGACCTGACTATCACGGTTCCCGCTGCCACAGCGACCAGGGTCAACGCCGACCACGGCAATGTTCACGTCACGTCGATCAAATCGCCGGTTACGGTGACGGCGAACCACGGCGACATTGAACTCTCCGCCATCACTGGGCCAGCCACGGCGCACATCAACAACGGAGGCTCTTCCATCTCCGCGCACAGCATGGGATCGGACATCAACCTCGAAGGCCACGCCCAGGATGTCACACTCTCCGAGATCGCCGGCGCTGTCTCCATCTCCGGTGAATTCTTCGGCACCACACACCTCGAGCGCATCCGCGGCGCCATTCACCTCCACACCAGCCGCACCGACCTTCAGATCGCCCGGCTGGACGGTGAGGTCGAGAGCGATCCCACCAAGGACCTGATGGTGGACCAGGCGGTCGGTCCCTTCGCCCTCACTACCAGCAATCGCAACATCAGCCTCGACCGAATCGCGGGCGATGTGGCTGTGACCGATCGCAATGGGACCATCGAGCTGACGGCCGCGCCACCGCTCGGCGCCATCACGCTGGAAGACCGCAACGGCTCGGTCAAGCTGGTCCTGCCCGAGCACGCAGGCTTCTCCGTCCAGGCCAACAGTACGAATGGCAACATCGACACCAACTTTCCGCTCTCCATCCAGGGCAGCGAGAATCACAAGAGTGTCAACGGAACAGTGGGCGTTGGCGGCCCGTTGGTCCGGATCACGACTACGTACAATGACATCTCCATCGACAAGGGCGCGGTCCCGCCGCTGCCTCCGCTGCCACCGGCGCCGCCCAAACTGACCCTCGCTCCAGCCCAGCCACCGCGCGCTCCGCGCGTTCCAAAGGGCGCGAATGTGCCTGCGCCGTAGGAGGTGTCTGCGGGGCTACTTCTCTTCTGGTTTGACCTGCTTCGGGTGGGGGCGGAACTCCGTGGCGAAGCGGCCGTCGGGAGAGCGCGGGAGGGTGGGTTTGGGCTGGGGAACGGTCTGCGTGCCGCGCGGGTTGGGGATGGGCTTGAGGGTGCGGGTCTGGCTTTCGGCTTGAATCTGCATTTTGAGGCTCCTTTGCGGTTGATGCTGCGTCGGTAAAATGCGAAAGGCCGCAAGCCCGTCAGCCTTGGCTGGCGGCAATGCGGCCTTGTTGATCTCGGCTACTTCTATTCCTTCTCGATCTCTACTACTTCAATTATACGGGATTGAGGGAAACTACTATGCCAACTATTTTTCCTGTCTAAGTAAATGATATTGCGGCGGTTATTGCGGAGGCGGAGGCCTGAGGGGCTTGACAGCTTTCAGGGTGGGTGACGGATTTTGGCCTGGAGGGAGTTTTTGCCGGGTCCCCGGCTATGAGCTATGGGGCGAGGCGTTTATGGGGATGGGCGGGGGGTGGGGTGGTCTGATGCCAGACCTGGGGGCCTCCCCAGGCGCGGGTTGCGGTGAGGTCGAGGTGGATGGGTTCGGTGGTGGGTTCTGCGGAGGAGTTCCGGGGTTGAACGGGACGGGCATCGGCGGGGGCGGGCTCGAGGAGCTGGCGAAGGCCGTCGCCGAGCTGGGGGATGGCGTCGCCGAGGGCGAGCAGGCGGGCGATCTGGACGGGGCCGGCGAGGTGGAGGGTGTAGCCGGTGGCGTCGATGCGGCCTTCCAAGGTTGCGGGCTGTTTGCCGCCGAGGGGCAGCGAGATGGGAGCGAGGTCGAAGCTGACGGACTGTGCGGTCGTCGGCTGTGCGCCGCGGTGGCGCATGGAGTGGGCGATGGGCGGCGGGGTGGATTGCAGCAGGAGATCGCCCAGCGGAATGGGGTTGGGGCCTAGCGCGGGGAGTTGCAGGGATTCATTGGAGAACTCAAGCTCGCCGGAGAGGGTGGGCTGGATGGACGTGGGATGCTGGTGCATCCGGCTCAGTTTAGTTGGGGTTTTGGCGCCCGGCTGGGCGCCGTTCGGCGTTCCCCAGGCGAGGTTTGCGGCAAGGGTTCCGGGGCCAGTGAGGCCGGTGGGCGGGCGTGGAGTGGCGACGCCGAGCCAGTCGAGGAAGGTTTCGGCGGGGAGGGCGGGAAGGGTGAGCGCGGCGGAGGCGGAGCGGGGCTGGCGGACGTCGGGAAAGTTGGCGGTGAGGATGAGATTGCTGGGGCCGGAGGAGGTGGATGGGGGCCAGTGGCACTCGATATTGGAGAAGGTGTGGAAGGAATTTTGGGCGATGGCGTGGCAGTCGGCCTCGACCGAGAGCAGGCGCGGGGGGACGAAGTCGGCGCGGCGGGCGTCGGCGAGGCTGATGCCGGTAACGATGGCGTTGTGGCCGAGGGTTCCGAGCAGGTTGACGCTGAGGGTAAGCTCTCCGCGCAGGCCGGCGTCGCGCGCCGCGAGCAGGCGGCTGAATCCTCCGAGCTGGACGTCCTGCCAGGAGCCGTGCAGGTCGATGGGGAAGCTGTCGAGTGAGGCAGCAGGGATGTTGGCTGCGCCTGTATCGGGTGCGCCCAGGGTGGCTTCAATGCGGAGTGAGCCGGTGTCGGCGGGGCTGGTGTCGGTGCGCACGGGATGGGCCTGCAGACGGAGCCGCCACTGGTGGGGCTGGGGCAGCCAGAGGGCGAAGTCGGCGTCGGTCAGCGAGAAGGGGGTTTTGACCTGGTCGAGCTTGAGGTTGAGGCGCGCGCCGGAGGCCTCGATGTAGGGAAAGCGGGCAGCGGGGCCGGCGAACCTCTGCGCGGTGGGCGCTGCGTCTGCCTCGGTGCGCGAGGCCTGGAGGATAAGACCCTGCAGATTCCACTGGCCGTCCCCGGTGCGGACCAGGTTGACGCTGGGATCGGTGAGGACGATGCGCGAGAACTCGACGTGGCGGCTCCAGAGCGAGCGCAGGCGGAGGTTGGCGCGAACCTGGCTGGCGCGCAGGATTGGCTCGGCGCCGAAGGCGGGGTCCTCGTCGACCACGAAGTTCTCCAGCGAGATGCCGGGAACGGGAAGCATGTTGAGGCTGATCTTGTCGAAGTGGACGGGACGGCCAAGCGAGGCGCTGATGTTGCGCGCCACGCGGCGCTGGTAGCGGCTGACGTTGATGTAGGGAGGCAGAAACAGCGCGAGCAGGACCGCCAGGCCGGCGATGAGGAGGGCAACCAGGCGGCGGCTGTGGCGGGACGAGATGCTGGGTGTTGGGTCGATGGCTGGATCGGAAGACTGCATGGGACGCCTTACATGCGTGGTGGAACAAACAGGCTAACGGACGATGTGGAAGGTGCGGCTCCAGCGCGTCTCGGAGAAGAAGTGGGTGAGGATGTGGCCCATGAAGGCCAGGCGGTCGGAGAGCGCGGTCTTGTCGATCTGGTCGGACGGGGTGAGGAAGGACCAGTAGATGAACATGGGGCGGCCGACGATGTTCTCGCGCGGGACGAAGCCCCAGAAGCGGCCGTCGAGCGACTGGGTGCGGTTGTCGCCCATGGCGAAGACGGCGCCGGGCGGGACGATGAGGTCGCCGTCCACGATGTGGTTGGGCAGGTCGAGCGCCCACCGAGATGCATTGTTCTGGCTGGCTGCCTGCTCGATGCCTTCGAGGTCGGAGGGAAAGTCGTCGCGGTAGGGGACGTAGGCGTCACTGGGATCGCCGTCGTCGCGGGGCATGGCGGCGTAGGGCTCGTTCTGCGCAACTCCGTTGAGGTAGAGGACGCCGTCGCGCAGATGGATGCGGTCACCGGGAAGGCCGACGCAGCGCTTGACCAGGTAGAGGTCGGGGTTCTCGGGATGGGGCTTGAAGAAGACGATGATGTCGCCGCGGCGGACCTCGCGGTAGTGGACGAAGGGCGCCCAGCGCGATGGAGGCGCAAGCGAGACGCGATCGACCAGGACGTGGTCGCCGATGAGCAACGTCTTCTCCATGGAGGGGGAGGGGATCTCGAAGTTCTGGAAGATGAAGGTCATCACAAAGAGGCCGACAGCGAGCACGGCGCAGATGGAGGCGAGCGACTCGAGTGGGGTCTCGTGCTCTTGCTGCTCGGGCTCGGTTGTGGGGGTGAGTTTTTCGTCGGGGGTGGTGGCTGGTGTGTCGGTCAAGATTGGGTCTCCGCTCTCGGCGTGGGGTGCAGGGTTAGTGTACCGCGCGGGCGGGTTTGGGTGAACGAAGCGGAGTGCTGCCTGCCGTCGCTACGGTATTGCGGCAGGCGAGAAGATGGCGACCGTTCCACCCGCGGGGGCCAGCTTCAGATGCAGCATGTCGGTGGAGCGCACGGTCTTCTCGTCCTTCGCCAGATGCTCTGCGTTCTCGCCGCTATCGGGCGCGTCCTGCCACAGCGTGACCTTCCACGCGCCCTTGCCGAGGAAGCCGAGCGGCACGGACAACTGGCGCGCCTGGCTGTTGGAGACTGCGGCGAGATACCACTTCGTTCCGTTGCGCCGCGCCTCGACGATGTACTGGCCCACCTCGCCGTCCAGGCCGCGCGTCTCGTCCCATACTGTGGGCAGACCCTTGAGGAAGTCCATGCCGGGCTGATAGGAGCCGTCCGCGTTACGGTAGTGGCTGGGCGAATCGCAGGCGACGATGAACGGGCTCTGGATGAGCAGGAACATTGCCAGCTCGCTGGCGCGCGTGCCCTGCGCCTGGGTGTTGCTGTTGCCGATCTTGAACTGCGAGGGCAGGCGGTTGATGAAGCCGCCCGGGGTATAGTCGGCCGGGCCGGCCAGGCCGCGCGTGTATGGCAGGGTGGCCTTGTGCTCGGGCGTCTCCTTGGCGCTCCACTTGTTGTACTCGTTGCCCTGGATTCCCTCGCGCGTGATCTGGTTGGGCCAGGTGCGCTCCAGGCCGGTGGGCTTGAATGCGCCGTGAAAGTCGATCAGCAGGTGGTTCTGCGCGGCGGTGCGGGCGACGTCTTCGTACCACTTGACGGCCCACTGATCGTCGCGATCGATGAAGTCGATCTTCAGCCCGGCAATGCCCCACTTCGCGTACATGGGGAAGTCGCGGGTGTAGACGGCGCTGTCGATGAAGTCGTTGAAGTGGAACCAGAGCCATACGCGCACGCCGCGTTCTTTGGCGAAGGAGACCAGATCGGGCACGATGGATTTGTCGCCAATCTCCGACAGCTGATACGGCCAGTCCATGTCTGCGGCGAGCTGAATGTACTGCTTGAGCGAGTCGAGGTTGTTCTGCCCGGTGGCCGACCACCATGTTCCCCACGAGGCCATGCCCGGCTTGATCCACCTGGTGTCGGCGAGCTGGCTGGGCGTGGCCAGGTTCTCCACCAGATCGCTCTCGACCAACTGGTAGGGCTTGCGCGCAATGATAAACGTCCGCCATGGTGAGTTGTGCGGCGTGGTGGCGACGACCAGTCCCTTCTGCACAGCGCCGATGGGCGCAGCCGCTGTATTCACAGCGGCCCCGTTGGTCGCCGCCGGAGAGCGCGACGGCCACGGCTGTGCGGGGATGGGCGGAGCAAGTTGTATCTGCAGCGTGGTCACGTCGCCTGCCTTGGGAACCAGCCACATCCCCGACCAATCGAGCAGATCGGACTCGGTGATGGCGACGTAGGCCGCAGGCGTCTGCACCAGTACGGGCAGGCCGTACTTGAAGGCGGGATTCAGGGTTGAGATTCTTGCGGGCGCGAATCGCCACTCCTGCGATCCGATGAATCCGCCCTCCGGCCGGTTGGGGCCATCGTTGTTGTTCCAGCCCGCCCATAGCCGCTCGTCTCCGGGAAAGGTGAACTCCGTGGTATCGCGCGTCACGGTGAAGGAGTCCATGCCGGGCTGCTTCGGCAGCGTGATGCGGAAGGCAACGCCATCGTTGTAGGCGCGCGCCACCACGCCAAAGGTGAGGTTGCCGTCGCGCAGGGTCAGCGTCAGTTCGTTGAAGTGATCGCGCACATCGCGATTCTTGCCGAATTCGTTTTGCCAGTGCGTGTCGACTGATCGGCGCGCCACGCGCTCGACCACTGGCCGCCCGCCGAGGCTCACATCATTGGCCAGCTCCAGGCCGAGCCGCGAGCGCAGCAGCACCGGCTTGCCGTTCACCGTGATGCTGTATCCCAGCGGAGCATTGCTGTGCAGGGTGAGAACGATAGTGCCGTCGGGCGAAGCGACGCTCGTCGCCGCAGCGGCGGATGCCGTCGAGCAAGAGAACAGAACAACTGCGATAAGAGAGCTGAGGTTCGAGCAGATGCGACGGAGGTTCATGGACTGTTCTCCTGGAAATTTGGCGGACGCCAGACCGCGAAGGCGAAGTGACCTCCGGGTTGCACGAACCACTATAAGCCCGGCGGCGCGGTGCGTTGCTGGAAAGATTGTTGGTTCGGCTTGCACCGAAGGGCGAAGTACTGTATTCTAATTGGCAAGAGAAGTACTGCTTCGCACCTCGGCATGATTGGGTGGTTCGGTCCGGATGGTTGAGTGACCGCGATCTGCCTGCTAAGGGACGACGAAGCGCAGTCCAAGTGTTTGACCGGTCGCTGGCCTGGAAACAGTGCAGACCGGATTCCAAACCCAAGCTACTGCATACGAATGGAAGTTCAGGAGAAACTGCGCCTGAACAGAGACAGATGGAGCTGAGTGCTCCGCGCCCGCGTGCCGGGCGTCTGGATCTTTTGATCTTTGCGCTGTGTGAACAGATATGGAAGCCGGCGCTCCGGTTGCATTGGGGCGGATGGATTGCCGGTTTGGCGAGTTGGAACGGCCATGAATTCCACAGAAAATCATGATTCGGCTTGACATGCGCCCGGGGTTTGGATAACCTTGAAAGGTTAGCGCAAAACGTCACTCGCTACTGAGTGACCCTCGATAATCCGCCATTGAGCGGAAAAGTCCGGCACCGATCCAGAGTAGAATGTGGGATTTAGCCAGGTAAGAGAACCAAATCGAGGGTTGGCCTTCGGGCAACAGCAAGCCTTAGACGATCGACACAGCGCCATCAAGTTCGAGGACACGTCCCGACTTCGGTTGGGGTCGTCCTTGATCCAAAGCTGCCCGCTCAGGCGGATGCAGTCCGGATCTTTGACAACATAGTTGAACGTGCCAGTCGTGAGATGATGCAGAATTTGGTTTAGTCATTCTCACTAGATATAAACCTCCAGCTCTTTCGAGCAGCTGGGGGCGTCCGATCCATCCCGACCCCTGTCGTGGATGGCGGACAAACCAAGATTAAACGAGAGTTTGATCCTGGCTCAGAATCAACGCTGGCGGCGTGCCTAACACATGCAAGTCGCACGAGAAAGTGGAGCAATCCATGAGTAAAGTGGCGCACGGGTGAGTAACACGTGAATCATCTACCTCCGAGTGGGGAATAACTGAGAGAAATCTTGGCTAATACCGCATAACACTTACGAGTCAAAGCAGCAATGCGCTTGGAGAGGAGTTCGCGGCCGATTAGCTAGTTGGCGGGGTAATGGCCCACCAAGGCGATGATCGGTATCCGGCCTGAGAGGGCGCACGGACACACTGGAACTGAAACACGGTCCAGACTCCTACGGGAGGCAGCAGTGGGGAATTTTGCGCAATGGGGGAAACCCTGACGCAGCAA
>JBEKWE010000115.1:0-8098 GCA_049513335.1 Acidobacteriaceae bacterium | reverse complement strand
TACTGGCTCACCGGAGGAGTCATCGATCTCTCCGGCAACTCCGACCCCCGCGCCGCCGAGCTCGAGCGCCGCATCGTCCTCTCGCAGTACCTCATGGCCGTGCACGACTCCGGCCCGCTCCCGCCGCAGGAGACCGGCCTCGGAGTCAACTCCTGGTTCGGCAAGTTCCATATGGAGATGTACTGGTGGCACGCCGCGCACTGGGCGCTCTGGGGCCACACACTTCTGCTCGAAAAGTCACTCGACAGCCTCAACCGCATGATGCCGCCCGGCGAGGCGATGGCGAAACTCGAAGGAGCCAAGGGCGTCAAGTGGTCCAAGATGACCGACCCCAGCGGCGTCGAGAGCCCCAGCGGCGTTGGTCCCGTGCTGGTCTGGCAGCAGCCGCATCCCATCTACCTCGCCGAACTGGTCTATCGCGCCCGAAAGGCCCATGACGCGCGCGCCCGCAAGAGTCAAGTCAACCGCGCGCATCGGCATCAATCCGCCCACGCAGTGCTCCTGCGCTACCGGTCCATCGTCTTCGCCACTGCCGACTACATGGCCACCTTCGTCGACTACGATCCCGCGCGCAAAGAGTACGTCCTCGGCCCCGGCCTCAACTCCGCCGACGAGAAGCACACCGACCTCGCCCACAATCTGAACCCCACCATGGAGCTGGCCTACTGGAAGTGGGCGCTCCAGACCGCGCAGCAGTGGCGCGTTCGCCTCGGCCTCGCGCCCAATCCGCTCTGGCAGCGCGTCATCGACCACCTCGCCACCCCCACCGTGCGCAACGGCATCTACCCCGCCATGGAACTCCCCGTCGAAACCACCCCCTCCGGCATGACCACCTTCATGTTCGGCGTCCTTCCCGGCCGCGGCATCGACAAGGAGGCCATGCGCAACACCCTGCACCGCGTCGCCCATACCGACGCGCCGCAGAACGCCGTCACCTGGGGCACCGCCATGATGGCCATGTGCGCCGCCCGCCTCAACGAGTCCGATCTCGCCGTCAACCTCCTCGCCGGCCGCTACGACCAGAACCCCTTCCGCGCCTCCGGCTACACCGTTCGCCGCCCAGACCAGACCCCCATGTACATGCCCGCCAACGGTGGCTGGCTCTCCGCCGTCGCCATGATGGCCGCCGGATGGGACGGCGCCGTGGACAAGGACGGCAAGCCCACCCACGCCCCCGGCTTCCCCACCTCCTGGCACGTCCGCTACGAAGGCCTGCAACCCCTGCCATAGCCCGCTCTTTGCGTCTTTTGTATCCGCCTTTGCGTCTTCGCAGTACGCAGCTTCGCACACTCCGCTAGCTTCACGCACGCTTAAGGTTGGCGAGCCTATACTTGATCTCCAGCACGCCGCACGCTTCAATCCCGATGCCGGACCGGCCTTGCCGCAAAGTTTAGAGTCACCAGGAGACGCACCTTTATGACCCGCAATCTGCTCGTTTTCGCCGCCCTCGCCGTTTTGCTTCCACTCGCCACTCTTGCCCACGCGCAGTCTGGCCCCTACAAGGTCCTCCAGACCGTCAAGGTCGGCGGCGATGGTGGTATGGACTACGTCACCGCCGACTCCGATGGGCGCAATCTCTTCGTCGCGCGCTCCGGCCCCGCCGGCCACATCGCCGTTTACAACCTCGACACCTTCGCCCAGGTCGGCGACATCCCCAACACCAGCGGCCACGGCGCCGTAGTCGACACCGTCACCGGACACGGCTTCGCCACCTCCCGCGCCATCACCATGTTCGACGCCAAGAACTTCACCATCATCAAGACCATCCCCGTCCAGGGCAATCCCGACGGCTACTTCAACGATTGGGTGAACCACCGCTTCTATGATCTCTCCCACTCCGCGCCAAACATCACCGTCATCGACGACAAGGACGGCTCTATCCTCACCACCATCGACATCGGCGGCGCGCCCGAGCAGGGCCAGTTCGACGGCAAGGGCAAGATCTACGTCGACATCGAAGACAAGGGCGCCATCGCCGTCATCGACGCCAACACCATGAAGCTCGACCACACCATTGACATCAAGGCCAGTGGCGACGGTTGCGCAGGACTCGCCCTCGACGCCAGGAACGGCATCCTCTTCGCCGCCTGCCGCACGCCCCAGGTCATGGTCATCGTCAACGCCGCCTCCGGCAAGGTCATCACCACTCTGCCCATCGGCCAGGGCTGCGACGGCGCCACCTTCAACCCAGCCACAATGGAGGCCTTCAGCTCCCAGGGCGACGGCACACTCACCGTCATCAAGGAAAACTCGCCCACCGACTTCGTCGTCGAGCAGACCGTCAAGACGCCAGTCCGCGCCAAGACCATCACCCTCGACACCAAGACCGGCCACCTGCTGCTCATCACCGCCGAGTACGGCCCACCGCCCGCGCCTCCCGCGCCCGCGGCTGCGCCTGCACCGCCCACACCCGGCTCGCCGGTCCCACCCACCGCTGGTGGCCCCGGCGGTCCCGGCGGACCTGGCGGATACCGTGGCGGACGCGGCGGGCCAATGATTCCCGGCTCGTTCGAAATCGTCGTCGTCGGCAAATAGCCGTTCGCAACTCCGGATGCCCCATCCACTCGCAAACGTTGCGAAGCGGTGGGGCATTCGTGCCTCTGCGCGAACCACACTGATAACCAATAACCAGCAACCAACATCCGGCAACCAACAACCTTCCACCAGCTACTATCAAGCTATATGTCCAATCTTGCGGCCCTCTCCACCGAAGCGCGCAACCCTCGCACCACGCGCATCGACCAGCTCTCCACGCTGGAAATGCTCACTCTCATCCACCAGGAGGATGCAGCCGTCGCCACGGCGGTCGAGTCGCAGTTGCCCGTCATCGCCCGCGCCGTCGACGCCATCGCCGAGCGCTTCGCCCAGGGCGGTCGCCTCTTCTACATCGGAGCGGGAACCAGCGGCCGCCTCGGCGTGCTCGATGCCTCCGAGTGCCCGCCCACGTTTTCCGTCCCGCCCACGCTGGTGCAGGGCCTCATCGCCGGTGGCGACGCTGCCCTGCGCAGCTCCTCCGAGCACTCCGAAGACTCGTCCGATGAGGGCGCCCGCGACCTCATCGCCGCCGGGTTCGCCGCCTCCGACACCCTGGTCGGTATCGCCGCCAGCGGACGCACGCCCTACGTCCTCGGCGCGATGGTCCATGCCCGCTCGCTCGGCGCGCTCACCATCGGCCTCTCCTGCGTCGCCAATTCATCCGTCGCCCGCCGCGCAGACATTGCCATCACCCCGGTCACCGGCCCCGAGGTCCTCACCGGCTCCACGCGCATGAAGGCCGGCACCGCAACCAAGCTCGTCCTCAACATGCTCTCCACCGGCGTCATGGTTCGCTCCGGTGCGGTCTACGGCAATCTCATGGTCAACGTCAAACCCGCCAACGACAAGCTCATCGATCGCGCCCAGCGCATTCTGATGGCCGCCACCGGATGCGACCGCCCCACCGCCTCGCGCCTGCTCTTTGAAGCGGGCTCCGTCAAGGTCGCCATCGCCATGCACCTGCTCTCGCTGCCCCGCGCCGCCGCCGAAGCCCGCCTCGTCCGGGCCAACGGTAGCCTCGCCAGGGCACTCATCCCCAACACATGACGAAAAAGCGCATCCAACCATCTAGCACATGCGTATCTTCCCTTCGCTCCGTCTTCCGCTGGCCACTCTCCTGCTCGTTCTGGTTGCGACGCCGCAGCCCACCCGCGCCTACTCCGTCCTCACCCACGAGCAGATCATCGACCTCACCTGGTCCGATTCCATTCAGCCGCTGCTTCTCCGCCGCTACCCCAAGCTCACTCCGGCCCAGCTCCGCGAGGCCCGCGCCTACGCCTACGGCGGGTGCGTCATCCAGGACCTCGGCTACTACCCCATGGGCAAGCCCCTCTTCTCCGATCTGCTGCACTACGTCCGCACCGGAGACTTCATTCGCGCCCTCTTCCGCGACGCCAAAACTCCCGACGACGTCGCCTTTGCCATCGGCGCTCTCTCTCACTACCTGGGCGACACCATCGGCCACTCCGAGTCCATCAACCTGGCCGTCGGCACCGAGTTCCCCGCCCTCGCCGCCAAGTACGGCCCCAACGTCAACTACGCCGATGGCCCGCACCAGCACGTCCGCGCCGAGTTCGCCTTCGACATCAACGAGATTGCCAAGCACCGCCTCGCCCCCGAGGCTTACCTCAACCACATCGGCTTCGCTATCCCCGTGCCGTTGCTGACACGCGCCTTTTACGACACCTACGGCCTCGATCTGGCCAAGGTTCTCGGCCACCAGCGCCCCACCCTCCAGGGCTACCGCTACTCTGTCCGCACCCTGCTGCCGCGTGTCGCCTACGCCGAGACCCTGCTCAACCGCAAGCGTCTCCCGCCCGACTCGCCCAGCCCCGCGCTTGATGCTCTCAACCGGCAGATCGCAACCCTCGCCGCCCAGGACCACTGGGCCGCCTACCGCGGCCACGCCGGCTTTGGCACCCACATGCTCGCCGGCTTTATCTATATCCTGCCCAAGATCGGCCCGCTCTCCGACCTGTCGCTGCGCGGCCCCACTCCCCTGACCGAACAGGACTACGTCAACTCCCTCGTCCACACCGTCGACGTCTTCCGCCAGACGCTCGCCCACGCCACCACAGCCGCCGATCTCCCCAACAAGGACCTCGACACCGGCGACACCATTCGCCCCGGCACCTACCGCCTATGCGACGAGACGTACGCCAACCTGCTGCACCAGATCGCCCTCGCCCCCGCCACGCCCATCCCCTTCGGCATCAAGCGCGATCTGCTCGCCTACTTCGACAACCCGCAGAAGGCAATCTACCTCCAGCGTGAACCCAAAAACTTCGCCCGCATGCAGGCCGAACTCCCCGTCCTCACCACCATCTCCACCCACGCCGCCTACCCAGACACCGCCTTCCTTCCCGAGCCCGTCGAAGACGCCGCCCCTGCTCCCGCACCACCGCCCCAAACCCAGCCACAGCCCCAAACCAAGCCGCAGTCCCAACCACAAAACCAGTCACAGCCCCTGCTCCAACCCCAGCCCCGACCCCAGCCACACCCCTAGAAGATCTTGAAGTTCACCTCGACGTTCTCAAACACCGCAACCGGCTTGCCATTCTCCATCGCCGGCTTGAACTGGTACCGCTTCACCGCCTCCACCGCCTTCTCGTCCAGCCCCATCCCCACTCCCTTCGTCACATGCACATTCTGCGGCATCCCATTCTTGTCCACAATCAGGCTGACGGTCACAGTGCCCGAGAACTTCGCCTTCTTCGCCTCCTCCGAGAACGTCGGGCTAGGCTGGTAGATCGGAATTGGCCCGATTACGCCGCCCCCAACCGCCTTCGGCTGTAAGGCATCCCCGTACGCCTGCTCTTCCTGAGCCTTCAGAGTCGCCTCGATCCGCTCCCGTATCTGCGCCGGGCTGGCGGCTAACTCGAAGTTCACCTCGACGTTCAGGTACACCGCAACCGGCTTGCCATTCTCCGACGCAGGATTGAAGCGGTACTGCCTCACTGCCTCCAGCGCCTTCTCGTTCAGCCCGTCGCCAAGCCCGCGCGACACATGCACATGCTGCGGCAGCCCCTGCTCATCCACCACCAGGCTGATCAGTACAAAGCCCTGCACCTTGTCCTGCCTCGCCAGCTCCGTATATTCAGGTTCAGGCACGTAGATTAAGACCGGCCCTATAACATCACCGCCAATCCGCTTCACTCCGTCGACCGCCTCATCGCCCGCCGGGTTCTGCCCCACCATCGTCGCCGAATCGGAATAGGATAACGTGAAGTTCACCGTAATGCTCGTCTCCACCTCCACCGGCTCGCCGTTCAGTAGAAATGGCTTGTACGTCCACCGGCTCACCGCGTCCCGGGCCGCGTTCACCAGCATCCCGTTGCCGCTGATCACATCCAGTCTCTCCACCGTCCCCGTCTTAGAGATGATGGCGTGTAATATCACCGACCCCTGCACGTGCGCTGCCTTGGCCTCCGCCGGATAGACAGGATCGACCTTCGTCAGGATCATCCCCTCCACCACCGCCGCGGAGAGACGCGCCTGCCCGCCCGGAGCAGCCTGCGGTAGTCGCACAAGCGGCGCGGGTGGAGGAGGCGGAGACGAAACAGGTGGCAAAACCGGCGCGGATGGCGCTCCCGGTTCCTGGCCAGCCGCCGGAGCCTCAGCCTGCGCCATAAGGACCGGCTCTTTCAGCCGGTACTCGCGCACCGCCGGCGCCGCAATCAGCGTATTCAACGGACTGACCGCTTCCAGCTCCATCGGCGTCGCCGCACGCGCCGAACGGCTCACCGCTCCGGACTCCGCCCGCGCCATCGTCACCACATACGATCCAGCCGCAATCACGATCAACGCCAGAACCGTGAACGCCGCAAACTGCGAGACCGCCGCATCTTCCTTGCATCCCAGCAACCGTTTGATCCTCATCTTGAGAACTCCTCCATTCGCCCCCAGTGCCACTTCCGGATAAAAGCTTCGCCGCTCTTCCAGCACCGACAGCGCCCGCGCGTAGGCCAGCCGGTCGCCGCCCACCGCAACCGCCATCTCGTCGCAGCAGCACTCCCGTTCGCGCCGCACCTGCCGGGACACCCACCACACCGCCGGGTGGTAGAACAGCAGCGTCTCCACCACCGACTGCAACACGCTCACCAGATAGTCGTGCCGCCGGATGTGCGCCAGCTCGTGCGCCAGGACCGCCTCAATCTGCATCGTCGACATTCCCGTCAGGCAGCTTGCCGGAATCAGCACCACAGGCCGCAGCCAGCCAATCACCGTCGGCGCCTGCACCAGCGCCGAGTGCATCAGCCGCACCGCGCGCGTCACTCCAAGCCGCCGCCGCATCGCCTCAAAAACCTGCTGCAACTCCGCCGCCACAACGCCCGTGCCCACCAGCCTCATCCTGCGCGCAACCATCAGCCCCACGTTCAGCCGCGCAACAAACAGGACCACGCCCGCGAACCACGCCAGCAGAACCCACGGCAGCGCATGGTCCAGAGCCACGGCAATCCGTACCGGCCAGGGCGCGCTCATCTCCCCCGCCCCAACCTGCACCACCATCCCCGCATCGATCGCCGCCGCCGGCCCATCGAACGCGGCCCGCATCTGGTACTCGGCCGATGCCAGGTGCGCAAACGTCCCCAGAGGCAGCGCAATCATCATCCCCAGCGCAAGGCACGAGGCCGCATAGCGCGTCCGAGATCTCCGCTCGCCCAGCACTCCCAGCACGCACCACAGCGCCAGCGCAACCCCCGCTCCCTGCCAGCACAGATGAAGCAGCGTCCAGCCCAGCGCATGCAGCAGCGGTTGCCCGCAGATCGCAGCCAGTGTTGTCATCGCGACCCCCTCTCATACTCATCCAGCATCCTGCGAATCTCCGCCAGCTCCTCAGCCGACACCTTCTGCGACGAGAGCGCGCCCAGCACCAGGTTCTTGGCCGACCCATCGAACGCCCGCCGCACCAGGTTCCGCGCCAACTGCCGCTGCGTCTGTTCCTTCGCAATGCGCGTCTCGTACACGTGCGAGCGGTACTGCTCGCGGCGCGACAGCAGGCCCTTCTCTGTCATCACCTGCATCTGCTTCAGCACCGTGGTATAGCCGGTCCCCTTGTCGCTCGCCGTATGCACGTCGCGCACCGTGCTCGGGCCCAGCGCCCAAAGAATGTTCAGAATCTCCAACTCAGCCTCGGTGGGAAGCTGCATCGTATTGCGGGTTTGAACTCTTCGCCTCATCATGCAGTCACACTAGTACGACAACAGTCGTATTCGTACCTTCCCCTCCCCTCCCTCCACTTCGCCCCATCCCGCAGCGCATCCGGGGTCCCCGGCGAGCGAAC
This sequence comes from Acidobacteriaceae bacterium, assembly GCA_049513335.1. Classification (GTDB taxonomy): domain Bacteria; phylum Acidobacteriota; class Terriglobia; order Terriglobales; family Acidobacteriaceae; genus Edaphobacter. The sequence continues at coordinate 279 of JBEKWE010000115.1, read as the reverse complement.
GTTGCTCGCTGGGGTGGAAGCCGGGTGCCCCATCCTAGCCGCAGCTTTATCGCGGCTAGGGTGGGTTTACGGGTGCCCCATCCATCGCGCTCTTGTTTCATGCGATGGGTGGGGTATCGCTCGCGGAAGCGAACGACCGCCCTTACCGTTGCCTGTTCTCGCTGTCATTCTGACCCTGAGCTTGCCGAAGGGGAAGAATCCCCGCATTGGCCCTTGCCCTTGCCTTTGTTCCTGAGATAGGCCCAGGCTTTAGCCTGGGCAATCCCGCCCCGCCACAAA
>JBEKWE010000114.1:0-8937 GCA_049513335.1 Acidobacteriaceae bacterium | reverse complement strand
AAAACAAATACAGGGGTCCTTCCCCTTCACTGCGTTCAGGGTCAGGATGACGGCAAAAACAGGCTGCGCTCATCCACAGCGGGTTATTGATACGTGCCGGACTTTTTGAAGTCTCCGCCTTTGACGATGGAGATGTCGGTGGGATCGATGTGGCGCTTGAAGGCGTCGTTGACCTGCTGTGGCGTGAGGGCGGCGACGGCGGCCTCCAGTTTTGCATCCCAGAGCATGGTACGGTCCCAACGCTCGCGGCTGCTGAGCAGATCCGCTACGGAGCCAACTTCGGTGCGCTGCTGCGCGCGCTCGTCGAGCCAGGTCTTCTTGGCCTTCGCGACCTCGTCGGCGGTGAAACCGTCCTTGAGGGCGAGGGCCAGCTCCTGGTTGAAGTCGGCTTCGACCTTGGCCATGTTCTGCGGTGCGGCGATGGCCCCGCCGGAGAGGAGGCTTCCGTCGTCCTTGGTGCGGAAGGTGAATCCGGCAGAAGCACCGTAGCTGAGGCCGTCCTTGACGCGAATGCGCTGGAAGAGACGTGAGTTGGGCGAGCCGCCGAAGATCATGCCGGCGATGGTGAGGGCCGCGTAGTCGGGGTCCTCGTCGCTCATCTTCATGGGCATATCAAAGAGGAAGTAGGCGTTCTGCTTGTCGGGGGTTTCGATCTTGTCGTTGATGGGCGCGACGGGGACGTAGCTATAGTGAAGGCGCGCGTAAGGACTAGGACTCTTCCAATCGCCGAAGAGTTCGGTGACGAGCTTCTTCATCTGGGCGGGGTCGAACTGTCCGCTGATGACGATCTCTCCCTCGCTGGCGCCATAGAACTGCTTGTAGTACTGGCGCGCGTCGTCGAGGGTGAGTTTGTTGAGGTCCTCGAGGCGCTCGTCGATGGTGGAGGTGTAGCGCACGTCGCCGCGTGGGTACTGCGGGGTCATGTGGCGGTCCATCTCCATGGAGGCCAGGGTTGAGGGGTCGGACCTGCCGCTCTCGGCGATGGCGATGCGCTGCTGGCGGAGCTGCTCGAAGTCAGTGGCGGGGAAGCTGGGCTCGCGCAGGAGTTCGCGGGTCAAGCGCAGCGTATCGGCGAGATTGGCGTCCAGGGTGCGGAGGGAGACCGAAACGGAGGAGGAGTGGCCGGTGATGTTGATCTGCGCCTTGAGGCGGTCGGTCTCATCCTGGATCTGCTGGCGGTTCTTGGTTGTGGTGCCGCGCATGAGCAGGCCACCAGCCATGGTTCCGGCGGCGGATTTGTTGAAGAGCGACTTCTCGTCGCCGAAGCGGAGGTCGATGGTGGCCGTGACGGTGCCGCCGCGTGTCTTCTTGGGGAACATGACGAGCTTGAGACCGTTGGGCAGTTTGGCGCGGATGACGCGGGCCTCGATGTTCTGCGGGGTGGGATCGAAGGTCTCGCCCTCCTGAATGGCCGCGCCGCCGTGGTAGTCCTTGAAGCGCACCGCGGGATCGGGCGTGGCGGGAATCTCCGCGCGATCGGGAGTCTTGGTGGGAATGAACTCGCCGAGCGTGCGGTTGGAGGACTTGAGGTAGGCCTGGGCCACGCGCGTCACGTCGGCGGGGGTGACCTTGTTCACTTCGTCGCGCATGAGGTAGAAGGAGCGCCAGTCGCCGTCGCCCGCGTAGTCGCCAAGCATGAGAGCAACCTGCTGCGAGTCGGTGAGCGCGAGTTCAATGTTCTTTTCGATGCGTGCCTTGGCGCGATCGACCTCCTCCTGCGTGGGCGGGTCGGTGGCCAGGCCCTCGACCGTCTTGAGAAGAACCTGCTGGACGTCGTCAATGGACTGCTCCGGCTTGAGCTGCGCGAATACCAGCTCAACCCCAGGGTCGTGCATGGCGTTTGCGCCCATGCTGACCGCAACGGCCTTCTTGGTGTCGACCAGCGCCTTATACAGACGGCCTGTCTGCGGAGCGCCGAGCACCTGGGACATGACTTCGAGGGGCGCGATATCGGGATGCAGCGCGGCGGGAATGTGGTAGACCGCAATGATTGCCTGAATGTCTCCGATGCGGCGCAGGGTGACGAAACGCTCGCCTTCCTGGGTGGGCTCGACGGTGTAGGGCTGGGTGAGCACGCGCGAGGGCCGGGGCAGTGCGCCGAGGGTCTGGGAGACCATGGCCAGCGCCTTGGATGGGTCGAACTGTCCCGCGATGATGAGATCGGCGTCGTCGGGCTGATAGTACTTGTGATAGAAGACCGCGAGATTCTCAATCGGAACGCGCTCGACGTCGGTGCGGTCGCCGATGACGGTTTTTCCATAGTTGTGGAAGTTGTAGGCGGCGGCCATGACGCGCTCGTCGAGGACGTTGAGCTGGCTGTTCTCGCCGGCCTCCATTTCGTTGCGGACGACCGTCATCTCGCTGTCGAGGTCCTTCTTGAGCATGGTCATGTGGGCCATGCGATCGGTCTCCAGGTCCAGCGCCCAGCGGAGGTTGTCGTCGCTGGCGTTGAACGACTCGAAGTACATGGTCTGGTCGAAGGATGTGGTTCCGTTGAAGTTGCCGGCGGCGCGGTTGGTGAGGTCCTTGAAGAGCTCGCGGCCGTCCTCGGCGCTCTTGAAGGTCATGTGTTCGAGGAGGTGGGCCATGCCGGTCTCGCCATAGGCTTCGTTGCGCGAGCCGACGAGGTAGACGACGTTGACGGTGATCTTGGGCTTGGAGTTATCCGGAAACAACAGGACATGCAGGCCGTTGGGAAAGGCGTACTCCGTGACGCCCTCGACGGCGGTCACCTTTTGAACGCCGGTCGGCAGGGTTTGAGCGAAGGAGGCGACAGTCAGCAGGACGGTGGCTGCAACGAGAGCGAAAAATCTTTTCAGGCCCATGGGTCACCCTTTCAAGTTTCAGCGGCCAATTATATGCGGGAAAACTTTATGGCGCTGAGACGGGGTTGTGAATCGTTGATGGAACTAAGCGATGGCGCGCTGGGAAGACGATCCGCAAGGCGATGGAAGGAGCGATGCCGACAGAGGCGCATGTACGTCAGACGGAGAGCAGATGAATTGGTTAGGGGATGGGAGTGCGGGGGAGGGGGGCTGGCGGCATCTCCCACATCTCAGAATCGAGATGTGGGGCAGGCGGCATAGTTTCTACTCTATGATATTGCTACCGGTCAAATGTCGTGTACGAAGACCTTGAGACAATTGCGACACTGAAATTCGGCAAAGAGATGGAGTCCATCTCGGAGCGAACTCGCACGAATGTGCGAGAGGCGCAGTGTCAGTATGCGGCATTGACAGGTGCATCTGGCGTTCGCAGTGGGCAGCATGAAGCCTCCATCGCCCGCATATGGATAGTGGGGTCAGAGCAGCTGGCCCGCAGTTTGTTTGACATATGGGTGGATTTGATAAAGCAACGCAATGGACACATCGACCGCGGAGACATCGCTTTCGTTGCAAGCAAGATAGAGGTGTTTACAAGATCCCAAACCGGACATTTGAGAAAGGTCTTCTCACAGCGGCCAAGCACTCTCATCCCGATGCTATCTGAGGAGGCTGAGAGGCGCATGTATGCTGTATCAGCTTCTGCCCGGCGCGATCTGGAAATAATGGCACGCGAACACGATGCGTTCGCCAAGATAGCCGCTGTAGTCAATATCACACCAAAGCCCCCAGCCCCTGTCCCTGCATCGTCGGATTCCTCTGAAACTCCTGCCCCCCCACCCAAGAAGCCGAACTATGGGGTATTCGTCGGAATCATTGGCAGCGCGATACCTCTCGTTCTGGCTATCCTGCTTGCAAATGGGGTGGACGTGAACTGGCAAGCGTCCCTTGATATGTATATTGTTCTGGCTTGCGTCTGTGCATGGTCATTTTGGAAGCATGCCGTGCCACATAAGAGTGGGTTAATTCGCAACGGCGGCGCATTTCTATTCTTTTCTGTAATTGCGGCCATTGGTATTTACGGAACCGTAAAGCAATATCGCAAAGAGCATCCTCGGGTAACTGCTTCCCATCCTTCGCCGCAAGAGGGTGGCTCACAGCAGGGAAATCAGAATCCGCTACAACAGCCACTAGTACCCAATACGAATGGGAACTCGACGAAAGTACAAGCGCTGGGCCGAGAGGGTACTACGAACGCAAATCCTCTTGATTTAGTGGACTTCAATCCATTCAAGGGTGGCAGCATCTACAACAAAACCAGCGGACAAATATACGTCTTGGGGATAACTACAACGGTGAGATCATTAGGTGGCGACGAATCGAAATCGATTCCCCTAGATTTCGAAGTACCGGCGCACGATACCAAGTCGTCATTCCCGAACGAAGAGACTGGCCAGTGGTCAACGCTCGATTACCAAACTACCGATTGGCTCAATGCATGGTCCAATGCTTACGCAGCCTATAAGCAATGTGCGCACCCCATCGTGATGTTGCCTTCTGGGATTCAGCTAACTCAATTAAGAGAACATTATCGAGCCGAGAACAAGCCCCTTCCGGTCGGAGACGCCGAGGCCAAGATAACTTATCGGATCGGGGGCGAGACACGAGACGAGATACTCCCCATGAAGGCGGTGATATTTGTGTTAGATGGCTGCGTGCCCCGATAGAAAAGACGCGTTTATGGTCGTCTGACTTGGCGGGATTGAAGCTGCATCAGGGGTTGGGGAGGAAGCGGTAGCCGACGCCGCGGACGGTGGTGAGGTGGACGGGGTTGGAGGGGTCGTCCTCGATGTAGCGGCGGAGGCGGACGATGAAGTTGTCGATGGCGCGCGTGTCGGTGTCTTCGCGGACGCGCCAGACCTCTTCGAGGATCTGCTTGCGGGAGACGATCTGGCCGGGGCGGAGGGTGAGGTAGCGGAGGAGATCGGCCTCCATGACGGTGAGGCGGGTGGTGCGGTGAGGGGCGATGAGCTCGAGGGCGTCGAAGCGGATGGTGCGGCGGTTAAAGGTGTAGGAGTCGGCGGGGGATGGTTCGGCGGAGGCGATGGGCGGCGCGGATTGCCACATGGTTCGGCGGAGGAGGGACTTGATGCGGACGAGGAGGATGTTGAGGTCGAAGGGCTTGGGGAGGTAGTCGTCTGCGCCGGCCTCGATGCCTTCGAGGACGTCTTCGGGGCGGGTGCGGGCGGTGAGCATGAGGATGGGGGTGAAGCACTGGAGGTCGCGCAGGGCGCGGGCGATGGCGAAGCCGTCGGTGCCGGGCAACATGCAGTCGAGGACGATGGCGGCGATAGGTTCGGGCGGGTCGAGGAGATAGGCGAGGGCGGCGTCGCCGTCGGATTCGTGGTGGGTGCGGTAGCCCTCGGCGGCGAGGTTGAAGAGCAGGCCCTGGGCGAGGTGCTCTTCGTCTTCGATGAGGGCGATGAGTGGTTGCGCCGAGCTTGGGTTGGTCTTAATCATGCGACGAATGGGGTTCAAGCATCCGATTTCTGTGGAAGGAATTCAATCTTGATCTCGCGCTTTGCGAGTTTGAAGTCGAAGTCTGCGGTGAGAAGGACGTGGTTTGGGGAATCGGATGCGAGTTCGACTGCGAAGGCGTCGGCGTAAGGGAGATTTGTTCGCTGCTTGATGAATGCGGCACGCTGGGCGCGCTCGGCGGTCGCTGGAATGAGGTTGAAATCGAGAGACCGGAGGTCGTTCAGAGCATCTTCTGTCGCAGAGGGGCCGTGACGCCTCACGAGAACGCTGGCTACTTCTCCCCACTGGATGGCGGATACCACGATTTGATCGTGTAGAGCGATGTGTGAGTTGATGCAGTTCTCGACCCGGTCCGCGCCCGGTCCGTCATCCAGGTAACGCAGGATCGCGCTGGCATCCAGAACGTAGATCAATATTTATCCCTTCTCCGGTCCGCTCTGCGTTCCTTCTGTAGTTCGTCGGCCATGGATGGGCCTCCGGCAAACCTGCCGCGCAGATTTTCGACCAAGCGCTTATTGATGGGTTGAAGAATGATGCGAGCATTTTCAACTGTGAGTGCGATTCGAGAGCCGGGTTGAATGCCAAGCTCGGAACGGACATCCGCGGGGATAACGAGTTGGCCTTTCGTGCTGACGGTAAGCATTTGCGTATCCATGCTTACATTATAGCACAAGTAAGTCGAATAATATTTCAATCTGGGTTGCCGGGATTGGCGAGGGGGAGGGTGAGGGTGATGGTGGTGCCGAGGTTGGGGCCGGGGCTGGCGGCGGCGATGCTGCCTCCGTGCTGGCGTGCGATGGCGCGGACCAGGAAGAGGCCGAGGCCGGTGCCGCGGATGCGCGCGGCGTTGCGGCCGGGGACGCGGTAGAAGCGCTTGAAGATGCGCTTGAGCTGGTTGGGGGCGATGCCGACTCCGCAGTCGGTGATGGTGAGGGCGAGGTTGCTGTAGCCGACGATTTCGAGCGAACAGCGGACATCGACCCCGTTGGGCGAGTACTTGACGGCGTTGTCGAGGAGGTTGAGGACGGCGGTGCGGAGGTCCTCGGGGACGGCGCGGACGTGCAGGCGGACGTTGCCGGGGACGGGGGCGAGCTGGATGGATTCGGCGGGGAGGTGGTGGCGCAGGAGGGTGATGGCGATGCAGTCTGCGACCAGCGGGGCGAGTTCCAGGAGGGTGCGGTCCTGGGGGCGGCGGGCGCCAAGTTCGCCGGCCTTGAGGACCTGTTCGACGGTGGCGAGGAGACGGTCGGAGTCGGCCAGCATGATGTTGTAGAACTCGTGGCGCTGGGGTTCGGGGACGGTGTGGCGCTGGAGGGTTTCGAGGTAGAGGCGGATGGATGCGATGGGGGTCTTGAGCTCGTGGGTGACGGCGTTGAGGAAGGAGTCCTGGCGCTCGTTGCGGCGTACCTCGCGGACCAGGAAGACGGTGTTGAGGACGACGCCGGTGGTGAGCAGGCCGAAGAGGATGAGACCCAGGACAAGCAGGGCGAGGCGGCGCTCGTTGAGGATGATCCAGGCGATGTTGAATGCGATGAGGCCGCCGACGATGAGCACGCCGAGGGTGATGGCAAGGGCGATGGCTCCGCGGCGTCGGGTGATGTTCATGGCGTAATTCGGGCTGGGGCGGGGAGGATTAGCGGCGCCAGGGGTTGGCAGGGTAGTAGTAGTAGGCGACGGGGACGTGGACGACGCGCGGGTACGGGCAGGAGACGAGCGCCCAGAGCAGCAGGACGAACCAGACGACGACCGTCCAGCCGAAGAAGAGATTGAGCAGGAGAACGAGCGCGATGGAGTGGCCGCGGCTGGCCGCGACGATGGTGGGCAGGAAGTAGAGAAGGGCGAGAAGGGCAACGAAGATCATGGGCTACCTCGTCGGGGCCGGGCTTGGTACTGAGTGTACTACGCAGAGGGAGGGCGGGAAGTTCAGCGGCGGTGATATTCTCGGGCGATGAAAGATGAGCTGGATACACAGGGGCAGTGGCAGCGGCTGGTGGAGCTGTATCGCGCGATGTCGGACGAGGAGCTGCTAGGGCTGGCGGAGCGGCCGGGCGACCTGACGGAGATGGCGCAGGGCGTGCTGCGCAGCGAGATGGCGAGCCGGAGGTTGCAGATGGATGCGGGGCCTGCGGCGGAGGCGGGATTCGGTGTCGCGGCAGGGCGCTTTGCGGAGGCTGGTTCGAATGCCGGGGTTGAGTTTTATACGCGGGCGCAGGCTGAGCCGGAGATGAAGCCGGAGCCTGTGGCAAAGGGGCTGGCGAAGGGGATGGTGGTGCTGACGACGTTCCATGATGCGATTGCGGCGGGAGAGGCTTGCGATTTATTGGAGACGGAAGGGATCGAGATTGAGGTGCGGGATGTGGCGAAGGCACAGGGCGGGGGCGGATCGTTCTATGGAGGGCCTCCGGTGGCGCTGCAGATCATTGTGCAGCAGCGCGAGCTGAAACGCGCGACGGCGATTCTGCGCGAGAAGATGGGGCTGTTTCCAGTGCAGGAGGTCGAGGAGGCCGACGAGGCGGTCGACGATGGGACGACGGCTGTGCTGGGGGCGTTCGGGACGCGGAGGATGTGGCGCGGGTGCTGGAAGAGGCAGGAATCTGGAACCGCATTGCGGCCAACGCAGAGGGGAAGGTGGAGGACGAGGACTGCTACACGCTGGAGGTGAAAGAGGTGGATCTGGTAAGGGCGGGCGAGATGGTGGAGCGGGGGTTGGGGCTGCCGGAGGGGTGAAGGTTGTTGCGCGGTTATAAGAACAAGCGGGAGTTTCTTGGGAGAAAGGGACGAGCGGTTGAGGTGGGACGATAGGAACGGCAGGTCCTTCGACTATGTCTGGTGCAAAGTACGCGCCAGACGCCGCTCAGGATGACAAGTTTGGGGAATTATCCCTTAATCTTCATATTCATAGTCGGAATCGTTGACTTTTTTGAAACCGCTTATGCGTTCAATAGTCACCCCTTGTTCCTGGATTTTTGAAATCTCAGCCTCACGCAGGAACCCTGTATTCCGATCAACACCAAGCCTATCCTTGTAGATCGCTCTTCCTATTATGAAAAATCTTCTTCCGCATCGATAGAAGATTTCTTTATCAGATATGTTTTGCTTTTCCCATTCGAGGTCTGCAACAGATTGGGTGCTAATGTCCCCTGGTTCTATGGGAGTGCCGACGGAAAGGTTTCGTGGAGAATTCTCGAACAGGGAAATAACATCAGAAATGTCTTCCGTCCACAAATAGGCGTAAGAAATTCGTATATCTTTAGCGACGGAATCTCCGATATTGAAAATATTAAATTGAAGAACTCGAACCACTACTTGTCCGAAATTATCAGCGGTAAAATTCCTTATCCTGAGCCTCGGGCGATGAGTGGCGATAAATTCATTACGCGCAGCCCACCACAAAAGTGCAGTGAATATCCAAAGCGCAGCGGTGGCGATAAACACTGCGAACGTAGACCAAGCTGTCAACCACTCCGGGCACGCACTCATGCGGTTATTGTACCGAAACCAGCAACCACTATAGGAAGATTGTTGTCTAGGTGGACGCCCATTTTAAAACAAAGGGAGTTAAAGGGATAATTCCCCA
>JBEKWE010000113.1:0-12406 GCA_049513335.1 Acidobacteriaceae bacterium | reverse complement strand
ACCAAGGCGTACTTCAACGTGACGCTGCCGCAGAAGGACTGGACAGCAGAGCATGTGGCCGAGCACATGGCGAGCTTCAACGTCGGCACCATCATCTCCACCAGCGTGCATGAGGCGTACCCGGGGCATTACATCCAGTTCCTGTGGACGCCGCGCTTCGGAAGCACGATTCGCAAGCTGCTGGGCGCGAACACCAACATCGAGGGCTGGGCGCACTACTGCGAGCAGATGATGCTGGATCAGGGCTACGCGGCTGCGCCAGTGGGAGCGAACGCCGACGAGGTGCGGAAGGCTCGGCTCATTCGCCTGGGGCAGATTCAGGACGCGCTGCTGCGCGACGCGCGCTTCGTCAACTCCATCAAGCTCCATACGGGCCAGGGCGAGCCGGGCGGCAAGTGGACCATCGAGCAGGCTGAGGACTTCTTCGTTCGCGAGGGCTACCAGTCGCGTTCGGTTGCGGAAGTTGAGACCAAGCGCGGGACGGAAGACCCGACGTATCTCTACTACACACTGGGCAAGCTGGAGATCATGAAGCTGCGCGAGGATGTGAAGGCCAAGCAGGGCGCGGCGTTCAGCCTGCAACAGTTCCACGACGACTTCATGCGCCAGGGATTCGCGCCCATCAAGGTCATCCGCAAGGCCATGCTGGGCAACGATTCGCCGGTGCTGTGAGCGGAGTTAGAGCATTATCACCATTGCTATAGAGGAATAAGGATTGTCATTCTGACCCTGAGCTTGCGAAGGGGAAGAATCCCCGCATTTTGCTCGCAGAGCGACACTCTACACCATTGGTGAAAATGCTCTATCCGGCTTTGAACATCTGCTTCATCCCGCGCAGCGCCTGGCGGGTGCGCTCTTCGTTTTCAATCAGCGCGAAGCGGACGAAGTTGTCGCCATGATCGCCGAAGCCGATGCCGGGGCTGACCGCAGTCTTTGCCTCGATCAGCAACTTCTTGGAGAAATCGAGCGAGCCCATCGCGCGGAACTGTTCGGGAATCTTTGCCCACACGAACATCGTTGCCTTCGGCATCTCCACCGGCCAGCCCAGTTTGTTGAGGCCGGAGACCAGCACGTCGCGGCGGGACTTGTAGTTGGCCACGATGTCTGCGACGCACTGCTGCGGGCCGTCGAGCGCGGCGATGGATGCCACCTGGATCGGCGTAAACGTCCCGTAGTCGAAGTAGCTCTTGATGCGGCCCAGCGCGCCGACCAGCTTGGGGCAGCCCACCATGAAGCCGACCCGCCAGCCCGGCATGTTGTAGCTCTTCGACAGCGTGAAGAACTCCACGGCGATCTCCTTTGCGCCGGGGACTTCGAGGATGGAGGGCGCGCGGTAGCCGTCGAAGACCAGGTCGGCGTAGGCCAGGTCGTGGATGATGTAGATGCCGAGGTCGCGGCACAGCGGCACCAGACGCTGGAAGAAGCTGAGCTCGACGCACTGCGTGGTGGGGTTGGCGGGGAAGTTGAGGATCAGCAGCTTGGGGTGCGGGTCCATGCGCGGCAGCTCGCGCTCCAGGGTTTCGATCAGCGTGGCCTCGTTGGTGTCGTCGAGCGCGATGCTCTGGATTTTTGCGCCGGCGATCACCGGGCCGTAGATGTGAATGGGATAGCTGGGGTTGGGTACGGCGACGGTGTCTTCGCCGTCGAGCATGGCCAGGCACAGGTGGGCGATGCCCTCCTTGGAGCCGATCGTGACGATGGCCTCGGTCTCGGGGTCGAGTTCAACCGCGTAGCGGCGCTGGTACCAGTTGCAGATGGATTTGCGCAGCCGCGGCAACCCGCGCGAGAGCGAGTAGCGATGGGTCGCGGTCTTCTGCGCGGCCTCGATCAGCTTGTCGACGATGTGCTTCGGCGTCGCGCCGTCGGGGTTGCCCATGCCGAAGTCGATGATGTCTTCGCCGCGCCGGCGCGCCGAGGCCTTCAGGTCGTTGGTGATGTTGAATACATACGCGGGCAGCCGCGTCAGCCTTCTGAACTCTTCCATTCGTCTTCCGCCAATTTCTTTACAAAGCTGCAAAGTCCATTGAAACAGCACCGGCCTGCGTTCGCAAAACCAATGCGCACACGGTACATGGTACGGCAACTCCGCCGTCCATTTCGTTATTTCGCGGTAAAGACGATTTTAATCGGCAGCGTCCTCGGCGGGTAGCAGGAGGCATTATCGCAGGCCTGATAGCGCAGCGTGGCGTCGAGAGTGTGCACTCCCTCCGTGGCCACCACCGGCAGCCGTACGATGAAGCTGCCTGCGTAGACATCCAGTTTGTCGCCGAGATCGAAGGGGAAGCTATACGGCTTTCCTGCGGGATAGACCGGCGCGCCGGCCTTGACGCCGTCCGCCGGCTGCAGGCTCAACGTGGTGGGAATCAGGAGTTGCGAGTTGGGCGTGTGTGAGTTCACGTGGAAGCCCTGCAGCACCTGGAAGCGAAGCTCCAAATCGGCTTGCCTGCCTGCGGGAACGGTCTGCGGCTGGGCAGAGTAGAGGATGGTGGACTTTGGCGTTGCCGGCGCGTCCATGCCTAGTTGCGCGCTGCCGAGCTGCGCGGTCGTTGCGGTGAAGAGCGCGAGAGTCGCAATGAGCGGCGCGCGTCTTGTCTGAATCAGCCGAGGCTTCTTCATCTTCCGCCTGCCGCGATGGTCTCTTTCACCATCGACTCCAACTGCTCTTTGCTGCCGAGGCCCGCAGTCACCTCAATGACCTTGCCCGTTCGATCCACATAGAACGACATGGGAAGGGCATCGGTGCCGCTGAGGTAATCTTTCTCTGCCTTGGGGGTGGAGAGCAAAATCGGGTAGGTGACGCCGAGTTGCTGCGCGTCGCGATCAATGGTGTCGCGCCCGACCTCAGAGTCGTAGGTTACGCCGACCACCTGGAAGCCGTCGGCTGCGTACTTCCTGCTGAACTCCTCGAGCCAGGGCATCTCGATCTTGCAGGGCGCGCAGTAGGTGCCCCAGAAGTTGACCACCAGCGGGCGTCCCTTGAAGTCGCTGAGCGAGACTTTTCTGCCGTTGAGATCGAGCAGGGTGAAGGCCGGCGCCTGCTTGCCGCGCAGCGGCGACTGGTCTGTATACGCATAGCTCGCGGCCGAGCCGGCGTTGTTGGGGATGAGATCGACGCGGCGCTCCTGTTGCGCTTGCGTGGCGCTGCGGCGCTGGCGCTGGTTCTGCCACCCGGCCCACACGATGAGCGCGATTCCCGCGGCCATCATCAACAGCAAGAGCGCTCTTCGCATCACTTCGAGGTGGTCCTTCCGGGCGAGCGCGACTGGCTTGCCTCTGTGTTTCGAGTTTACCGTGGGTTGGCCTGCTGCTGCTCCTGCAGCATTCGCCAGCCCTCGGGAAGCATCTCGCCCTCACTGCGACAGGGCCGGAGCCGCGTGATGCAGGTGAAACGGAAGTCCAGCAACAAGGCCCGCTCGGCCGGGGCCTCTTCCGGAGAGTAAATCACGGTCATCCCGTGCGGGTAGGCTTGCACCATTCGATATGGATGCAGATGAGGGAACTCCGATGTGTGCAGTGGGAATCTGGAGTAACCGCCGGACGCCACCGAGAGGTAGGGGACGTAGTGTCCGGAGAGGTCCCAATCCTGCACCGGCAGAGTCACCTGTTCGCCGAACCACATTTGCGTTAAGACACCTTGCTCGATGGCGAATCCGGCACGGGCCGCGCCGCCGCGCAGGCCAAGATGGCCCATCAACTTTGGCAGCCAGTTGTTGACGCCTTTGCCGGGATAGCCTCCCAGGACTGGCGGAAGCGTCTGGACCAGGTTGATCTGGTACATGCAGGCTTGGGATGTGCAGCTTCCCTTGTAGGAACCCCATTGGCCCCACTTGCGCATCACTTGCTGCGCGTCGGCCCATCCGCTGCGCTCCACCTCGAGTGAGCGGACGTCGCTGAGCAGTTTGTTGGCGCGCCAGCGGAGAAGCCATTGCTCGGCCTCGCCCGTAGCCCATGCGGCAGCGAGCAGAACCAGGATGACGAGAAGAATTTGGCGGCACGTTCGGAGCATTGCGTTCATGCATAGCAGTAGAACACCGATCGCTTTCCGGCTCGATGTTGGGGCTTGCGTCTGCTAGCATCGGAGAGGTCTTACAAGCGAATGTCGGTCCCCACTCAAACTCAACCAACGCGCCCATCGGAGCTGGTCCGCACCGAGGCGCGCGCGCTGCTGGAGTTGGCGGTCCGGCTGGACGGGCCGATGGCGGCGCCGTTTGCGCAGGCGGTGGAGCTGCTGGCGGAGGCGGCGGGACGCGGGGCGCGCGTGGTCCTGCTGGGCATGGGCAAGAGCGGTCTGATCGCGCGCAAGATTGCGGCGACGCTGTGCTCCACCGGGACGGCTGCGTACTTTCTGCATCCGGCGGAGGCGATGCACGGCGACCTGGGAGTGGTGACGGCGGGCGATGTGGTGGTGGCGCTCTCCGCCAGCGGGGAGACCGAGGAGGTGCTGGCGCTGCTGCCCGCGCTGGCGCGGCTGGGCTGTTCGCTCGTCAGCTTGTGTGGGGACGGCGGTTCTTCTTTGGCGCAGGCGAGCGAGGTTTGGCTCGACGCGGGCGTGACGGCAGAGGCGTGCGCACTGAATTTGGCGCCGACGGCTTCCACCACCGTGATGCTGGCGCTGGGCGATGCGCTGGCCCTGGAGGTGAGCCGGAGGCGGGGATTCGCCGTGGAGGACTTCGCCGAGCTGCACCCTGGAGGACTGCTCGGCCGGCGGCTGGCGCGCGTGGGCGAGCTGATGCATACGGGCGAGGCGTTGCCGCGTGTCTCGCGGGATACGCCGATGGCGCAGGTGATCCACGAGATGTCGCACAAGAAGCTGGGAATGACGACGGTGCTGGGTGATAAGAACGCGCTGCTGGGGATGATCTCGGACGGCGATCTGCGGCGGCTGCTGGAACGCGATGGGGGGAACGCGCTGGCGCACTCGGCGGGCGAGATCATGAATGCGCGGCCGGTGACGATTGCGCCGGAGGCCTTCGCGGGCGAGGCGCTGGCGCTGATGGAAGCGCGCAAGATTACGTCGCTGATCGTCGTTTCGCCGACCCGCGAGGCGCTCGGCGTTGTGCATCTGCACGATCTGTGGGTGACGGCGCGGGCGTGACGCCGATCTATCGACAGGAAGGCTGTTGTGCGATGTGGGAAGGCCCACCGATCGCGCTAGACAGCGGCGCGATGAGTGGGCCTCCGGTTAGAGGAATGGGCTATAGGCCGTAGGAGATGCCGAAGGCGAAGCGGGCGCGTGCCTGCAGATCGACTCCCGGTGCGATTCTTCCTGCGGCCTGAAGGACGCCGAAGTCCAGATTGAGCTTGTGCTTGGGCGAGGGAACGATGCGCACGGCGTAATCGACCGAGGTGGGAATGTCGAAGTTCGCCGAGGTGCTGCCGTTGGCCGCCGTGATCAGGATGGTCTGGGGCTGCTGGGCTGCCTCGGAGGCCAGGATGATGGTGCTCTTGCCGGGGCCGGTGAAGACGAAGCCGAGCGCGCCGAAGGCACGCGCCTGGAAGTCGGGAGCGTTGCCGCCCAGGCCCCACAGCGAGGAGTTGGTGCCGCGCACGCCAACGTTGAGCACCAGCGGAACTTTCTTGGTCTGGGTGACGATCTTGGTCGCCACCGCGTAGATGTCTCCATTGGTTTTGGTCTGCTTGTTGGTTCCGTCGCCGACATTGCTGTCGTTGGTGCGCGCGATGCCGCCGATGGAGACCGCTGGGACCCACTTGGTCTTGCCTGCGTTTTCGGGGATGATGTTGGCCTTGCCGTGGAAGATGTTGAATCCGTTGGTCCACAGCGGGCTCAGGCTGGCCGAACTGCCCGCAGAGTGGTCTTCGCGCGTGTAGCCGAACTCGATGCGCTTGGCCAGGCCTTCGGTGATGGAGACGGTGTTGAAGTCGCCGATCACCGGCCCGCCCGCCAGCACATGGTAGGAGATGACGGGTGCGCCGAGGCCGTGTGCAGGCGAGGTCGCGGTGGAGGCCAGCGGCGTAACAAAGACCCCCGTTGGGCCCTCATAGCCCAGGCTCTGCGCCTGCGCGATGTGGGAAGTCAGCGAAAGAATCAGTGCGAGAAAAAGCGTATTGATGGCCCGAGGCCCGAAAAAACGTACGTAGACGCGCATACAGTATTTCTCCTTATCGGTCTGGAAGAGAGTTGCGGGAAGGGACAATGCGACAGAACGATCCCGATTCAACGGGAACCACGGAGAAACGAAGATGGGCCTGCCTGAGCGGAATGCACAGGGAGCGATCTCAATGGATGTGCTGCAAGGGGGTTGATCTTCCGTCGCGCGGAGAGGGGGTTGCTAGACGCAACAGCGACAACAGGCGGAGAGCCTGACGGACGAGATCAATTGTTCCATGGGGTTAAGTATATTCCTGAGGGAGAAAAAGTCCAGAGGCGCTGAATCCGTTCATCACGGAGAAACCCGGATTCACTTGGCGGCGGCGCGGCCCCACTGGCGGTCGAGAAAGAGATCGCGGGAGCGCAGCGCGTCGGGTTTGGATGCGGGCGTCGCGTCGAGGTGCAGTACCTGCCAGCCGCCCGCGGCGTTGTAGACGGGCCAGCGGGGAAGGCCGGCTCCGTTGGGGTCGCCGGTCTTGGCGAAGTTGGTCCAGTACTGGCCCATCTCGTCGGAGAGCGCGCGGTCTTCGGGCCGGAGCGCCATCTCGGGCCGCGAGTCGAGCGCGCCGAAGACGTACTCGATCTCGTCGGAGTGGAAGGCGCCCATGCTGGAGGGGTGGTTGCGGTCGCCGGGCGAGCCGAGCGCGAAGAAGTAGCGATAGACGGGCGCGTTGCCGGTCCTGACCTGCGCCTCCAGCCAGGCCCAGGTGGAGAAGGCGATAAAGCGGTCGCCCGCGTAGTCGTTGGCCGACTGCTGCGCCTCGGCGTCGCTGGCGGCGGGATAGACGGCGAGGAAGGCGTCCGCGTCCGCACCGAACTCCTGCTGCGCCTGCGCGGTGAAGCTGGCGGCAGTGGTGTTGCCGTTGGCGCGGCTCTCGTTGGCGTTCCATCCGCCCAGGACGGGGATGTGCGCCTGCTGCCCTGCGGCGTAGATGTTGGCCACGGAGTCCGGCAGGAAGAGGCCGTCGATGTCGGGGCCGAAGCGCGGGGTCGGCCCGCTTCTCGCCATGGCCTTCTCCAGCAGCTCGTCGGCGGTGAGGCTGCGCAGATAGAAGAGCCGGCTGGAGCCGAAGGCGCGCTCGGCCCAGGCTGCGTCCGCCTGCTCGGCCTGCTGGCGCGTTGGGAGGGTCATGCTGAAGCTGGAGAAGATCGCGCCGCTCTCGCCGATGGCCTTGCTGATGAGTCCCTTGGCGATGGGTGACGCGATCAGCGCGCTGACGGACTGCGATCCGGCCGATTCGCCGAAGATTGTGATGTTGGCTGCGTCGCCGCCGAAGGCCGCAATGTTGCGCCGCACCCAGGCGATGGCCGCCGTCTGGTCCATCAGCCCGTAGTTGCCGGAGGCGTGGTTGGCACTCTCTTCGGTCAGCTCCTGCAGCGCCATGAAGCCGAAGATTCCGAGGCGATAGTTCATGCTGACGACGACGACGCCGCGATGCGCGAGGAATTCGCCGTCCTGGCGGTTCTCCGATGTGCCTCCGGTGGTGAATCCGCCTCCGTAGATCCACACCATCACGGGCAGTGGCGCGGGGTGCTTGCCGGCTGCGACGGGCGCCCAGACGTTGAGCGTGAGGCAGTCCTCGCTGGGGCCGGGATCGTGGAAGACCATGTCGGCGTAGCCGCCCGACTGGATGCAGTGGTAGCCGAAGTCGCGCGCGTAGAGAATGTGCTTCCAGCGGCCAACCGGCTGCGGCGGACGCCAGCGCAGATCGCCCACCGGCGGCGCGGCGTAGGGAATGCCCTTGTACGCGACAATTTTCTGGTCGGCTGTGAGAACGCCGAGGACTTTGCCGCTGTCGATCTGCACGGGACGAAGCTGCGGCGGCTTCTGCGCGGCGGCCGCGGCTGCGGCGAAAAAAATTGCCAGAGTGTAGAGTGCGGGGAGGTTCATTTGGCGGCGCAGATGCATGGGCGAGTCCTTGCTGCCAACGGTACCACAGGGAGTGAAGACCGTCAGGCGCGCGGCGCGAGCAGCAGGTTGTCGATGAGGCGCGTGCTTCCGATCCACGCGGCGACGGCGACCAGCGCGCCGCGCGATGTGTCGGCGATGGGCAACAGTGTGTCGGGATCGACGACGGCGGCGTAGTCCACGCGCGCCAGCGGGTCGGTCGCGAATGTTTTTAGCATTGCCGCGCGCAGCACTTCGCCGCGTGTCTCGCCCTGTTGCGTGAGCTGCCGAGCGGCGGCGACGGCGCGCGAGAGGATCAGCGCTCGGCTGCGCTCGCCGGGCGAGAGATAGCGGTTGCGCGAACTGAGGGCAAGGCCGTCGGCTTCGCGAACAATTGGGCAAACAACAAGATACACCAGAAAGTTCAAGTCGCGCATCATGCGGCGCAGCACGGCAATCTGAGCGGCGTCCTTCTGGCCGAAGTAGGCGCGGTCCGGCTGGACGATGTGCAAGAGCCGCGCGACGATGGTGGCGACGCCGCGAAAGTGGCCGGGGCGCGAGGCCCCGTCGAGACGCGTGCCCAGTTCGCCTACATCGACGAAGGTGGAGTTGCCGGGTGGGAACATCTCGCTGGCCGACGGCGCGAAGACGGCATGAACGCCGGCGGATTCTAGCTTGCGGCAATCGCCGTCGAAGTCGCGCGGGTAGGCTTCGTAGTCCTCGCCGGGCGCGAACTGCGTGGGGTTGACGAAGATGCTGGCGACCACCGCGTCGCACTCGGCGAGCGCAGCCGAGACCAGCGAGAGATGGCCCGCGTGCAGCGCTCCCATGGTGGGAACCAGACCAAGCGTGCGATTCGTCTTGCGCAGGTCGCGGCGGGCGGCGTGCATCTCGGTGGGAGTTCGGCAGAGAAACATTTTGTTTCGGTCCTTATGCTTTGCGCGCGCGGGGATGGGCGGCTTCCAGTGCAGCCTCGAATGCCAGCTTGACCTCGCGCGGCAGGTGGTAGCTTTCGTTGTCGCTGGGGAAGCGGTGCGCGGCCACGTCGTCGCGGTAGTGCGCCAGCGCATCGGCGAAGAAGGCTGCGCCGTCGGCGTAGCGGCGGGCGAACTTTGCGGGCGGCCTGAAGGTGAGGTTGAACAGATCGTGGAAGACCAGGATCTGACCGTCGCACTCCGGGCCGGCGCCGATGCCGATGGTGGGGACGGCGCTCTCGGCGGTGATGGCCGCGGCCAGTTCACGCGGAATGCCTTCCAGGACGATGGCGATGGCCCCGGCGTCTTCCAGCGCGCGCGCGTCGGCGGTGAGGCGGTGCATCGCGTCGAGCGATGTGCCTTGGACGCGATAGCCTCCCATGCTATGCACCGACTGCGGCGTGAGGCCGATGTGGCCGACCACGGGGACCTCGGCGTCGGTCAGGCGCCGCACCAGGCGGGCGCGCGAGCTGCCGCCTTCGATCTTGACCGCCTGCGCGCCGGCCTCTTTTATGAATCGTAGCCCGTTGCGCACGGCGTCGCGCGCGGAGGCGTGATAGGAGCCGTAGGGCATGTCGGCAACCAGGAAGGCATGGCGCACGGCGCGGGCCACGGCGCGGGTGTGGTGCAGCATCTCGTCCAGCGTGACCGGCAGGGTGTTCTCGTAGCCCAGGACGACCATGCCCAGCGAGTCGCCCACCAGCACCATGTCGATGCCGGCCTCGTCGAGCAGGCGCGCGCTGGGGTAGTCATACGCGGTCAACGCGGTGATGGGCCGGCGGGCAAGTTTTTTCTGCAAAAGTGTGTCGGAGGTGACTCTCGGCGGAGGCGAGGGCGCTGTGCTGGCGCGAAGCTGGGTGACGCTCATGGTCTTCTCCAGTGCCGCTCCGACCATGCAACTGGCGGATGCAGCCCGAAACTGGTTTTAGTATACCAAGCCAGGGCGACCCGCGAGGACCCCGGCGCAGGCACACTCCGGGATGCAGTGGGGGCGATTGGCCTTTTGCCGTGGTTTTTGCTCCGTGTCCTAATCTGGGCGCCGCCAGTATTTGCAGGAACTTGCCACGGGAGAGCGGGATTCCTATAATCAGCAGCTAGTGTGTCGCATCTGTTGCTGCGGCAAGGCGACAGAATGGTTCCGCGCACGAAGTTGAGAACCAACTTGATCCCCGGGACCACTGGGCGGCAGGCATCTATCAATATGACTGAGGAGTCTTGCATGAAGAAGGTAGCGTTAGCCTCTCTCCTGGCGTGTGCCGTACTTACATTGGGTCTGTCTTTGGCCTTCGCCCAGACCGCAGTTCAACTCGGCACGCAGCCGGCCCAAATCCAGATGCCGGAGGCCGAAGCCACGGCCTACAACAACGCCGTAAGCCAGAGCAATCCGCAGGTCAAGGCGGCGGCGATTGAGGATTACCTGACTAAGTACCCGAACTCCAGCGTGAAGCAGAACACGCTGGTGATGCTGATGATGACCTACTATCAGCTTGGCAATGGCGCCAAGGTACTGGACGCTGCCGACCGCATTCTGCAGTTGGACCCCAGCAATATGCAGGCGCTGACTCTGGAGACTTTTTTCCGCAGTCAGGCCGCGGGCTCGCTCACCGATGCCGCGGCCAAGCAGGCGGCGCTGGACGCCGCCGCGGCATACGCCCAGAAGGGGCTTGTCGCGCCTCGGCCGGCCGCTCTCGGCGACGCCGATTTCAAGAAGCTCCAGGACATTGCGTTCCCCATCTTCTACAGCGCGATCGGCAACGCGGCCTTCAACAAGAACGACAATGCAACCGCCATCGACGCCTTCAAGAAGGAACTGGCCGCGCTCCCGCTGGCCCAGACCACGCAGCCCGGCCCCGTTCTTATGGACACCTTCTACCTGGCCGAGGCATATTACCAGACCACCCCGCCCGACTACCTCGACTGCACCTTCTATGCATCGCGCGTAGTTGCCTACGCCCCTCCCGCATTGAAGACTAACTTCGCCAATTACGCCAATTATTGCTACAAGAAGTACCACGATGGCATGGATGGCTACGATGCAGTCCTGGCCGCGGCCACAGCCAATCTGAACCCGCCCGCGGGCCTCTTCGCCTCGATCAAGCCCGCCCCAACCCAGGCGGAGAAAATCCACGGCTTCATCAGCACTACAGCCGATTACGCCACACTTGCCACCGAAGACAAGGAGTTGGTCTTCCAGTTTGGCTCTCCGGATGATGCCGCGAAGGTATGGGACGCGATCAAGGGCAAGTCGGTGCAGATTCCCGGCGCACTCGTTATCAGCTCCTCGCCGACCGTGCTGAAGGTTGCCGTCACCGACGACGCCAAGCAGGCCAATCCCAAGACCGCCGACTTCACCTTCAACATGGCGCCGCCGGAGACCATCGAAGCGCCGGAGGAGCCCTCCGCCAAGGCAACGCCCGCCCAGAAGGCCGCCTACAAGGCCAAGCTGGCCGCGTATAACAAGGCTGTCGCCGCGGCCAAGACGAAGGCGGACGCAATCGCCGCGGCCACCGCCGTCGGCCAGACCGTCACCCTCACCGGGACCTACGACTCCTACACTCCCAACCCCGTCCAGATCATCATGAAGGATGGCGAGGTGATCCTGCCCAAGCCCACCAAACCGGCGGCTCCGGTGCACCACACTGCCGCGCGTCCCGCAACGCATAAGTAAGCCGAGACGAAACACGCAGCAAACGAAGAGGCAGCCCCCGGGCTGCCTCTTCTGCGTGATGACCTCAATCAATCGGGTGCCCCATTCATCGCGCTGTATCGCGATGAGTGGGAACCGTGCCGCTATGCTCTGGTCAGCCAGCGCAGCGCGTTGGCCAGAAAACGCTGCTGCATCACCGGGTGCATCTCCGGCACGCGCTGGTAGACGATCTTGCCCGCGCCCAGCCGCGTGGTGAATGTTCCCGCGCCGATCTGCCGCGAGTGATCGCGCGAGTACGCCGCGACGATCTCCACCTCCGCGCCGCCCGCCGCGCGGTCGATCAGCAGCCCGTTCGACTCGCGGCCACGCGCCTGGTAGTGGATTCCCATGGCCTGGTCTACGGGCAGCCCTTCGTAGAGCGCATGCCTGCGCACGAAAGTCCAGTTGCCCATCCACGGAGCGCGCAGATCGCCCACCGCGCCGTTGTAGGTGAAGGCCCCGGCGGCGGCAAGCTGCCTGGCCACGCCTTCGGAGAGCGCGTCGGTCTGCGGAATCGCCAGCAGCGGCGTGCCTGCGCGGACGGCCTCAAGGATCCCATCTGCCAGCGCTCCCGCCTGCTGCGGCCTTCTGCGCGCCGCGCCGCTCGGCTGCGCTTCCAGCCCCGTAGTCTCGCCCGCGTTCTGCGTGGTGGCAGCGCCCGTCACGAGCCCCGCTGAAACAATCACATCGTACTTCTCGCCCGGCTTGAAGTCTTGAATAGCGACGAACGGTCCCAGTTTCCCAAGCTG